>JAUMAF010000239.1:0-6827 GCA_032117045.1 Pirellulales bacterium | reverse complement strand
CGAGGCTGCGTCGCGTTTCGGTGCGACACCGGAACGCTGCGTGGTCTGGGAAGACAGTGACCTCGGCATCGCCGCGGCCGAGACGGCAGGGATGGACTGGATCGACGTGCGGGGCTTCCATCGTCCCGCCAGGGTGGTGACGCGATGACGGATGTGAGCGTCACGCTCGCGGATATCCAGGCAGCCCGTCGGCGTATTTCCGGCGGCATCGCGGAGACACCCTGCCCGATCAGCGTGCCACTCTCGGAGCTCACCGGGCTGTCGATCCGTTGCAAACTGGATCTCCTGCAGAGGACGGGCAGTTTCAAGGAGCGGGGGGCGAGAAACGCGCTCCTGATGCTCGACACCGCCCAGCGAACCCGCGGTGTCGTCGCCGCATCGGCCGGAAACCACGCGCTCGGACTCGCCTACCATGGCGGTCTCCTGGGCATCCCGGTGACCGTGGTCATGCCACGCTTCGCACCGCTCGTGAAGGTCGCCACGTGCCGTCGCCTCGGGGCCAGCGTGATCCTCGAGGGCGAGTCGTTCGCGGACGCACGCCGCCGCGCGATGGAACTCGCCGACTCGACCAGGCTGGTGCTCGTCCACGGCTTCGACGATCCGCGCGTGATCGCGGGGCAGGGCACGATGGCCCTCGAGGTGCTGGAGCAGGCCCCTGACGTCGAGGTGATCGTGGTGCCGACGGGCGGCACCGGACTGCTCGCAGGCGTGTGCGTGGCGGCGAAGGCGCTGCGGCCGGACATCCGGATCGTGGCGGTGGAACCGGCGGCGGCGCCCGCCTTCAGCGCGGCGCTCGCGGCCGGCCATCCGGTCGACGTGCCCATCCGGCCGACCCTCGCCGACGGCCTTGCCGTGGGCCGTGTCGGGGCCACACCGTTCGCCCTGGCCGCACCACTCGTCGACCGTGTCGTCACGATCGGCGAGGACCAGATCTCCCTGGCCGTCGTGCGGCTGCTCGAACTGGAGAAGACGGTCGCCGAGGGCGCCGCGGCGGCGGCCCTGGCCGCGGTGATCGGCGACGCGGGTCGTGAGCTGGCCGGACGCCGCGCGGTTCTCCTGCTCTGCGGAGGCAACATCGACCTCACGATCCTCGACCGGGTCATCGATCGGGGGCTGGCAGCCGATGGCCGCCGCTGGCGGTTCACCACGCACGTCAGCGACCGCCCGGGTGGCATGTCCCGGCTCACGGCAGCGATCGCCGCCGCCGGTGCGGGCGTGCAGGAGATCGTGCACGACCGGGCATTTTCAGGACCGGACGTCTTTTCCACGGCGGTCGCCGTCACGGTCGATACCGACGGGCGCGACCACGTGGCACGCATCGTCGCACAGCTCGCAGCCGATGGCTTCCGCGTGTCGCCGTCGAGTGGTGACTGGCGGCCGGTGGACTGACCCGACGCGCTCCGGGGCGATTCCGCTCGATCGCGTTGGGGCACATCGAGCATCGACGAAGCGGACGGGGCGAAGGGTCACGCAAACGCTTCCCGAGCGAGCGGCCGCGGTGGCGGAGCCGGAGATTTCCGGCCGCCGTTTTCAGTGCCTTCCTGGGCCGGGGCCTTCAACGGCTGTGCGGGTCGTGTGGGTCTGCCCGGGCCCGCCAGATGCGCTGAAGTCCGGGCGACCTGTTTGCCGAGACTCTTTGGTGCGGTTTCTGGCCGGGGCCGCGCCATGACAGGAGCGTCGACATGCTCACGCACAACGGCGGCGTTCTCCCGCCCCCGTCCCGGCCCATCGCGTCCCACGGGGTTGACCCCCAGAGGCGGTAACGCCCACGACTCCGGCGCGAACTGCTGAAGCGGATCATCGACCGCGAGATCCGCCGTCGCTCGTTCCGAAACGGAGCCCGGTAGCACTCACGCGCATGCACCGCCACGAACAGGAGGCTGCCGTGAGTTCGACCGTTCCCCTGCTTCCCACGCTGACCACGCGACGGCTGGCCGACCGGTCCCGACGCACGGTCACGATCGCCGCCGTGTCGATCGCTCTCGCGGCGGCTCTTCCCGTCCGTGCACAGGATTCGTGGTGGGGATGGGGCAGGGCGGACCAGCGTCCCGCAGCCTGGGATCCGGCTCGGTTCGCCGACTATCTGTTCACCGGCCACGAGCCGCATCCGGCGGTGGCACGGATCGTGGCGCCCGAGCAGTCCGGCACCGCGCTCGGCTCCGGCGTTCTCGTCGACGTGAATCGTTCGCAGGGCCTCGTGCTGACCAACTGGCACGTCGTGCGCGACAGTCGCTCGTCCCTGCTCGTGCAGTTTGCCGATGGCTTCCAGTCGGCTGGCACCGTGGTGCGATGGGACGAGGCCTGGGATCTGGCGGCCGTCGTGATCTGGAAGCCGCCTGCAGTGCCGATCACGATCGCCTCGCAGCCGCCGATGATCGGCGAGCGACTCACGATCGCCGGTTTCGGTCGCGGGGTCTATCGAGAAGAGACAGGGCCGTGCACCGACTACCTGTCACCCGGCAACGGGCTGGCCAAGGAGTTCGTGGAACTGCAGGCGACGGCGCGGCAGGGGGACTCCGGAGGTCCGATCTTCAATGGCAAACGTGAACTCGCCGGAGTGCTGTTCGGACAGGCGGAAGGCCGCACGATCGGGAGTTGTTCCACCCGCGTTCGCATGTTCCTCACGAGCGTGGGATCCAGCGGCTTCACGCCGCTGCCGATCGCGGAGTTTTCCGACGAGCCGGCGATCGCCCGGGGGCTCGGCACTCCGGCGGGCGTCCAGCCGGCACGGCTGGCCTCGGCCGATGGGTCGATCGAGCGATCGACGTACGTTGCCAGTCCGCTGCTGGCGGTGGGCCCGACCCTTCACCAGCCTTCGCAGCAATCCACCCCACAACCGACCGCGATGCCCGACTCGATGGCGTTCGCGCAGGGCCCCGGACCAGCCGGCGATTCCACCGCAGCCCGGCAGGCACCGGCCGACATCAGCCCGTCACGACCACCCGTGTCGATCCCGATGGCCGTGCTGCGCGTCGCCACGGACGAAGGCAGCCACCTGCTGGCCGGGGCGGGAGGCGTCGCCCTCGCGCTGTTCGGACTCCGCATCGTCTTCGGTGGTCGCCGCTTCACGGCGCCTGCAGACGAGTGACCGTGGCCTTCGTGATCGTCACCGGCTGCCGGGGACGGTCGTTCGGGCCGGTGGCGACGTCACCGATCGCCCGCACCACCTGCAGGCTCGCGTCGTCCGCGGTGCGGCCGAACGCCGTGTAGTTGCGATCGAGGTGGGTGGCCTTTCCCAGGCAGATGAAGAACTGGCTCCCGGCCGAGTTCGGGTCGTTCGTTCGTGCCATGGACAGGACGCCCGGTTCGTGCGGCGTCGCGTTGAACTCGGCGGGTATGCGATAGCCCGGGCCGCCGGTTCCCGTGCCTTCCGGACATCCCCCCTGGATCATGAACCCCTTGATGATTCGATGGAAGCCCGTGCCGTCGTAGAATCCACTCTCGGCCAGGGCCACCATGTTGCGTACATGACCGGGCGCCACCTTCGCATCGAGATCGAGGCGGATCGTCCCCATCGTCGTCTCGAGGACGACCTGGAACGGGCCTGCGGTCAGATCGACTTTTTCGGCGGCTTTCTGGAGGGCAGCGGCGTTCGGCTTTGGCATCGGCTTTCCTGGTGCTAGGTTCCACGCATGACGACGGGTCTGCCACCGAAGGACGGTACCGCCGCATCCGACCTCGCCGGTCGAACGCTCGGAGGATATCGGCTCATCCGCCACCTTGGAAGCGGCGGCATGGCGGACGTGTATCTCGCCGAGCAGACGTCTCTCGGCCGCAGGGTGGCCGTCAAGGTCCTGCGACCCGAGACGCTCCGGCATCCCGGGGCGGTCGAGCGATTCGAGCGCGAGGCGCGAGCGGCCGCCGCGCTCGTCCACGGCAACATCGTGCAGATCCACGAGGTGGCGCGAATCGAGGGCGTGCATTTTCTCGTGACGGAGTTCGTCGAAGGCCCATCGCTCAAGGAGTGGCTCACGGCCCGCGGCCCGCTCGACGCCCCGCAGGCTCTCGATGTGCTCGAACAGGTGGGCTCGGCGCTGGCGCGGGCGGCTGATCAGGGGATCGTCCATCGTGACATCAAGCCGGAAAATCTGCTCGTGACGCGAGCCGGTGATGTGAAGGTCGCCGACTTCGGGCTGGCGCGAGTGGCAACCGACGACGTGACCCTGACCCAGACGGGAATGACCCTGGGAACACCGCTGTACATGAGCCCGGAGCAGGGCAGGGGGGACGACGTCGATGCACGCAGCGATCTCTACTCACTCGGCGCGACGCTCTATCACCTCCTGGCCGGCACGCCGCCCTTCTCCGGCGCGACCAGCGTCAGCGTGGCGATGGCCCATGGCAGCGAACCGCTGGTGCCGCTCACCAGACGCAGGGCCGACCTGCCTGCGTCGCTCTGCTCGATCGTCGAGAGGCTGCTGTCGAAGGCACCTGCCGACCGCTTTCAGCACCCCCGCACGCTGCTTGAAGCCGTGGGGCTCGCCCGATCCGCAATCGCTCCCGGCCCGCGTCACCCCGCCCCACTGACGTGGCAGGCGACCGGGGCATGGCCGTCGGCGTCGGCGGCATCGCAGCCGTCGTCGGCACCCGATGTGATCGAAGCGACACGCCTCCTCGCGGCGGCGCTGGCCAATGAAGAATCGGATCGAGCCACGAGGCGGCGTCGCTGGCTCATCACGCTCGTCGCAGCCTCGATCGCAGCCGCTGCGGGCTTCGCGCTCGGACGCGGCAGAACCCGGCGACTCGACGGTTTCCCGGGGTTTCGGTGAGATGATCGCCCCGGCAACCGCCGCGCGATCATGGCGACGACGCGGACGGCACGGCCACGGATCGACGGCGCTCAAGTTTGCTTGACTCGGTGGTCGACGCTGCTAGAACGAATGCTTCAAGCCCCCATCGTCTAGTGGCCCAGGACGTCGGGTTCTCAGTCCGAAAACCGGGGTTCGACTCCCCGTGGGGGTATCTGAACAGCCGTATCCTTCGCAAACGCGGGGGATACGGCTGTTTCTTTTTCCGGTGACGACTCGTGACGAGCCGTGATGAGCGATGCAGGGGGCGCCGTTGGGGTCACTTTTCCGGCGGCCCTCAGGAAGTCCTCGTCGGTCGCCATCAGGTAGTGGTCTTCGGCGACCTCGCGGGAATTGCCGAGCCACGCATGCACGAGGTGGGCGGGCTGCTGACGCATGAGTTCGGTCTCCCGGCTGGCCCGCAGATTCACGAGCAACTTAGGCCACTTGGGGATGCCGGCCCGTTCCACGGCCCGCAGGATACCCGCATAGACGTAACCGTCTTGGTGAAACCGCTCCGGCAGGATGAAGACGCTGCCCTCGGGAGCGTCTTCGAACGCTTGCCTCAGGTAGGGTTCGATCTCGGGGAAAATCGGGACGAACCGGCTCTCATGGCCGTCGAGGTGCTCTTTCTTGGGCACCCGGACGGTGATCTTGCGAGCCGCCCAGTCGATGTCACTCCACGTGAGCCGTTGGAATTCGCTCGGTATCCGCAGGCCACCGTACCGCCCCAGTATGAAGGCGAGTCGCCAGAGATTGTCGGGCAGGGCCTCCAAGATGCGGGAGACGACATCGTGACCGATGAACTTCTTTCGTCTGGTGTTTTTCTGGCTTCCGGCCCGCACCTTGGCGAAGGGATTGGACTCGATGATCCGGCAATCCTTTGCGTACTCGAAGAATTGGCGGGCCCGCTTGATCTCCCGGGCAACGGTCGCCGGGGCGTACTTGCCCACCAGCCACTCCCGTGAGCGCCCACCACGGCCATCCCGTCCGCCGCTTGGATCGCACCGTCTGCCGGCGGCTCAGCCGCGATTGGCAACCCGGCGTCGGGCGCGCTTGATCGTCTTCGCGTCGGCTCGGGAGCGACGCTCCTCGACTCGATAGAGCCGGACGGCCTTGGGGTGTGACTGCCTCCAGACGTCGGGCCGCAGGCCAACGTAGTCGGTGTCGCCCGCAAGCAGTCGATCAAGCACGTCCTTCACATAGACGAAGACGTCGAGGTCATTGCGGGCCGCGCTGCTGACGAGCGTCATCAGATCCGCAGCTCGATAGCCCGCATCGACACTGCCGATGAACATCCAGTTCTTCCGCCCCAAGGCCACCTGCTTCATCAACTGCTCAGTCTCGTTGTTGTCGATCGGCATCAAGCCGTCGTCGAGATAGATCAGCAGATGCTTGAACTGGTTGCGCAGGTAGGTCAAAGCCTGGCCGAAGGACTCCTTGGGCAGCACGTCGGCGACCGCCTCACTCGCGAGGTACTCGCGCATCCGCTCCCAGATCGGCCACGCCTCGGTGCTCCGGAGCGTCCGGCGGTCCTCGGCCGTGAGCGGTTTGGCACGATCCTCGATGTCGTAGAGCTTCCGGAACATCTCGAGCAGCACGCTCGCATGAACGGGGTGGTTGTCGCGCGAATTGAAGACCTTGCGACGCGCATGTGCGGCGCACGCGGCACGGATGATCCTGCCTTCGCTCCTCGTCTGCACCGCCTCGTAGCCGGAATAGCAATCAGCCATCAGGCTCCCGGTAAAGCCGTCGAGGAACAGTTCCGGGCCGTCCCGATGGCGGCTCACCGTGAAGTCGAAGACGTTGATCGGCGCAGTCACGCTCCGATAGACCCACATCCTCGCCGTGATGCTGCCACGTGACTCCGCCTGCGCAGCGGCGATCACCTCGCAGGCGCGCACGTTCTTCGGGTTGTCACGATCGGTGGGCAGCGGCGAATCCGTCACCTTCAGCGTGACGGTCGTGTCGTCGGTGGCGATGATCGGTCCGGCCCGCACCACCTCCCGCAGGTGCGTGATCAGCGGTCGAATGAGGTGC
>JAUMAF010000238.1:2423-4539 GCA_032117045.1 Pirellulales bacterium | reverse complement strand
CTATGGCGACTCGAATCTCGATGGCCAGGTTAACTCGGTTGACGTTAGCCTCATCAACAATAGTGGGAAGTTCGGTGCTGGTGGAACCAATGCGGTCTGGTCGCAAGGCGACTTCAACTACAGTGGAAACGTGAATTCAGTTGACACCAGCCTGCTGAACAATGCTGCCCTCTTTGGCACTGGCACCTATCTGCCCATCACACCGACCGCCTCGGCATCGACGCAGTCCACCCCGATCGCCACATCAAGCAGCACGACCTTGCTCGCCGCCTGGGCCGCATTTGCCACCGACTCGCAGACACCTCGGCAAACCAAGAAAAAATGAGGACCGCGGATGAGCCGCTGCGAGCGAATGTGTCGGCGGCCAAACGCCCGCGGTGAGAGGCGGTCGGCGGCGCGGCGGCGGTCTGACTGGGGCCCAACTTCCGCGTTCGAGCCGCTCGAAGGACGGGCCCTGCTGGCGGCCGTGAACTTCACCGGCACGCACTACTCGCAAAACTTCGACGCGCTCGGCACATCGGGAACGTCCTGGTCGAACGACTCCACGATCGCCGCCTGGAGTCTGTTCAACAAGACGCCCGCCGCCATCACGACGATCATGACGAGCGACGGGACCAGCAACTCTGGCAGCTTTTACAACTTCGGCTCGACGGCGGCAGCAGACCGCGCGGTCGGCGGCGCGGCTTCGGGAGGAGCCTACTTCGGCAGCCCGACGAGTGGCTCGGTGGCCGGCTGGATCACGGTCGCTGTTACGAACAACACGGGCGTTTCCCAGAACGCGTTCAACGTCCGCTACGACGGCGAACAATGGCGAAATGGCGGCAATGCCACACCCCAGACGATGGTCGCCGAGTACGGCTATGGCAGTACCTTTGCGGGAGTGAGCAGTTGGGCCGCTGCCGGACCGGCATTCAACTTCACATCGCCGGTCGCGACCGCCACGGCGGCCGCTCTTGACGGAAACACTGCCACCAACCGCGTCGCCAATATCGGGGGCACCGTCACGCCGGCCACGCCCTGGGCGGCTGGGACAACGCTCTGGATCCGCTGGGTCGAATCCAATGATGCCGGCAACGATCACGGCCTGGCGATCGACAACTTTTCTTTCAGCCTTCCGACGTCGGTCGTCACGGCCCCCACTGCCCCCACGATTACGGGCATCACTGCCGGCGACGGCCAACTCCGCGTGGCGTTTGCGGCCCCGTCCTCCGACGGCGGCGCGGCGATCACTCACTACCAGTACTCGCTCAACGGTGGCTCCGCCTGGACGACCCCTGCTCCAGCCGTCACGTCGAGTCCGCTGGTGATCACGGGCCTCACGAACGGCCAGACCTACTCAGTCTTGCTGCGAGCCGTGAACTCAGCCGGTCCTGGCACGGCGTCCGCGGCCGTCAGCGGCAAACCGCTGGGCACCGACTATCTGCGGATCGTCAGCTACAACATCACCGCCGCCGACACGTTGCCGCGATCGGGCCTGGGCACACTCCTGCAGGCGATGGCTGCCGAGTCGGTCGGGGGCCACGCCGACCAGGTCGATCTGCTGGCGATCCAGGAAGTGGCAAGCCAGGGCACCACCTCGGCCAACGTCGCCGCGACGCTCAACGCAATCTACGGCACCGGCACGTACGCCTTCGGCGGCCTCAACGGCACGACGACCGGCAGCGGCACGCAGGGCGTCGTCTACAACACGCAGGCTCTGCAACTCCTCGAGGAGCGGGCGGTGGGCACCGCTTCCACGACCGGCGGCCCGCGGCAGACGCTGCGATACAAGTTCCAGCCGAGGGACGGCGACGCCTCCGCCGTCTTCTATGTCTACAACAGCCACTGGAAGTCGCTCGACACGGCAGACGACGCCGCTCGCCGCGATGTCGAAGCCCGGGCCATCCGCACCGACGCCGACGCGCTGCCCGACGGCACAAGCATCATTTACGCGGGCGACTACAACCTTTACCGCAGCAGCGAACCTGCCTACCAAACGATGCTCGGGGCCGGAAATGGCCAGGCCTTCGATCCGCTCAGTCGGCCCGGCGATTGGCACTCCAACTCGAGTTTCGTGGACATCTTCACGCAGGCACCCCTGCAGACGGCACCCGCGGGATTCACCGGTGGCGGCCTC
>JAUMAF010000238.1:0-2413 GCA_032117045.1 Pirellulales bacterium | reverse complement strand
CAAGCCGGGCAGCTACCGCACCTTCGGCAACAACGGCTCGGTGCCACGCAACGGCAGCATCAACAGCTCCAGCAGCACGGCCCTGCCGGGGCTGGCCAACCGCATCGAGGTGCTCAATCTGCTCACAACGGTGGCGGATCACCTGCCGGTCGTCGTGGACTATTCCTATCCGAGGGTAGTCACCGCGACGCCCGCGATCACCGTGACTCCCACCACGCTCGCGGCTCCACTCACCACGACTTTTGGCACGGCTTCAACCCCGGAGACGTTCAGCCTGTCGGGGCTCGCGCTCTCAGGCAGCCTCACCGTCGCGCCGCCGACCGGGCTCGAGGTGTCGCTCTCCGCGGGGAGCGGCTATGCGGCCTCGCTCTCGCTCGCCCCCACGGGAGGCACGCTCGCCACCACCACGATCTACGTGCGGCTCGCCGCGACCGCGGCGACGGGCAGCTACAATGCCGCCGCCATCTCGATCACCGGTGGCGGCGCGACCGCTCAGACCGTGGCCACGACGGCCAGCGGCAACACCGTACGTCCATCGACGGGCACGACGCTCTTTTCCGAGGACTTCGCGGCGCTGACCATTGGCAACAGCACCTCGACCTCGGGATCGAGCACCAGTTGGACCGGCTCGTCCAACTGGTCGAGCGTGACCGCCGCCTACCAGGCCGGCGGCGCGGTGAAACTCGGCACGAGCGGTGCCGCCGGCTCGATCACGACCAAAACGCTCGATCTCACCGGCAACGGCGGTGCCTTCACGGTGTCGTTCGACGTGAAGGGCTGGACAACGGTGGAGGGCTCGATCATCGTCACCGTCTCCGGCCTCACGCCGCAGACGGTGACCTACTCGGCCACGATGAGCGGGGCATTCGAAACAAAAACGCTTTCGTTCACCGGCGGCCAGGCCAACTCGACGATCACGTTCGCCACGACGGCCAAGCGGGCCTTTCTCGACACCATCACCGTGATCGGTGGGTCACCAGAGCCGCCGCAGCCCGCCTCGATCGCCGGCTTCGCCTGGAACGACGCCAACGGGAATGGCACCTGGGATCTTCCCGCCGAAGTCACCGCGGCGGGCTGGACGATCTACCTCGACACCAATCGCGACGGTCAGTTGGACGCCGGCGAGCCGAGCACGGTCACCGGCTCCGACGGAAGCTACACGTTCACTGGCCTGGCAGCGGGGACCTACACGGTCGGCCAGGTCGCGCAGGCCGGCTGGCAGCAGACCTCCCCCGCCACAACGGGGGCGGCTGCGGTGCGATCACTGTCGCAGGTCTGGGGAGCGCAGGCGGATTCGCTCGGATCGACGGTGCTGCCATCGGATCCGGCCTATGCCCCTGAATGGCGGCTCCAGGAGAAGCGGTTCGTGCCCAATGACCCGCTCTTCACGAACCAGTGGCACCTCCGAAATACCGGCCAGAGTAGCGGCACCGTGGGCGAGGACGCGCGGGTCGTGAACGCCTGGGATACGGCAAAGGGCGCCGGTGTGACGATCGGCATTGTGGACGACGGCCTGCAGTGGTCGCATCCCGACCTCTCTCCAGGCTACCGCGCCGACCTCAGCTACGACTTCAACGGCAATGATGCCGATCCGACACCCGGCACCGGCGACGACCACGGCACGTCGGCCGCGGGTGTGGCGGCCGCGCGGGGCAACAACGGCATCGGCGTGTCTGGCTCGGCGCCGAGTGCCTCGCTGGCCGGCATCCGACTGATCTCCACGGTCACGAATGATCAGACCGAGGCCAATGGACTCACCTACAAGCCCCAAGACATCGACATCTACTCCAACAGCTGGGGCCCTACCGACGATGGCCTCACGCTTGAAGCTCCAGGACCGCTCACGCTCGCCGCGATGAAAAACGCGGTGCAGACGGGCCGGGGCGGCCTGGGCAGCATCTATGTGTGGGCCGCGGGCAATGGTCTCGACGCCAACGACAACTCAAACTACGACGGCTACGCCAACTCCCGGTTCACAATCGCGGTCACCGCCGTTGACAACCGCGGCAGGCAATCGTGGTATGCCGAACCGGGCGCCAACATTCTCGTCGCCGCATCTTCGAGCGGTGATTCGAGCGGTGCGGATGTGGGCATCACCACCACCGACCTCACGGGCACCGCTGGCTCCAATACGGCCACATCGGCGAACGGCGGCGATTACGCCAACGACTTCGGAGGCACCTCATCTGCCACCCCGCTCGTGTCGGGCGTTGTGGCCCTCATGCTCGAGGCCAATCCCGCTCTTGGCTGGCGGGATGTCCAGCATGTGCTGGCGGCGTCGGCCCGCAAGAACGACGTCACCGATGTCGACTGGACCACCAACGCCGCCGGCAAGTGGGTGAATCACAAGTACGGCTTCGGCGTGGTGGACGCCGCCGCTGCCGTGAACCTGGCCACGACCTGGACGAACGTG
>JAUMAF010000237.1:0-1871 GCA_032117045.1 Pirellulales bacterium | reverse complement strand
GTTCTGACGGCGTTTCGCAGCCGTATCGGCGATGATCGGTTCGCCGTCTGGTTCGGCGGTGCGGCGCAGGTCGCCGTGGCGGCAGGCAGCCGCTCTGCAGGCCGTCGTGGGGGAGTCAGCGTGCGTGTCCGTGTCGGAAGCGGCTTCACCCACGAGTGGCTGCGACGCACCTTTCAGGCCGAGTTCCTCTCCGCTGCCCGTGAGGTCTGCGGGCCGACTGCCGCGGTCGCCTGGGAGCCTGTCGCCGCTGGTGGCGAGGCGAATGAGACGTTCCCGGCCGTGGGCCGTGAGTTGAGTGTCGTGGCGACGCCGGGCCGCGGTGAGGCCAAGCGGAGAGCGGCCGTCAAGGCGGAGTCCGTGGTGGCCACATCCGTGCCCGCGACGATCGGTCGCCGGTCGATTCTCAGGCTCGCCGACTTTGTCGTGGGCCCGAGCAATCGGATGGCCTGTGGCGCGGTCGAAATGGCGGCCCTGCGTCCGGGCGAGGTGTCGCCGCTCGTGATCCACGGACCCAGCGGCGTCGGCAAGACCCATCTTCTCGAGGGCGTGTGCGAGCGGGCGCGCGAACTCCACCCTGGCATCAATGCCGTCTGTCTGTCGGCCGAGCAGTTCACCACCGGTTTTCTCCAGGCGCTCCATGGCAGCGGGCTGCCGGGCTTTCGCCGCACCTGCCGCAACGCCGACCTGCTCGTCATCGATGACCTGCAGTTCTTCGTGGGGAAGAAGGCCACGCTCCTCGAGCTGCTGCAGACGCTCGATGCGGTTCAGCGGCAGGGCCGACAGGTCGTGTTCGGCTGCGACCGTGAACTCGACGCGCTGCCCGAACTCGGCCCCGAACTCCTGACGCGGCTGCGAGGCGGCATGATCGCCCGTATCCTGCCCCCTGACTACGAAGTCCGCCGCGGCATCGTGGCCTCAGTCTGTGGCAAGCGGTCCTTCGGCGTGCCGGACGAGGTGGTGCATTTCATCGCCACGAGCATGACCCGGCATGCCCGGGAGCTCTTTGGTGCCGTCAACCGGCTCGAGGCCACGAGCCTCATGCTCGGGGTGCCGGTCACGCTCGGCATGGCAGAAGAGGCCCTCGCTGATCTCGTTCGCTCCAGCACCCGAAGCGTGCGGCTCGCCGACATCGAGCGGGCTGTCTGCAAGGCTTTTGGCATCGAGAGTGGCAGCCTGCAGTCGTCGCGGCGGGCGCGAACGGTGAGCCATCCGCGGATGTTGGCGATGTTTCTCGCCCGGAAACACACCCAGGCCGCACTTGCGGAGATCGGCACCTACTTCGGTCGCCGCAGCCACTCCACGGTGATCGCCGCCCAGAAGACGGTTGGAGATTGGGTGCAAAGGCGGTCGCCGATCATGCTCGCCGATTCGGCGTGGGATGTCGAAGAGGCGATCCGACGCGTCGAAGACGTTCTCCGCGCCGGCTGAGGCGCGGGCTTGCCTCGGGGCTCGGGGCTGCCCATGCCCCATCGCCGGACGTTCGCTGCGGACATCCTGTCCTTCGCTCACTCGGATGCCGCCGGCACTCCGCCATCCTGGCTTCGTCGACCAATCCGCTCAAGCGGATCGGTGCCCGGTCATACGCCGGCTCCGGGGCATGGGCAGCCCCGCGCTGAGTTCCGGCCCGTTCTGCTCGATGCTGCAGTTCCCCATCGTGAAACCTCCCGATGCTGAGGAGCCGGTCGGTGGGCACGCACAGAAGCCGGGAATGTTTGCGACTCACGAGTGATGTCCCGTCGGCCAGCCGGGCATCCTGTAGCAAAATCCCCGGCTTCGAGCATGCCTACCGCCGGCAAACCAATCCGGCGCCGCATCAGTTGCACAACGCTCGACCCGAATCAGTCGGTCGCCGCCGGGGCGAGCGTCTCTTC
>JAUMAF010000236.1:0-5625 GCA_032117045.1 Pirellulales bacterium | reverse complement strand
GCGGGCATGGCCGAGTGAACGGAGGTTCGCACTCGACGAGCCGGGGGCGTCGATGTCGATCATCCGAGCACACCAGGCCGCATACATGTGGTGCTGACAGTGGGGCGACTTGATGACGACCGCGTCACACCGCCGCGGATCCTGACCGTGGGCAAGAAAAAAGGAGCGGTCGTAGAGGCTCACCGCACGGGAACCGACGACCCAGGTCACGCTCCCCGACTCGAGCACGGCCGTGGGCCCCGCATTCCACTCCTCGCCGAACGACTCGCTCCGAAAGCGGCCATCGGCGAGGAGGCGCACCCTGGCGCGGGTGGGTAGCGGCTGGAACCGGACCGGGTCGAGCGTGCCGCCGAGCGACACCTCCACCTCGCTGCCGACGCCCGCGGCGAAGGCCGCCATGACGGCCGGTTGGTCTACGATCGGCGCGAGCACCCGGCCGGAATAGCCAGCAGTAAGGAGCGCGCCCACCACCGCATTGGAGTCGCCCGACGCGCCAGAACTGGTGGCGTCAGCCGCATCCACGAGGCCGATCGTACCCCCGTCGGCATGAGCCGTGACGATCCGCGTCATCTCGGCAAGCGATACGAGCGGCACCGTCATCCGCTCGTGGACTTCCCAAAAATCGCGGGCCAGCCCGAGGGACTCCTGTTCCGCTCGGGCCGTGTCCCCGTCCGTGACGACGAACGCATAGGTCGCAAGCTCCGGAACGTCGGTGAACGGATTGCCGATGAACATGCCCGCCGACAGCCCGCCCGGGCTCGTCTCGATCCCCTGAGCGAGCCTGATCACCTCGCCAAACGCCCCCGTCTCCGTGATCAGCTCGTTTCCACGCACCAGCGCCGGCACCCGCACGACGGCCGTCACCGGGCGCACGCCGTCATCGAGAATGCGCAGGAGCAGCCGCGCGGCTCGGCGGCCCGTCTCGAAGAAGTCGACGTGGGGATAGGTGTGGTAGGCGACGATCGCATCGGCGTGCCTCACCATGCGCTCGGCGAGGATGCCGTGCAGGTCGAGCGAGACCACGATCGGGATCCGCTCACCGAGAACCCGCCGCGCCTCCTCGAGCAGTCGCCCCTCCGGATCTGCCTCCACCACGCTCGCCATCGCCCCGTGCATGCAGAAGATCACTCCGTCGGCCGGCGGGGCCGACCCGAGCGCCGACACGAACTCCCGCTCAATACGCCCCCAGGCATCCGCGGCGAGCGGGCCGCCGGAGGTGATGAAGCAGGCGCCGTAGGTCGCCACCGGCTCGACACCGGGCGTCTTCTCGAGCACGCTGAGCACCCCGCCCACCTCGCTACCGATCGCGCGATGGTAGTCGAAGAGCGCCGTCCCGACCCGCACGTCGAAGTCGTCGTAGCCGCTGGGATGGGGATTGAACGTCGACACCTCCTGCTTGCACTCGGCGACAAGGATGCGCTTCACGGCGGGAGCCCTCCGGCACGAACGTGGTCGGCACGAAACAGGGTGAGCGTCGAGGCGATGAGGAGCGCTGCGGCGGCGAAGTAGACCCCGGCCGTGATCACGAGCAGGCCGTCGATGCCCAGCGACTGTTTCCACACGCCGCCGAAGAGCGCACCGAACCCCGACACGAGACCGCCTCCGAGGTTCAGCACGCCGACCGCCGAGGCCCGCAGATTGGCCGCCACCACCTCGAACGCCGCCGCGAAAATGTTGCCCATGAAGAGCCCGCTGGAAAGCCCGAATGCTGCCGCGGCGACGCGGGTGGTTTCCAACGAGGTGACCATCGCCAGCGCCCAGAGCGATGGCGCACAGCCGACGAGCGATGCCACGAGCACCCACTGCCTCGCGGCGGCGGTGCGGCGGTAGAGCCGATCAGAAAGCAGCCCACCTCCGAGGAGCCCCACGGCGGCCATTGACTGCAGATAGACGGTGGCGTCCCAGGCGGCGTCTCGCTGAGACAACTGGAACTTGTCGTGGAGAAACGTCGGGAGCCAGCCATAGATCAGCCAGAGACCGAAGACGAAGCACGGAAACGCGACGAGTAGCACAAGGAAGGACGGGATACCGAGTAAGGTCCACATCGGGGGCACGGAGTCGTCCCGTCGAACCGCTGCCTCGGGCGAAGGCTTGCCCGCGAGGCTCCTCCACCGCCCAAAGCCGAGCGCGAGCATGACGGCGTAGACAAGCCCCGCACCCCCGAGCTGGAAGAACGCGCCCCGCCAGCGACCCATGTCGGCCATCCAGCCTCCGAACACGTTGCCGGCGATGGTGCCCACGATCTGCGCGGTGGTGAGGATCGCGATGGCCCGCGATCGCAGCCGGGGCGGGTGCGCGTCGGCGACAAGTGCCACCGCGGTGGGCATGAAGAGCGACTGGGCGACGCCGAGAACCGCACGGCAGCCGATCATGGCGGCCCCGCCACCGACGACACCGGTGGCGATCGTCACGAGGCTCCAGAACACCACGCTCGCCACCACCAGCCGCTGCTTCGACATCCGGTCGCCGACGAAGCCTGCGACCGGACAGCCGATCGCATATGTCCAGAGGAACACCGCACCGATGAGGCCAAGCGACGCGTCGTCCATGCCGAGGTCGCGCTGGAGCGACGGATACATCGCGAAGACCGCCTGGCGAGCGGCGTAGTTGAGGACGTACGCACCCCACATGCACGCGAGCACGAGAGTTGCAGCACGACGGTCCACTGCGGCACGCGGCCCATCAGCTGTGGATGGCTCGCTCACGCCTCGAGCACCCCGGCGGCACTCACTTCCTGTGCGATCACGGCCACGCAATCACCCTGGGTGGTCAGGCACGGGGCTCGCATGGTGATCAGGTAACCGTCCGTGGCGGCCGCGATCCGCTCCGGCGCGCGGTCTGGCCGCTCGAGGTGGTGGATCCAGCCGATGGTGTCACCACGCGTCACCCGGGCGCCCAGATCGACAGCCATCTCGAGGATGCCCGACTCCGGCGCAAGCAGATAGTCATCGCGATCGAGGGCCTGCGTGAGGATCGTGGGCGGAAGGCCGAGGGACGCGCGTGTCTCCGCGGTTCCCACGAGCACACGGGAGTGAACCAGCACGTTGCGCAAGCCGCGCTGCGTGATCCGATGGACGCGGGCCGGAATCGCCTCTCCTCCCCCCAACTCGGTCGTGACCACGACCTTCCCCTGGTTCTCCGCCTCGACCGGCAGGAGCCCGGTGCCTGCGATGTCGGCGTACAGAAACGAGAAGTCGGTGTTCCAGGCGAGCATCGCCGCGAGCATCCGCCGCCTCTGCTCGCGGTCGGCCACGAGGTGCATGTGCGAGCACGGCACGAATTCCATGCTGCGGCCTCCCGAATGGATGTCGATCACGACATCGGCCGCGGGAAAGAGCACGGTGGAAAGATAGTGCGCGATCTGACTGGTCACGGCCCCCTCGGGCAGGCCGGGGAACGCACGATTGAGGTTCATGCCATCGAGCGGAGAGAGCCGGGTGGCCGCCTTCGCGGCGGGCATGTTGAGCGCCGGCACGATGATCAGCCGTCCGGTGACCTCCTCCGGTCCGACCTCGCGGGCCAGCCGCATGAGCGCCACCTGGCCCTGGTATTCGTCACCATGGTTGCCGCCGAGGCAGAGCACCGTCGGCCCGGGGGAACGTGCGATGACCGTGATCGGCACCATCACGTTGGCCCACCCACCGAGATTGTGTGAGTAGGGCACCTGCAGAAAGCCCTGACGCTTGCCGTCGCCATGCAGGTCGACTGATGTGTGAATCATCGTGCGTCAGCATCACCCCCGAAAAAGACTCGCACGCGCCGCAACGCGGCAACCCGCGCGGGCACACCGCATGCCCCCCTGATGCACCGCTCCCGCGGGCGTGATGATAGCGTGCGCACGCCCGGCTCCACCGAAAGTCGTGCCGATGTGGGAGGGCTGCTATTGACCGGGCCATCTTGCAGCGGCGCCGTCGACCGTCCCGGCCTTCGGCCGACCGATCCTCCACGAACCGAAGCCGGAACCGCCGGGGTGATGCATGCCGGGACATGCGCTCGCGTCCGAAATTTTTCCCTTTTGGACGTATCATGAAGGCATGGTGATTCAACCGTCTGATCAGCCGTCTTTTCCACGACTGCGGCCCAGTGCCAGCCATGATGCGTCGCGGCAGGCCGAGATCGATCGCGTCCGTCGCATGACGGTCGAGGAAAGAGTCAGGGCGGCCTTGGGTTTGGCGCGACGATTCGCAGCGCTCCAGCCGGCCCCCGCAAGGCGTGACCAATGACCGATCCCGATGAGGTGATTCGGGCCGCCGAAGAGGTCAGCGGTATTCTCGAGTCGCGAGGAGTAGGGACGGTGGTGATCGGGGCCGTCGCGCTGGCAGCGCACGGCTATGTGCGATTGACCGAGGATCTCGACCTCGGCGTGAACACCGATCTGGGTACGCTGAAGCAGGTCGCTGACGCGCTGCGAAAGGCGGGCTTCGAGGTCGAGCTTCGAGAGCCGGACGACCAGGATCCGCTCGGTGGCGTGGTCGATGTCCGAGGCCCCTTTGGTCTCGTCCAGATCGTGAACTACGGCGGCCGCTTTCCCGCAGTGATCGACAGCGGCATAGCAACTGCCGATACCGTGATTCGCCCGGCCAGCCGCCTGCGGATCGTACCGCTCCCGCACCTCGTCGCTCTCAAGCTGTATGCGGGAGGAACAAAGTCCCGAGCCGACATCGTGGAACTCCTGTCCCGTAACCCTGATGCCGATGTGGCCGCCATTCGAGACCTCTGCCGGAGTTGGCGACTGCGCGGCCTCGATCCGCTCATCGAAGAGGCGATGGGCAAACCGTAACACCTTCGGCCGGGCTATGCCTCGATGCCGTGACGCTCGGCCGCTCGCGGCACTCCCGCGCAGATCTCTCCGCGCGGGAGTGCGGGGCGGGACGCGAGACGCCTAGCGGCTGCTGCGGAGCACGGACACTGGCATGGCCGAGGTCTGCCGTGCCGTACGGGCTTCGACGACTCGCGTCGCCGGGGCCGGCGTGATCGCCGCCGTGCAGCAACGCGGCACCACCACCTCCTCGACGACCACGACGGTGCTCCAGCTGCTCGTGCAGCAGGTCGTCGTGGGGCACGGTGCGACCTCGACGATCGTATCGCAGCACGGATCACAGCAGCTCGTGGTGTACACCGGCTCACAGCACCGCCGGCGGCGGCAGGCCGCCTCGGCGTCGAACGCCGCCGCCGAGGTGACGGCACAGACGAGGACCGCCACGATCGAACCGACCTTCTTCGTGAACATCTCTCACTCTCCACTGGAAACATCCTGGTCGTCGCAGCCACGCCACCATAGCGCGGCCGGGTCCTTGCGAGCCGCCGGGCGGCCCGATACCGAAAGAACGGGCAGCCGGCTCACTTCACCTGGACGGGCACCTTGCGCACGGTGCTCGTGGCGGTCTTCGTGAGTTCCACGGTGAGCACGCCGTTGGCGAAGCTGGCTGTCACGGTCGCGGGATCGACCGGATCGGGCAGCGGGATTGCACGGCTGAAGGCGCCGTACTGGCTCTCGCGAAGCTTCCAGCCGTTCCCAGTCTTGCTCTCCGCGTGCTTCTTCTCGCCCGAGATGACGAGTCGATCCTCGGTGACGTTGACCTCGACCTGCTTGGGGTCGATGCCTGGCAACTCCGCCCGGACATG
>JAUMAF010000235.1:0-5163 GCA_032117045.1 Pirellulales bacterium | reverse complement strand
GGCACATCCAGGATCGCGACCTGGAGGTGCTGCGGCAGACGGTGCAGGTGAGGCTCAACCTCGAGTGCGCGATCGCCCCGGCGATGATCGACATCGCCTGCAGGGTCAAGCCCTGCCAAGTGACACTCGTGCCGGAGAAGCGCGAGGAGATCACCACCGAAGGCGGACTCGACGTGGTCACCCACCGCACCGCCACCGACGAGGCGGTCCGCCGGCTGAAGGCCGCGGGGATCGCCGTGTCGCTCTTTATCGATCCCTGCCCCCGGCAGATCGATGCGACGGTGGACCTCGGCGCGATGGCCGCCGAACTTCATACGGGCTGCTATGCCAACGCCACCAGGGAGTACGAGCGGCACGACGAACTCGTGAAGCTCTCCCGGGCCGGAGCGATGGTGCGCCAGGCAGGCCTCGAGCTCAACGCGGGCCACGGGCTCACCTACCGCAACGTCGTGCCGGTGGCTCTGCTCGAAGGCATGGGTGAGCTCAACATCGGCCACTCGATCGTGGCCCGGTCCATCTTCGTTGGCTTCACGCAGGCCGTCCGCGAGATGAAGCAACTCCTCGGCTGATCGCGGCGGGTAACGGTTGCCGCCGAGTCGCTGCGGCTCACTCCAGTCCGCCGGCGAAGGCCTCGGGTTCCGTGAGCATGAAGGCATGACCGTGATCGCTCGTCACGATCACCACGGACTCATCCCAGGCATCGTGTCGCTCGATCCAGCGCACGACCGCCTGAAAGGCGGCATCGCCACTCCGCACGGCACCGATCGCGTTGTCGATGTTGTTGGCATGCGACGCCCAGTCGACGTCTCCAGCCTCGACCATCAGCCAGAACTTGCCCCGCGACGCCAGCACGTCCATGGCCGCGGTGGCCATGTCGGCAAGGGTCGGATTCTCCTCGAGATCGGCCTCGGTGTAGCGAATCGACGAGCCATACTTCTTTCGCAGCGCGTCTGTGTCCGAATCATCGGTCGGCAGGTTCCCGGCGGCCGGATCGAAGTCGCCATTCGCGGTTTGAAACGGAAGATGCCCTTCCTTGCCGCCGAAGAATCCAAACAGCCGCACCTTTCGCTGGATCGCATCGGCTGCCGCCTCGGCAAGCACCTCCGAGCCACGGCGGCCGGGTGTGCGGACCGCCACGCGATAACGGCCCCCACGAGCCGCGTCGATCGCCCGCAGCGTGGAATCCGCCACATACTTGTTGCCCGGCTCGAAGTTCCGCCCCTGATCGGCCTCCGTCTCCACGACCACCCCGAAGCCGCCCCCGATCACGACATCGAGGCCAGGCAGCGGCGAACCGCGGTGCGAGATCGACGGCTCCCCCAGCATGTCCCGAGAAATGTCCTGGTAGTCGTCGCGGGTGACGTTGTTGGCGTAGGCACAGGCCGGCGTCGCATGCGAGGGCGGCACGCTCGAAACCGCTCCCACCGCATAGCCGCGGTTTTGAAGCAACCGGGCCACCGACTCGAGATGCTCGCCCTGCGGATCGACGTTGATGGCGTCGTTGTAGGTCTTGCGACCGGTGCAGAGCGACGCTGCCGAGGCGGCCGAATCGGTCACCGCATGGGGCATGTCGCGGTCCTTGCCCATCAGGTAGTGGATCATGGCCCGGGGATCCCAGGCCGTGCCGCCACCCCGCCGCGAGTCATATCCGCCCGGCTGCTCGCCGCCGGGATTCTTCACCGCCTGGGCATCGACGTCGAAGGTCGTGCCGGCGTTGGCGGGGCTCGTCACGCAGAGCCCGAAGTCGGTCGTCGTGCCGCGATAGTCCTGAAACTGAAAGCCGGTGCCGCGGCCCTCGTCATACGCGACTCTTCCCTGCGTGGCGATCGCCGCCGTTCGCGTGGTGTGCCAGTCCATCCCGTCGAACACGACGAGCACGATGTATTTCTTGCCCGCCTCCGCCGCCTCCATCTGCAGGCGATAGACGTCGGTCTGATCGAAATACGAGGCCTCGGGATTGAGCGTGTGCTCGGGCAGCCGACCGTAGAGCGCCTCGAGCCTCGCCTCGTCACGGTAGACGCTGCGCTCGCCCTTCACCCCGTCGAGCGAGATCCCGAAGGTGTAGACCGGGATGAGCCGATTCGAATGGTTGGAAAATCCCGAATACTTCGCCGGCTGATCGCCCCAGTAGCCCCATGACGCCCGTCCTGCCGCCTCGGCAGCCGACTGCATCTGACGAATCCGATCAGGCAGGGCGACATGCATCTCGGCCGCTGCGTCGCCGGGAGCTGCACTCGGGGCAACCATCGTCGCGGTCGTGTCGCCGGCCGGACTGACGCAGGCCAGACTCGCGCCGGCCAGGCTCACGACGACTCCCCACGCCTGAGGCATGATGCGTGGAAAGGGCCATCGCCTGTGCCCTGCAGCATGGCCCTTCGGCATGGCCCTGTCAGTGTGTCCAACTTCGGTCCGATGGCTCTGGTATGCGGTATTCATGATCGCAGCATACCGTCCCAGGCGGCTCGCCGACTGCCTCGGAAAAAGGCATCCTTGTGCCCACGAAGCAGTCGCGACGGCGGAGCCCCGCTTCCGCAGGGCCTCCATTTCGCGGTCTGAACCGGCCTCATACCCGCGTCGCGAGGTCGCCATCGTCACGGCGCAGGCTTTGCTTGGCATACTCTCCTGGCCCTCCTCCCCCCTGCCCTCCGCCCGTTCTCGCAGTCATCCCCTTCCGGACGACCTTCCGTGGCCCACGACGAACCCCTCCATCGCGATGTTCGGCTCCTCGGCGACATGCTCGGCTCGGTCATCCGCGAACTCGCCGGCCCGGAGGCTTTCGAACTCGTCGAGCAGGTCCGGGTGCTGGCCCGCGACCGGCGTCTCGGCCGTCACGACGCCGAACCGGCGCTCGCGGCCAGGATCGAGTCGCTGGACGAGCGACAGGCCACCGTTGTGGCGCGGGCCTTCAGTATTTTCTTCGATCTCGTCAACATTGCGGAAGATCGGCAGCGGGTTCGTGTGCTCCGCGATCGCGAGCGGTCGCGCCATCCGGAACCACTCGGCGAGTCATTGCCCGCGGGGATTGCCGAACTCCGGCAACTCGGGGCCCCGGCGGAGGACGTGCAGGGAATCCTCGACCGGCTCTCCGTCGAACTCGTCTTCACGGCCCATCCCAGCGAGGCGAAGCGGCGGTCGATCCGCTCCAAGTTGCGTCGCATGCGCCGCAGCCTTCAGGAACTCGACGCCCCCGAGCTGCTGCCGCGGGAGCGGGAACGGCACGAGGCCGACATGCGGAGCGAGCTTTCACTGCTCTGGCAGACCGAATTTCTGAGGCCGACGCGGCCGACGGTGCTCGACGAGGTCGACCGTGGTCTCTCGATCATGCCGCGAATCTGGGAGGCGGTGCCGCAGGTGCATGCCTCGCTCCGACGGGCGCTCGCAGATCACTATCCGAAACATCGGTTTCGTGTGCCTCCGATCCTCTCCTTTGGATCATGGATGGGGGGCGATCGCGACGGGAATCCCTTCGTCACCGCCGACATCACCTCCGAGACGCTCCTCCGACTCCGCAACGAGGCGATTTCGCAGCACGTCGTCTGGTGCCACCGGCTTCACGATCTGCTGACCGTCTCGATCCTCGCGAGCCCCGGTGCGGAGCCGCTCGTCCGCCGGCTCGTGAATCTCGCCGCCACCTGGCCCGATCTCACGGCGGCGCTCGAGCCGATCGCGCCGCACGAGGCCTATCGGCGCTGGATTCGCATGATCCGATTTCGCCTCGAGGCCTCGCAGACGACCGAGGTCATGGCCGCGGCCCCCGCCTGGGCCTATCGCGCCGGCGACGAACTGGAGGCCGATGTCGGGGCGCTGCTCGACTGCCTGGCCCGCGACCATGCCTGGTCCGAGGATTCCCCCGCGCAGGCCTGGTTCGATCTCGTCCGCACCTTCGGCCTTCACATGACCCGGCTCGACGTCCGGCAAGACGCCCGCGCCTACCGTGAGATCATGGCCGACATCCTCGCGGCCGCCGGCGTGGTTCCCGACGCGCCGGCCTACGAGTCGCTCGACGACGACGCCCGCTGCCGCATCCTCGTCGACACGCTCGGCTCGGTCGGCAACGTGCCTGAGCATGCCCTTCGGCCGCTGGCACTCGACTCGTTGCGACTGTTCCGCGTGCTTCATACGGCCGCCGTCCGCTTCGGTCCGCAGTGCATCGGCGGGGCCGTCGTGAGCCTCACCCGCTGCCCTGCCGACGTGCTCTCGGTGCTCTGGCTCTGGCGGTGGGCGCAAGGTCAAGCTGCGGCAGCCGGAGAGACCGTGGCCGACACCGACATCGCCGTGGTGCCGCTCTTCGAGAAGATCAACGACCTCGCCCATGCCCATGAGACGCTCGCCGCTATTCTCGACGAGCCCGTCTACCGAGACCACCTCCGCGGCCGCGGCGATCGGCAGATCGTGATGGTGGGCTATTCCGACAGCACGAAAGACGGCGGCTATCTCGCCGCGTGCTGCGGGCTCCAGACGGCACAGAGCAGCCTCCATGCCGCGGCCGAGACACGAGGCGTGGCGCTCACCTTTTTTCACGGACGGGGCGGGTCGCTCGGCCGTGGTGGCGGCCCGGCCGCCCGCGGCATTCTCTCGCTGCCGGCCGAGACGCTCGATGGATCCCTGCGACTGACCGAGCAGGGCGAGGTGCTCGCCGAGCGGTACGACGACGCAGAGATCGCGCGGCGGCATCTCGAACAGGTCACCTGGGCCACGCTGGTGGCCTCGAGCGTGCGGCGGTCGGAGCCCAAGCGGGAGTGGACGGAGATCGCCGCGTCGATGGCCGAGCGATCGTGGGCCGTGTATCGAGACCTCGTGGATCAGCCGGGCTTCATCGACTATTTTTCGCAGACCACGCCCATTGATGACATCGAAAACCTGCCGATCGCGTCGCGGCCCTCCCGCCGCCGCGGCGAGCGGACGCTCGATGACCTGCGGGCGATTCCCTGGGTGTTTGCCTGGACCCAGAGCCGGTGCATCCTTCCCGCCTGGTATGGCCTGGGAACGGCGCTCGCGGAGGTGAAGTATGAGCACCGCCGCGATTGGCAGGCGGTGTGCGACATGTACCGACAGTGGCCCTTCTTTCAGGCCACCATCGACAACGCCACGCTGGCCCTCGCCAAGGCCGACATGTACATCGCCCAGCGCTACTCCGAACTCACCGTCGATGACGATGCCCGC
>JAUMAF010000234.1:11415-15093 GCA_032117045.1 Pirellulales bacterium | reverse complement strand
TCGTGTGGGCCGGCCCGGCACGATCGCCCTCACCTTGCGCAGCTTGCCATCCTGGTCCGCTCGAAGAGCCGCAGGTAGTCGCGGCCACTCGTCTCCCACGACCAGTCCTGTCGCATCACATGCCGCATCAGGCCGCTCCAGAGAGGCTTGTCGGCATGGGCCTGAATCGCCCGGTCGAGTGCCTGCGCGAGTCCGGCCGCCTCGAAGCCATGAAACACGAAGCCGGTCGCCGTGCCGTCGCGGAGGGTGTCGGGGGTTGTGTCGATCACCGTGTCGACGAGGCCCCCGGTGGCGCGGACCACGGGGATCGACCCATAGCGCTGGGCATAGAGCTGCGTCAGGCCGCAGGGCTCGAAGAGGCTCGGCACGATCGTGATATCGGCTGCGGCCTGCACCAGATGAGCGAGCCCCTCGTCGAAGCCGATCACGACATCGACGGTGCCGGGAAAGGTCGCCGCCGCCCGCTGGAGCAGCCGCTCATACTCGTCATGGCCTGTGCCGAGGATCACGAAGTGGGCTCGGCCTTCGCCTGCCATCCGGCCGAGAATCTCGAGGATGAGTTCCACCCCCTTCTGCTCGACTAGCCGACCGACAAACGCCACCAGCGGCCGGGCATCGGGCGCCGCATGACCCAGCCGGGCCGCGAGGGCCACGCGGGCCGCATACTTGCCGGCGTCGACGGCGTCGACGGCATCGCTGTGATACGGCCTGGGGATGTGCGGATCGGTGGCGGGATTCCAGGCCACCGTGTCGATGCCATTGACGATGCCGGTGAGCACGTCGCTTCGGGAAGCAAGCAGGCCCTCCAGCCCGCAGCCGCCGGGAGACGATTGGATCTCGCGGGCATACGTCGGGCTCACCGTGCTGATCGCATCGGCGAACACGATGCCCGTCTTGAGGAGATTGAGCTGGCCGTAAAACTCCATCTGCTCCCAGTTGAAGTACTTCCAATCGAGCCCGGTGAGCAGCATGTCCCAGTGCCAGAAGAGTCCCTGGTAGGCCATGTTGTGGATCGTCATCACCGTCCGTGCGGAGGCCACGGCGGGCCGTGATCCGTAGACCAGCTTTTGGTAGGCCGGCACGAGCCCCGTCTGCCAGTCGTGGCAATGGATGATGTCCCACGTCTGATCGAGACGGCAGGCCAGTTCGAGCGCCGCCCGCGAGAAGAAGATGAACCGCTCCGCATTGTCGGCATAGTCCCGCGGACCACCGTAGAGCGTGGGCCGATCGAAGAGTTCCTCGTTGGCGACGAGATACACATCGGCCCGCGTGCCAGGTCGACGGCAGCGGAGGATCCTGGCCAGCGGCTTCCGCGTTCCGATCGGCACCTCGAACTCGATGCCGGTCGGCTCGATCGACAGATGCTCGGCAAACGCTTCGCGATGGGCGGGAATGACCAGCGACACGTCGCATCCCAACCCGGCGAGTGCCTCGGGCAGGGCGCCGGCCACATCGGCCAGCCCGCCGGTTTTGGCGAACGGAACGGCCTCGCTGGCGATTTCGAGCACCCGCATCGTGGAATCCGGAGCGAAAGATGGCGGCCGGGGGCAACCGCCCGCCGGTGGTAAAATATAGGACATGGTTCGATGCCACCGGCCGAACGCCTCGGCAGATGCTTTTTCAGGCCCGCCACTCCATGAGCCCCCTCGTCAATCCTGCCGCCCTGTTCAAACTCCGGCTCCCCTGCCGCCGCCGTGAACGGCTCTGGCCTCCCGCCGCGTGGGATCTCGACGATGCCTGCCGGCTGCCGTCGTTCGCCGAGGTGGCAGGGGTTCCCGACGTGCTCGATCTCACGATGGCCTGGAACCCCGCCGGCGTGGCCATCCGAAGCGTCGCCCACGGGGTGGGATCTTCGCGATGGTGCCACACCACGCGGCCCGAGGACAGCGACGGCCTGCAACTCTGGATCGCGACACGGCCCACGGGAGAAAGCCACCGGGCCGGTCGTTACTGCCGTCGGATCGCACTGCTGCCCACCGGTGGCGGCAGACTCGCCGACAAGCCGGCGGCGGTCGCCGCGGTGATTCCACGAACGAGCGAGGTGCCCGCGGAGCTTCCCACAGGATCGGTCGAACTCGAATCCGCGCTGCTCGCCGACGGGTGGCGGATCGATGCCTTCATCTCGGCGGCCGCCCTGCCCGGCTGGGATCCTGCTGAACTTCCCCGTCTCGGCTTCTTCGCGGCCCTGGTCGACCGCCGACTCGGCAAGGTGCCCTGCTTCGCGCCGCCGGAGTTTCCCTGGGACGGCGATCCGACGACCTGGGCGGAACTGGAACTGGTGGGCTGACCGTCCGCAGCGTGGGTTTTCCTGGTTCTCCCCTCAAGCTCCGGTTGCCGCAGAGTGCCGGCGACGTGAGCGGAAGGCGGGAAATCGGCTTACTTCGGTATCGGCAGCCTGACGGTCACGGTCGTGCCCGAGCCGTCCACGATGGTGTTGCTCGCGGCCGCGATGCTGGGCATCCCGTTGGCGATGCGGCGGCTCGGCCGCGGGATCTCTCGTCGGTAATCGGCGAGGGTCAGTCCTCGTCGGCGAAGGGCTCGATCTCGATCGTGGCCGGCGGGAGGCTTTCGAGAAAGACCTTGCCGTACGGCTTCGTGAGCATCCGCGGATCCAGAATCACCACGGACCCACGATCGGTGTGCGTGCGAATGAGCCGGCCGAAGCCCTGCTTGAGCTTGAGCACCGCCTCGGGCAGTTGATACTCCGCAAACGCGTTGCCACCGGCCTGCTTGATCGCCTCGATCCGTGCCGCCACCAACGGCCGGTCGGGCACCGCGAACGGCAGCTTCGTGATGATCACGTTGACCAGCGCCTCACCTGGCAGGTCGATCCCCTGCCAGAAGCCGTCGGTGCCGAGAAGCACGGCCGCCGGACCCTCGCGAAACTCCTCCAGCATCCGTGACCGCGGCAGGCCGTCGGCCTGGCTCACCAGCCGATAGTTCCGCCGCACGCACCAGCCTGCCAGCTCCGCCGAGGCCCTCGCGAGCGACGCATGACTGGTGAAGAGCACCATCGCCCGCCCCTCGCTCCGGGCCACGTAGCGGCGGATCATCCGTACGACGGCCTGATCGTAGACGTCGCGATCGGCCGGATCGGGAAGCCGATCGACCAGAATCAACCGCGCCTGGCGGGCGTAGTCGAACGGACTGCCGAGCCGGCGTGAGAGCGTCTTGTCGCCCACGCCCAGCCGACGCCGCAGGAAGCCGAAGCCGTCGGCCTCGGGCTTCACGCTGCGGTCATCATTCGTCCAGGCTTCGTCGTCTCGCCGGGCCGGGGGCGTCTCGACGGCGAGCGTGGCGCTGGCGAGCACGACCGTGCCCACGCGACCGAAGAGTTCGCGTCGGAGCGTCTCGGCGACGTCCACCGGCGCGCTCGAGAGCGTGATCCGCTCGCGGCCGCGGCGCGACCGCTGAGCCTCGACCCACCACACGCTGCCGGGCATCTTCTGGCCGAGCCACGTATCGACCGCGCCGGCATGCGCGTCGAGCCGGTCGGCGAGCGAGGTGAAGTCATGCCGCTCGGCCGGCTTGCCGATGCCGTCCGCGGCTGCGCGGAGTTTTCGCGCCAGGCTCGCGAGCTCCGCGCCGAGCGAGTTGGGCACGACCGCGGGCTTCATCACCCGCCACGGCGGCTCGCCGCGGCCGCCGACCGCCTCGCGAACGGCGGCGAAGAAGGCC
>JAUMAF010000234.1:1826-11401 GCA_032117045.1 Pirellulales bacterium | reverse complement strand
GCACCCGCTCCACACCGCCGCTCGACACGCCGATGCCGAGGTGTTCGCTCGCCACGCCCTCGACGGTGTGGGCCTCGTCGAAGATCACGATGTCATGGTTCGGCAACAGGCTCGCCCCGGAACGGCGGACGGCAAGATCGGCGAAAAAGAGCGCGTGATTGACGACGAGGACCTGGGCATGGGCCATCCGCCGCCGCGCGGCATAGTAGAAGCACTGCTGGTGCAGCGGGCAGGCGCGGCCCATGCAGTTGCCGGCGTCGCTGGCCACCTCGTCCCAGACGCCGTCCGGCGGCAGGGCGTCGAGATCGGCGAGCGAGCCATCCGACGTGTGCTTTGCCCAGGATGCGACCGCCAGCAGCGCCGCCCG
Source organism: Pirellulales bacterium (assembly GCA_032117045.1). GTDB lineage: Bacteria > Planctomycetota > Planctomycetia > Pirellulales > UBA1268 > QWPN01. The sequence goes on along the minus strand of JAUMAF010000234.1, from coordinate 11,034 downwards.
TTCCCCTTCGTCCGGAAACAGACTCCCGGATCGCTCCAGAGCCAGCTCCAGCCGGCGAAGACTCACGTAGTTGCTCCGCCCCTTGACGAGCACGGCAGAAAACTCCCGGGGCATCACCGCAGCGACGAGCGGGATATCTTTGGTGACGAGTTGTTCCTGCAGCGCGATGGTGTGCGTCGAGATCACGACCCGCCGCGGTCGGCCCGGCATCCCCTGTGGCGGCGGCTCCTCGTCTTCATCCGGATCGGGCGCACAGGACTCGGCCGGCGGCTCGATCGACTCCGCCTGATCGGCGGTCACGGCCAGCACCGCCGGCACGAGATAGGCCAGGCTCTTGCCGACACCGGTGCCGGCCTCGACGATCGCATGCCGCCGCGTGGCAATCGCCTCGGCGACGAGGTTTGCCATCTCGACCTGCTGCGGACGCGACTCCCAGCCGGCCAGCCGCGCGGCGAGCCGCCCGCCGGGCGCCAGAAAATCCTCGGGAGTCGTCATGGGAAGAGTGTAGCGGGGCGGGGCGACGGCCTCGGCGAAGCCGAACGTATTCCGCCGGTCTCACGACCGGGAGCTTTTCGGAGGCATGCGCGGCAGACAGCCCACCGGCGAGGCTGTTCGAGCGGAGTTCCCCATGCATCCGTGGAGAAGGTAAGGTTTCCCTGGTCTCAGTCAGCCCCGCAAGGAACGCCCTCGTGTCTCACGCCAATGCTCCGCAGCCTGATTCGTCCACCCAGCCTGGAAAAGCCTGGGGGGGCGTGTTTCGCGAGCCGACCGACAAACGGGTGGAGCTCTTTTCCGAGAGCATTTCCTTTGATCGGCGGCTCGCTGACGACGACATCGACGGATCGATCGCCCACGCGCGGATGCTGGCCACGTGCGGGCTGATGACGGTGCAGGAAGCCGACGCGATCGCCCACGTGCTCGAGGAAATCCGCAGCGAGATCCAGACCGGCCGCTTCGAGTTCACCGTCGCCAAGGAAGACATCCACCTCCACATCGAGTCGGCGCTGACGGCGCGGCTCGGCGACACCGGCCGAAAACTGCATACGGCCCGCAGCCGCAACGACCAGGTGGCCACCGATCTGCGGCTCTACTGCCGGCGGGCGATCGACCGGCTTGACGCGGGCTTCGCCGCCCTCCAGCAGGCATTCCTCGGACTTGCCGAACGGGAGCAGGGCCTGGTGATCCCAGGCTACACGCACATGCGGCGGGCACAGCCGGTGCTGGCCACGCACCAGGTGCTCTCGTGGTGCGAGAAGTTTGCCCGGGACCGTGATCGGCTCGCCGACTGCCGGCGGCGGACCAACGTCTTGCCGCTGGGCTCCGGGGCGCTGGCCGGCACGAGCCTGCCGATCGACCGCGAGCAGGTGAAGGAATCGCTCGGCTTCGCCGCGGTGGCGGCCAACAGCCTGGACGCCGCCAGTGATCGCGATTTCGCCTGCGAACTGGCGTTCGTGCTCGCTCTGGCCGCCGTTCACCTCTCGCAATGGGCCGAGGAGTGGATCCTTTACAGCACGCAGGAGTTTGGGTTTCTGCGGCTCCCCGAGGGCTTCTGCACGGGGAGCTCGATCATGCCCCAGAAGATCAATCCAGACGTGCTCGAACTCGTCCGCGGCAAGAGCGCCCGAACGATCGGCAACGTGCAGGCGCTGTTGGTGCTCTTGAAGGGCTTGCCGACCGCCTACAATCGCGATCTGCAGGAAGACAAGGAGACGATCTTCGACTCGATCGACACGCTCGAGGCGGTGCTCGGCGTGGCCGCCCCTTTGGTGGCAGGCACCTCCTTCGATCGGGAACGGATCGCGGCCACGCTCGACCGTGGCCATCTCGATGCGACGAGCTTGATGGAAGCCCTGATCGCCGAGGGGGTGCCCCAGCGAACCGCGCACGAGACGGTCGGGCATCTCGTTCGTCTGGCGATGACCCGCGGCGTGGCCCTGGCAGACCTTTCCGACGAGGAGTTTTCTCGGGGCTATGCGGGCTGGAACGCCGCCCTGCGCGGGGCCCTGGGGGCCTCTCGGGCAGTTGAGCGGATGGTGAGTTTCGGCTCGACCGCGCCGGCCGCGGTTGCCGAACAGATTGCCGACTGGCGACGTCGGCTCGGTGCCGCGGCCAGACCGTAGCACCCGCGTCGACACTCGCCATGGCCAGTTCCCGGTCTGCATGCCGTCCATCGCCCGCGGTGCGAGCCCTCGGGGCGATGCTCGCGGCCGTGTTCGGGATCGGGGCTGGGATTCACGGCATCGGGGCACGAGGGGCCGACGACCTGCCGCTCGATCCGCTGCAGCAGGCCGTGGTGGAATCGCTTGCCGCCACGCCCCGCACCACGCCGGCACAACTGCTCGACGCCGCGGTTCGCGCGGCCGACGTGGAGGCCGCTGCGGCGGCGGAAGACTGGTTTGGCAAACTGGTGACGGCCGTCGAGGCTGCAGGCGACGAGCGACTCGACGTGCTTGCCGACTTGGGCGACACGACCGACCCGGCGGCGCTCAGCCGCCTCACGAGGATGCTCGAGCCTCGCCTACCGGCGGTCGGCAAGGTCGTGGCCGCGATCCGCGATGCCTCGCGGCTGAGGCGGCGGGACCCGCGGCGACTGGCGGAGGCTGTGGAGAATCTGCAGAGCGGCTCCTCGGCCACTCGGCTCGCAGCGGCCGACGAACTGGCCCGGGCCCGCGAGGACGCGCTGCCCCTGCTCGTGCCCCTGCTCGTGGCGACGGCTCCCGACGACGCCCGGCCACGGCAGCAGGCCCGCGACCTGATCTCGCTGCTTGGCGACGACGCCCGGCAGCCGCTGCTCGAGTGGCTCGCCTCCGACGACATGGACGCATGGCCGGCCGTGATCGAAGCGCTCGATGTCAGCGGCGCCGAAGATATCGAGGCTTTTTTGGTCGCGCCGGCACTCGCGGCCGATGTGCCGCCCCTCGCCCAGCAGGCGGCTCGGCGGGTGCTCACGCGGCGGGCCGCCCGCAGAGCCGCCACACCCACGCCGCCGTCCCGCGATCTCGCGGAGCAGATGCTCACCGAGCGGCTCGACTGCACGCTGCTCCCCTCTGGCCTGCCGGAGATCGACCACCTGCTCCTCGAGCCGTTGGGCAGCCCCGCCACCGCTGCCGCCGCCTTTGGTGGCAGCGTGACCGGTGTGGTCGAGCGGCTGGTCTGGAATGCTGCGGCGCGACGGTTCGACCGCGTGCGGATGTCGCCCCGCGCCGCGCGGGCCCGCGACGGCCTGCATGAGGCGCGTGATCTCGCCGCGCTCGACACCCGCGATCCGAAGGCGATCGGCCTCGTGCTCCTCGCGCGGCTGGAGTCGCTGCTCCTCTCGGTTGGCGATGCCTCCAGCATCCCGCCCAAGGAGCTCCAGACGGCGCTCTCGGGACCGGACGGCTTCTCCGCGGAAACGGCTGCTGACGTGCTCGATACGGCGATCGCGCACGGCATGGGGGAGGCAGCCGCCGGCGCGGCGGCGGCGCTCGCCCCCGCCCGCGGCGAGCGAGCCGTGAAGCCGCTCGCTCCTGCCGTCCGCAAGTCGCTGGTGCGAGCGTTGGCGGTGCCGGACGCCGGCCTGCAGTTCGCCGCGGCCCGCACCCTCGCCCTCGCCGCGGGCGAGCCGCCCTACGCCGGCTCGAGCCGGGTGGTCGAGATCCTCATGTATGCAGCGACGGCGACCGGCACCGACCGGGTCGTGGTCGCCCATCCCGATACCGAGGTCGTCGATGCCTTGGCCACGGGTGTGTCGCGATTCGGCTACGAGCCCGTCCGCGTCTCGACCGGACGCGAGGCGATCTTCGCCGCCCGCGGGCATGCCGACACCGTGCTCGTGCTCGTGGCCGCCCGCCTGGCGACGCCGTCGGCGCTCGAGACCGTCCAGTTTCTCCAACAGCAGGGGCTTGGTGACGTGCCGACGGTGCTGGTCGTGGTCGACCCGCTCGACGACGGCGGCTGCTTCCTGTCTCAGCTGCTCATGAAGTTCGGCGGCCTCCACAGGATCGCGATCGTCGATCGGCTCGAGAGTCTCTTTACTCCGGTGATCGATACGCAGACGGGTGACGTGGCGATGCTGCCTCGGTTTCCCGACGTGGTCGCTCAGGCAGCAGGCCCGGTGGCCGTCGATCCTGCCAGCCGCGATGCCGCCCGCCTGACGCGGCTGGGCCGCGCCCGCGAGGCGCTCACGCTGCTCTCCGATCTCTCGCGCCGCGGATGGGACGCCCGCCCGGCGACGGTCACGGCCCTCGCGGCCCTGACGACCACGGAGCTCTACGATCCTGCCGTATCGCTCCTGGCCACGCTCGGTCGCCCTGAGGCCCAAACGGCGCTCGCCACGGAGGCCGAGCGCGACGACCTGCCCGACGCCCTGCGGAAGGGGGCCCTGACCGCCTTGGCATCGAGTGTGGATCGCTACGGAGTGCTGCTCGATTGCGGCCACCTGCAGGCGGTGGCGACGAGGTACAATCGTTCCGCCGAGGGGTCGCGCGACGCCGCGGGCGACATTCTCGAGGTGCTCGAGACGGCGGACAGGAACCTCCACGCCGCTCCTTCCGATGCTCCGCTCACCCGACCAACCCGCTGACGAATCCGCCTCCGCGCCGCTGGCGGGACTGATCGGCAGCAGCCCGGCGATGTTCGAGGTCTACGCGACCACCCGCCGCGTGGCGGTGTCCAACGCGTCGGTGCTGCTCCTCGGCGAGACCGGCACCGGCAAGGAATTGATCGCTCGCGCGATCCACGAACTCTCGCCGCGAGGCAGCGGTCCCTTCGTGCGGGTGAACTGCGGCGCCCTCTCCGAGAGCCTGCTCGAAAGCGAACTCTTTGGCCACGTCCGCGGCGCCTTTACCGGCGCCGTCGCCAACCGAGCCGGACGGTTCGAGGCGGCACACACCGGCACGATCTTTCTCGACGAGATCAACTCCACCACGCCAAAGCTGCAGGTCAAGCTGCTGCGTGTCTTGCAGGAGCGGGAGTTCGAACGGGTCGGCGATGCGGAAACCATCAGCGTCGACACACGGGTCATCGCCGCCAGCAACCGCGACCTGCTCGACGAGGTCGCGAAGGAGTCGTTTCGGGAAGATCTCTATTACCGCCTCAACGTCGTGCCCATCGTGCTGCCACCGCTGCGAGCCCGCCGCGATGATATCCCGCTGCTGGTCACCCACTTCCTCGAACACTACAACGAGGAGAACGACCGGTATGTCGTCCATATCCAGCCGCAGGTGCTCGACGCGATGGTGAAGTACCACTGGCCGGGCAACGTTCGCGAGTTGCAAAACGTGATCGAGCGGTGCGTGGTGATGGCCCAAGGAGACGAGCTCACGCTCGATCTGCTGCCCCCGTCGCTCCGGGGCGATCGGCCCACGAGCACGATGCCCGGCCGCGGCGGCGACCTCGACAGTCTGGCCCGCGACCTCGTCGAGCAGGGCATGACGACGGCCGGCCCCGACGACGACAACCTCTTCGACCGGATCGTGAGCCGCGTGGAGCGGGAGCTGATCGCCCAGATGCTCGCCGCCTGCAATGGCGTGCAGCTCAAGGCCGCCGCTCGGCTCGGCATCAACCGCAACACGCTCCGCAAGAAACTCCTCGAGCACGGCCTCGAAGAGGGAAGCCCCTGACGCCGTCGGCGGCCGCGACCACGACGCGTTACATCGCCCGCGGCTCGATGCCGCCTTCCGCCATGTCGCGGGCGTGATAACTCGACCGCACGAGCGGGCCGCTGGCCACGCGGGCGAATCCGATCCCACGGGCGGCCGTCGCCAGTTCGTCAAACTCCTCCGGCGGCACGTATCGCTCGACGGGGAGTGAGTCGAGAGTGGGTTGGAGATACTGGCCCAGCGTGAGGAAGTCGACGCCGTGATCGACGAGGTCGGCAAACACGTCGAGCAGTTCGTCGCGGGTCTCACCGAGGCCGAGCATCAGCCCGCTCTTCGTCTTGACCTCCGGAAAGAGCCGCTTGGCATCGGCGAGCAGCTTGAGCGTCCACGAATAGACGCTCTTACGGCCTCGGACGGCCCGATAGAGCCTGGGCACCGTTTCGGTGTTGTGATTGAAGACGTCGGGCTTCGACTCCATCAGCCGCTCGAGGGCCCCGGGCTTGTCGAGAAAGTCGGGCACCAGCACCTCGATGGCCGCTCCCGTGGACGAGCGGACCGCCTCGACGGTGCGGCGGAAGTGCTCGGCACCGCCGTCGGGCAGATCGTCGCGTGTGACGCTCGTGATCACGACGTGCGCGAGGCCCAGTCTGCGGGCCGCCTCGGCCACGCGTTCGGGCTCGTCGAGCTCGAGAACCTCGGTCTTGCCCTTCGGCACCGAGCAGAAGCCGCACGGCCGGGTGCAGACATTGCCCAGGATCATGAACGTGGCGGTGCGTTGTGACCAGCACTCGAGACGGTTCGGACACTTGGCCGAGGAGCAGACCGTTTCGAGATTGAGTTCGGCGATCAGGTGCGCCGTCTCGGCATGGCCTCCACCGGGCGCCAGGTTTTGCCGCAGCCACGGGGGCAGCCGTCGCACCGGTGGCGGCGCAGCCGATTCGGCGGCCTGGGCCAGGATCGGGAGCATGACGGCCGCTGCACTCGAGATTCTCTCATCCGACACGGTTCACGACCTCCGGCTGATGGGCGGCATGGCTCCGGATCACATAGGGAAAGCCCGCATTGATGTGCGTCCGCGAAAACGCGAAGACATCAGCGAGATTCTGCACGACGGCCGTGCGGGCATCCTGCAGCCGCACCCGCCGCTGCACGTCGGCCTCGATGGATCCCATGGTGGATGGCCGCGCGGCCGTGGTCCAGCGGCCTCCGGTAGGGATCGCGTCGATCCGGTGATGCAGGTCGAGCGACGGGCAGACGTTGATGAAGGCGCCGTGACAGGCAACGCCTCGACGCACGGCGATGCCCATGGCGGCGAGGAGGCCCGTGCGGCCGAAGATGCCGTGCAGCCCGGGACGACGGACCGCGCTGCCGCAGCGGACACTGCGGATGGCCCGCCCGATTCCTTCTTGAAAGAGGGCGATGTAGCGACCGATGTCATGGGGTGTGAGGCCGAGATCGTCGAGCGACACAAACGCCGCCACCACCACCTGTCCGGACCCATGAAGGACGGCGCCGCCGCCTCGGCCCGTGAACCGCACCGCCAGCCGCCGCGACCGCAGATCGTCGTCGGAGAGCCGCACATCGCCGCGGGAGCCGAGCCTGCCGATCGTGATGCAGGGCTCGAGTTCGCAGATCACGAGCGTCGGATTGCGGCCGTGCGGTCCGGCAACCTCCCCCGCGAGCCGCTCGCTCATAGAGAGATAGTCGTCCCAGCCAATCGTGCCCGCGAGCCAGACCGCCAGCGGCTTGTGGGGAACGGCGACGGGGAACGGTTTCGTGGCGCTCGGGTCAGTCGGCGGCATGCAAGAGTTGTAGCACGTTCACGCCCGCCGACCGACCGCGGCGTCGAGTTGCCCCTGCAAGGCCACGAGTTTCTTGTGCCTCGCGTACATGGCGTCGAACGTCGCGGCCACCGCCGGCCGCGGGTCGAATCGGCGGGGCTCCGCGGTCAGATGCCCTGCGAGGAACGACTGCCAATCGCCCCCCTTGCCCGCGACCCGCTCGTCGCGATAAGCGGCCATCAAAGCGGCGCCCCAGGCGGTGCCCTCGACGGCGCCGTCGAGGATCAGGACTGGCACGTGGAAGGCGTCGGCCACGAGTTGCGCAAGTTCCGGTGTCTTCGTGATGCCTCCGGAGAGCACGATCTCCTTTCGCGGGAAGCCCTGGGCATCGAGCCCCTCGCTTCCCATGCGGAGGTTGAAGATCGTGGCCAGGAGCATCGCCTTCGCGGCGTTGCCCGGCGTGGCGCTCGTGGCGTTGAGGCCGATCACCAGAGCCGTGCCGCCGTGGGATACCCCCGCCCCCGGCTCGTCGTCCATGAAGGGGAGCGCCGCGAGGCCGCCGCAATCGTCCGGGGCCGCCAGCACCTGCGGCATGACCACGGCAAACACGTCGCCCGAGCCGGACGGATCCGCCTGACCGAACATCTCCACGATCGCGTTCATCGCGGTGGTGCCGTTGCGGAGCCAGACCATGTTGATCGGCTTGCCGTCCGGCGCGCAGAAATGGTCGATCGCGCGGTCCACTCCCTTGAAGGCCCGATCGCCGACGGAGTTGGCGACGACGCTCGTGCCGAAGCTCATCGACACCGTGCCGGCCGCGGCGATCAGCGAACCGGTCAGCGCCGCGGGCTGATCTCCCTCGGCCGGCGCGACGGGGATTCCCTGCGGCAGCCCGAGCAGCGCGGCCCCGCGGGCGTCGAGCGTGCCGCCATCCTCGCCGGCGCGGCGGACCACCGGCAGGAGATCGCGGAGCGGCTTCACGGACGCACCCGGGGCAGAGCGGGCCACGAGGGCATCGAAGTCGGCCAGCAGTCGAGCGTCGTAGTCGTGCGTCTTCTGGTCGATGGGAAACATTCCGGCCGCATCGCCGATGCCCAGGCTCCAGGTGCCGGTGAGACGGTGGGCGATCCAGCCGGCGGGCGTCGTGATCCGCGCGGCACGGGTCGCCTTCTCCGGCTGGTGACGGATCGTCCAGAGCCAGCGGGCGGCCGTCATCCGCTTGGGCACCTTCACCCCGAGGCAAGCGGTGAGTTCATGCCCTTCGGCCTCATTCCGGCCGTCGCACCAGAGCCGCACGGCGCCGACCGGCTGGCCCGACGCATCGGCGATCACCTCGCCGTGCATCTGTCCGGCGATGCCGATCGCCCGCACCTCCATCTCGAGGCCCAGCGCGCCGAGCTTGCGCTGAAGATCGGCCATCGCCTCGCCGAGCGCCCGCTCCCAGTCGCCGGCCAGTTGCTCCTGGCACTCGGCGGGCAGCCCCGGCACCATCGCGTAGCTGCCGTGGCCCGTCGCGAGCATCCGCAGCGACTCGTCGGTGAAGATCACCGACAGCCCCTGCGTGCCCAGGTCGATTCCGAGGTATCCCTGCTTCTTCATGGACGTCGATTCCAGTGGGAAAAGGTGTGATAGCGATCATCCTCCCCGAACGTCGCATCGCGGAGAAGCCCTCTCCCAAACTCGCACGACGCCGCATGCCCGCGACCTTTCGGCCGGTCGGCTGGCGCGGGCCGGAACTCAGCGAGGGGCTGCCCGTGCCCCAGAGCCGGCGTATGACGCCAAGCGCAGGCAGGATGCCGAAGCGCCGGCGGCGTCCGAGTGAGTGGAGCCCAGGATGGGCGGAAC
>JAUMAF010000234.1:0-1816 GCA_032117045.1 Pirellulales bacterium | reverse complement strand
CGCTTCAGCTCGCCTGAATTGCCCGGCTTCTACTGCGCAAATCTCGTGCCGAACAGGATTGCCAGGATGGGCGGAACGAACGTCCGGCGACGGGGCACGGGCAGCCCCGAGCCATGTCAGGCGTCCCAGCGGACGTGCGGCGTTGACCCGTGGCCACGGGTGCCGCAAAACGAGACCTCGATGCCGAGATGCTGTGCCACCGCCGCCTTGAGCAGCGCCGCGCGGTCGGCCGCCGCCGCGTCTCTGGCATAGGCCACCTGCACGTGGTTCGCCTTGTGACGGGCCATCATCTGATCGCGAGACACCCCGTAGGTGACGGCGTGCATGATCGGCCACTGCTTGGTCGTGGCCTCGAGCCGGCGGCTGGTCTCGGCGGCGGGAAGCGCAACCACCTCCGCACGGCCGATGTCCATGCAGAGCTTCTCCTGGGAGCCGGTGCCGTCGACCCAGATGCGGCTCCAGACGATCTCACCCGGCCTGCTCACGCCGGCGAGGGTGCTGCCACCGAGCCGGAAATACATCGGTGGCTGCCGGAAGCCCTCGGCTCCCTTCCAGCCCTTCACGAAATGGGCCGGCGGCGCGCCGCCGGAGATCTCGAACACCCACACCCAGTGGTCGGTCGATCGCGAGGCATCCCAATCGCCCCAGCGGATGTCATGGAGCGTGTTTTCGACCGGTTCGCCCAGGGCCTCGTGGACCCGTTGCGTGAGCAGGCCGTCGAGGCCCGCGCATTCGTCGACCTCGTTGAAGTGGACGAGCGGCCGCCCCTTGAAAAGCACGCGGTTACTGCCCTCCGCCGTCACCGGCGGCCGCTTCGAGTCGTTGAGCATGCCTTCCACGAGGTCGCTCGCCGGCAGCAGATCCTTGAGCCCCTGCTGGTATTGGATGCCGATCGTGTCGCAGCCATAGCAGTCGGCGATTCGCAGCGCGGCGACGTACATCCGGCACTGGAGCAGCACCTGCTGTCTGGTCAGGTCGGTCGCCTCGACGCGGCCGAAGTGAAATCGCATCCCCGCCTTCTCGAGCCACTGGAAGATCCGGCGGGCCTCCGCCTCGCTCGTCCGCATCGTCTCGTGGTAGAGCGCGGACTGGCTGAGCCGTTCCTTGAAGACTCCCGTCGCGTGCAGGAGCCGGTCGGGGATGATGGCATTCTCCATCCCCATGCAGCCCTCGTCGAAGACACCCATCAGGGCCTTCTTCGACCGCAGGTCCGCTGCCAGAGTCTCGGCCCGCTTGGCCAGATCGCGGGGCAGGCGCACGCGACCGAACGGCACCACGTGACTGGTGTCGTGATGCACGCCGCGGGTTTCGAGCCAGGCCTTCAGATGCCGCTCGAAACTCGGGCTCGCGAAGTCGTCGGCCCAGACGGTGGAATAGGGAATGCCTGATTTCGTCAGCGATCCGTTGAGGTTGAGCATGCCCACGAGGCCCGGCCACTGGCCCGACCAGTTGGCGACCGTGAGGATCGGACCCTGGTGTGTGGTGAGCCCGGGAAGCACATGGTTGGAATACTGCCAGACCGCCTCGGCCACCACGAGCGGCGCGTCGGGATCGATGTGCGAGAAGACGTCGAGCCCTTCTCGACTGCTGGCGATGAAGCCATGGCCCCGCTGCCGCGACGCCGCATGCCCCCGTTCGAGCGTCCAGCCGGCACGGGCGAACGCGGCGGTGAGTTCCTTCTCCATGGCCTTCTGGGCCGGCCAGCAGACGCGGTTGGCCTCCTCGCGAAGGTCGCCGCTGGCGACGAGCACGGCACGGCGAGCGGCGCCGCGGCCGGCGGAAGCAGACGAAGCTGACATGGCACTTGTCCCCCCTG
>JAUMAF010000233.1:0-4507 GCA_032117045.1 Pirellulales bacterium | reverse complement strand
GATCATGCCCGAGTGCTGCGGGCGATTGAACGACACGCGATGCCCCTGCAGGCCGGCTTTGTCGTGATAGGAATAGAGACTGTGGCCGCCCGAGTTCGTGTAGGCGTTCCACGTGTTGGCCGAAAGCTGGAGGAGAATCTTCGATGTCTTGCCGGGCTGGGCCGATCGCACGACGAAATGAATCACCGCCGCTTTTCCATCCGTCTCTGGCGTGAAGGCCGCCTCGTAGACGCCACTCGTCCAGTCGGCGGGGATCGTGAAGCTCCAGGCCACGGGCCAATTGCAGCCATCGGACGACGCCCGCTCAGGCATCGGATGCGAGGCGACGGGGATCCCGTCCTTTTCCAAGACAAGGCGGTTCTCGGGGCCGATCCGCTGGATCTTCACCCGGGCCGTGGGAGCCTTGGCCGACAGATGAAACGCCACCTTCTCGCCGGGCCGATAGCTGAGCTGATCGGTGTAGCCCTCGATCGCGGGCTCGTCGGCGATCACGGGCCGTGCGGACACGGCGAGCATCGCGAGCAGCAGGCTCGAGAGCATCAAGGACAGTGAACGGGTGGGGGCGAACATGGATTGCATCGTCTCAACGCTATCGCCCTCAAGCGCCACCGTCCATGGCTTTTCCTGCAACTGTGCTTGCAGGATTTGCCATGGGGCACGTCACGATCGCGACTATAGTGATGGTGGTTTCGCGACGAGGGACTCCCATGAGAATCCGCATGGTACTGCAAACCCTTTTGCGTGTCGCCGGTGTCCGCTGCGTTGCCGGCGTGATGGCGATCGTCGTGGCAGCGAACATTCGCGCCGCCGATCAGCCGGCGGGCGAGCCCGACTACTCTGGCGATCTGCCCCGCATCCCGCAGACCAGTCCTGCCGACGCACCGGCCACGATGCGGGTTCACCCCGGCTTTGCACTCGACCTTGCCGTCGCGGAGCCGTTGCTCGCGAGCCCCGTGGCGATCTCGTGGGACGAGGACGGCCGCCTCTTCGTCGCCGAAATGCGGGGCTACAGCGAGGACCAAGGGGAGCGGCTCGGTCGCATCCGCCTGCTCCATGACGACGACCGCGACGGCACCTACGATCGGGACACGATCTTCGCCGCCGACCTCGCCTGGCCGACGGCCGTGGTCGCCTGGGGCGGCGGCATCTTCGTGGGCGATGCCCCGGATCTCTTCTATATAAAGGACAACGATGGCGACGGCGTCGCCGACGAGCGGCGGAAGGTCTTCACCGGGTTTGGCACCTGGAATGTGCAGGGCCTCCTCAACTCGTTCGCCTACGACATCGATAACCGCATCCACGGCTCGGCAAGTTCCGGGGCAGGCTCGATCCGCCGCGTGAACGACAAGGGCGAGCCCGAAGGGCCCGCGGTGCCGGTCGGCGGCCGCGATTTTTCGTTCGATCCCAAAACGCTCGACTTCCGCGCGGAGACCGGCGGCGCCCAGCACGGCCGTTCGACCGACAACGTGGGCCATGTCTATGTCTGCCACAACAGCGATCACGCCATCCGCTGCATGGTCGACGACCGCTTCGTGTCGCGAAACACGTTCTTCCCCGCGCCGTCGGCCAAGGAGAGCATCGCGGTCGAAGGGCCGCAGGCGACCGTCTTCCGCATGAGCCCGGTCGAGCCGTGGCGGGTGTTGCGCACGCGGCTGCGGGCGGCGGGCATCGTGGAAGGGGGCAACGAGGCGGGGGGGCGGCCCGCCGGCTACTTCACGAGCGCCACGGGGATCACGTTTGTGCGCGGCGATGCCGTCGGCGACTTGGCCGGGATGCTCGTCATGGGCGACGTGGGGTCCAACATCATCCACCGCAAGCGGCTCGTGCCGCACGGCGCCGGCGTGCGGGCGGAACGGGTCGATCCCGAGTCGGAACTCGTCGCCTCGAGCGACATCTGGTTTCGGCCGGTGCAGTTTGCCAACGGCCCGGATGGGGCGTTCTGGATCATCGACATGCAGCGGGAAGTGATCGAGCATCCCAAGAGCCTCGATCCCCCCATCAAAAAGCATCTCGACCTCACGAGCGGCCGCGACACCGGCCGGCTCTGGCGGCTCGTCGCTGCTGGCGATGCCACCGCCGCGCGGCAGTCACGGCGTCCGCCGCCGCGGCTCTCGAAGGCCACCACTCCCGAGCTCGTCGCGGTCTTGAGTCATGCCAATGGCTGGCACCGCGACACGGCACAGCGGCTGCTCGTCGAACGGGCCGATCCCGCCGCGGTTCCCCTCCTGCAAGCGGTCGCGCGCGGTGACGCTTCTCCGGCCGTCGCGCGGGTGCATGCCGCGCATGCCCTCGCGGGTCTCGGAAAACTCGCGGTCGCCGATCTCTTGGCGATGATCCCGGCGCAGGATGCGATGGTGCGGCTCGCGGCGGTGCGGCTGGCCGAACGGCTCGTGGCGGATGGCTCGGCCGATGCGGCAGAGCTTTCCCAGGCGCTTGCCACGCGGGCCGCCACGGAGCCCGAGACACACGTGCGGCTGGCGCTGGCGACGATCGCCGGCGGCATGGCCGACGGCCCGCGGCTCGACATCCTCCGCACGCTGCTCGAGCGGGATGGCGATGATCCGTGGTGTCGCTACGCGGCGTTCACATCCCTCCGCGGCGATGCGGGGAAGATCGTCGAGGCCTGGCTCGCCGATCCGCAGAGGCTTGCCGGCAAACAGGCTGCCGCCGCGCTAGCGGGCTTGGTCGCGCAGGTCGGCCGACGGCACGACGCGGGCGAATTGGCAAGGATCGTGGCGGGCATCGACCGGCTCGCGCAGCCGCCGGCCGCCGGCGCCCCCGACAAACGACACGAGGCGACGGCGCTCTTGGGCGAACTGGCCGGGGCGCTTGCCGCCACGAACTCATCGCTTGCGAAGGTCGAGCCGGTGCCGGCGACGCAGGCGCTCGTCGATCGGCTCACCACGTTCAATCTCGCCGTCGCCACCGACCGCGGCGCCTCGGTGCCGGAACGCATCCGCGGCATCCGTGGACTCGGCCTGGGAAGCCCGGCGGCGCTCGAGAAACTGCTCGTGCCCGAGGAGCCGGCGGAGATCGTGGCGGCCGCGATTGCCACGCTCGATCGGTCGCGTGATCCCGCCGCCGGTGCGGTGATTGCGGGGGCGCTGCCCCGGCTGCCGGCCGCGGCCCGCCAGGCGGCTGCAGCGGCGCTCGTGCGGAATGCCGATCGCGCGCGGCTCCTGCTCGATGCGATCGCGGCCGGGGCGATGCCGGCGGCCGACCTCGAACGCCAGACCGCGGCGACGCTCTGGTCGTTTCCCGATGCGGCAGTCCGGTCGCTGGCGGTCGACGTGCTCGGCCCGGAGCCGCCGGCAAACCGCGAGCCGCTCGTCGTGTCGTATCGGGCGAGCCTGCCGCGGCAGGGCGATGCGGTCGCCGGGAAGGCGATCTTCCGCCAGCAGTGCGCCGCCTGCCATCGCGTCGATGGGGAAGGCCGCGAGATCGGGCCGGCACTCTCGGCGGTGAAGACCCGCGGGCCGGAGGCGTTTCTCCTGGGCATCCTCGATCCCAACCGGGAGGCGCTGCCGGGCTACCTCGCGCATGCGGCGGTCACCGGCGACGGCCGCGTCGTCACCGGCATCGTGGTGGCCCAGTCGGACGGCAGCGTGACGCTCCGCACGGCCGACGGCACCGACACCACGCTCCCCCGCGACGATCTCGAATCGTTCACCAACACGAAGCGGTCGCTGATGCCCGAGGGCTTCGAGAAGACGATCGACGCGCGGGGCATGGCGGACCTGATCGCGTATCTGATGTCGGCCCCGTGAAACGCCGCGAGGCATGGCCGATCCGCGGCGTGCATCGCCACGCGTCATCCCGCCGGCTTCCGCCGGGGGCTTTTTGCGATATTCAGCCTCTATTGAGTTCGCTGTTCCATCAGTTCGTCGTCGACGAGCCTTTCGTCCGCGGGATTCGGTACGAGGAAATACGTGGCCTCGCCGTCGGGATCGGGGAACTCGGTGAGCGTGAGCTCCAGGGCCGGCGCGGCATGCGGATAGAAATCCCCCGGCCGCCAGGCCTTCACGCGGCAGGCGACGCCGTCCGGCCGGATCGTGTCGTCCGGAATCGGTCCCTCGATCGACGCGGGATCGAGCACGAGTAGCCGCAGGTCGACGGTGTCGAGCCCCTTCACGTCTTTGTTGCGCGACCGGCTCAGGCAGAAGACCTGTGGACCCCGGGCCACGGCCACCCGGCCGGCCTGCGCAACGCGGCCCTTCACGAGCCGCCAGGGCATCGGCATCTCGAGCGTTACGCGGTCTCCCGCCCGCCACGTGCGTGTGATCGCGAAGAACCGGTCGCCGGCAGGGTCGGTCGCCGTGGCTCTTTCATCGTTGACCGCGACCGTTGCCCCCTGGCACCAGCGGGGGATCCGCAGCCGAAGCGGAAACTCGGCGGGCCGTGCGGGGTCGATCCTGAGCACGACGCGGCCCGACCGCGGATAGTCGGTCTCCTGCCGGATCTCGACCTTCACTTCATCAAGCAAGAGCGACGCCTGCGAAGACGCGTA
>JAUMAF010000232.1:0-1864 GCA_032117045.1 Pirellulales bacterium | reverse complement strand
GCCGATCCGTCGAACGCGATCCTGCCAAGGTCAGCGGAGCGTGGGTGTTCGCCAACACGCGTGTGCCCGTGCGGGCACTGTTTGAAAATCTCGAGGACGGTGCGACGGTCGATCAGTTCGTCGAGTGGTTTCCGGGTGTTACCCGGGAGCAGGTCGAAGCCGTGCTCGAGTTCGCTGCCGCCAGCCTCGAGCTCCAGCCTCGGCCACCTCACCAACGGCGACGTCCTCGCAGTCGCCATCCTCAACGGCTATGAAGTTCTGATCTCGACGGACCAGAATCTTCGGATCGTGAGGTCGCCAGCGTCCTCGCGAGGTGCCCCTCACGAACGTGGTCGAGCCCGGGGGGCTGGGCGAACGCCGCGGGAGTCGGGCATGTCGCCGGCATACCGCGGGATCACGTGCACATGCACATGCGGCACGGTCTGGCCGGCGGCGGCCCCGGCGTTGAAGCCCACGTTGTAGCCATCGGGCTTCGGCTCGAGCCGCTCATCGAGCAGCCGCTTCACCTCGCCCACGAGCTCCATCACCGCCGCCTGCTCTGCGGCCGTACAGTCGAAGTAGGTGGGCACGACCCGCCGCGTGATCACGAGCACGTGGCCAGGCGACACCGGAAACGAATCGCAGATCGCGAAGGCGAGGTCATTCGCGCAGAGCCACTCGGCCTCGGGGAGCCCCAAGAAGGGCGAGGGGATCGGTGACGTGGCATCCGGCCGCATGGCGGCAGTGCACGAACCCGCGGGACAACCTTGGTCCGGGGCCACCTCTAGCCGGCGTTCGCCCTTGACTCATAACTGGTCGTCCGTACAGTTCCAGGCGCAGCAGTTCAGTGAGTGAGCTGAAGTTGCCTTGATACCGGATCCGATATACGCTTCCAGAGCGTCGGGGCGAATCCCGCAAGCCGCTCGTCTGGCTGCACGGCCGCGTGAAGTCGCCGCCGTTCACCAGGCAGGGGCGAATCGAGGCCGGGATTCTCTTGGGCCTGCTGCAGGCCGGCGAGACCCTCTCGATGCCGCACGCTCGCCCGCTGCCGTCAATCGGGCCGCGGTGTGCGGAACTGCGGATTCGCGACACGGAGCACAACTGGCGAATCATTTACCGACTCGACGACGATGCGGTGATCGTCGTCGAAATCTTCGCAAAGAAAACCCAACGGCTTCCCAATGAGATCATCCGCACGTGCAGGCAGCGGCTCCGGCACTACGACGAGGCGTCGCGCACATCGGACGCAAGCTGAAGCCATGAGCATGACCGCCAAAAAGAGAAAGTCACTCGAGGCCTCAGGCTGGCGAGTAGGTGCCGCAGCCGAGTTTCTCGGGCTGTCCGCCGATGAACGGCAGCTTGTCGACCTGCGGCTCACCCTCGCACTGTCCGTCCGACGGCAACGCCAGAAAAGCGGCCTGTCGCAAAAACAGCTTGCTGAGCGGATCGGCACGAGCCAGCCACGGATTGCCAAAATCGAGGTCGCCGCGGCGGACGTGTCGCTCGATCAACTGGTGCGCGCCTACACAGCCGCCGGCGGCCGGATCGAATGCGCGTCCACGCGGCCAGCAGTCGCCGGCACGCTGAGCCTCAGGTGCGTGGCCGCTCGAAGCAAGGTGGCTCGATAACCGAGGCAGAGTCGGGAAGTGATCGACGAGATCGCCCACCGCATTCGCCGTCCGGACTACTGGCGGAGCACCAGCGTGTGATTGTGGATGATTTCTCTCCACACGTCCTGTTTGCGGCCCACAACCGGGATCAGCATCCCCGAAAAGACCGCGTCGTTGTCGAGCAACACGACGACTCTCCCCTCCCGCATGCGAAGGATAGCCCGGTCAATGGCACCTCCGCACCGGTCTTCCGGCTGATGAGCGACTCGTGAGCC
>JAUMAF010000231.1:0-27942 GCA_032117045.1 Pirellulales bacterium | reverse complement strand
CGTCCGCCCCCCGCAAACAGATTGCGACCAAAGAGATGCTCGCTCGTCGCCGCCACGATTGCGGCTCCGAGCGGCAGCAGGATCGCGAGGATGGCCAGCGACAGGCCGCCGATCCCCGTCGGCAGCAGCATGGCCGGGCCGGGCTGCTGTTCCGGATGGGCCTCCGCGTCGTAGGCCGCCATCACTCGCGGCGACTCGGACGGCGATTGCGTGGCGTTGGCCGACCGCTTCCAGGAAACGACCATGCGGCGACGCTGGTCGCGCCGCTGGCTCGCATTGAGGGACATGACGAAGCTCGAATCCATTCGAGGACGGTGTGGTGCCGGCACTCCTTGCCGGACCGGGATGCTCGGCACCCCGATCGGGACCGACGAAGGCGGCGCACCGCCGCCCATGCCATCCCGACCCCTGTTGATTCGACCGCCGGGGCCGGCGGCATGCAGCGGTCACCGCGTTGGCGTGAGAGAAAGAACGCCGTGCAGGTTCGGCACCGTCGGCGTGAAAGACATGGCCGCTCCAACCCCGCCGACCGTCAGGGTCGCGGCGATTTGCCGCTCTCAGGCCCTTCGGCTACGATCCTGCCGCACGAGCCACGATTCCCCACTGGAGATTCCCACATGGCCTACACGCTGCCGCCACTGCCCTACGCCTTCGACGCCCTGGAGCCCTCCATCGACGCCCGCACGATGGAAATCCACCACGACAAGCACCATGCCGCCTACGTGACCAACGTCAACAAGGCGCTCGAGGGCCATGCCGACCTGGCGGCGCTGCCGGTCGAAAAGCTGATCGCCGATCTCGAGAAGGTGCCGGAGTCGATCCGCACCGTCGTCCGCAACAACGGCGGCGGTCATGCCAACCATTCGCTCTTCTGGGAGTCGCTCGCCAAGGGCAAGGGGGGCGAGCCGTCGGGCCAGTTGGCGGAGGCGGTCCGCACCGTGTTCGGTGATTTCGCGAAGTTCAAGGAGGAGTTCACGAAGGCGGCCATGGGCCGGTTCGGCAGCGGCTGGGCCTGGCTCTCGCTCGACCCCAAGGGCAAACTCCTGATCGAGAGCACCGCCAACCAGGACAGCCCGATCATGCACGGCAACACGCCGCTGCTCGGCGTCGACGTCTGGGAGCATGCCTATTACCTGCTCTACCAAAACCGCCGGGCCGACTACGTCAGCGCCTTCTACAACGTCATCGACTGGGACGCGATCGGCAAGCGGTTTGCTGCCGCCAAGTAGGAACCGCCTGACGCCTCCTGCGCGAACCTCCCAGTTTCGCGCGGGAGGCGTTGTTTTGCGCGGGAGGCGTTGTCGATCGTGCGACGCTGCCCGTCTGCCGTTGACGTAGCTTCGGATGGAATCCTATTCCCCTGTCTTCTCAGGTGTTTGGATTCCGTCCGGAGGCAGTTGCATGTGCACGGTTTGGATGCGGCGGCAGCGCACTCTCAGCATCGCCCTCGCTTTCGCTGCGGCGGTCGCGGGGGGCTGCAAGTCGGGCAGTTCGTGGACTGCCAAGCCCTCTTGGTGGACGTTTGGCGACGCCTCGAAAGATCCCGCGGCGCTCGCGTCCGCTCCGCCCGCTCCGACCGACGTCACGAAACCGTCCGCCGCTGCCAAGCCGTATCCGACGACCACCACGCCGGAAGGCTACGTGCTCGATAAGGCTCAGGCCGCTGGCACGACAAACGTGGCGGCTGCAGCGGTCTCAGCGCCGGTGGAGCCGGCCGCCGTGACCTACGGCTCCACGCCCGTCGCGGCCCCCGTCGCGTCCCAGACCGCTGCGGCATCACCGGCGGCGGCGACCGTGCCGGGCAGCCTCTCGTCGATCTCGCCGCAAGTGGGCCCTTATGGCGGCGCTCCCGGCTCGTCCCCGATCGATCAATCGCTTCCAGCCACCTCCACGGCTGGCTATCCGGCATCACTCGCCGCGAGTCCAGCCGCGAGCCCTGCCCTGGCGGCACCGGCCGCGGCCGTCGGCGTGGCCGCCGCAAGCCCCGGGTTTGATCCTGCCGGAACCCGCGTCGCCGATGCACGCGGAGCCGACAGTTGGCCCGCACCGGCGACAACCGTTCCCGCGGGCGGGGGCGACTCCCGTTACGGCGCAGCCAACGGCAGTCGGTTTTCCGGGGGCACGCCAGCGATGCCCGCTGCACCGCCGGCGAGCGACGCCTTTATGCCCACCATGCCTCCCGCCGACGCGTCGGCCCGATCCCGGCTATCGCCCGGGAGGCACATCCAGCTATCGCCCGAGCCGCACGATCCTCGCCGGCGAGCCCGGGGAAGCCCCATCCGCGGTCCAGCCCGCGTCCTACGAAGCCGCGATTCCCGCCGGCTGAGTTGGGGAGCAAGCCGACCAGCCCGTAAGGCCGCGGGCCGCTACCAGCCCATGACCATGTTCGACTCGATCACCTTGCGGGCGCGGTCGAGGTCATCGCCGGTCTCGTGCATGTAAAGACGGATCGCATGCACCTTATCGCCCGCCGCCTTGGCGAGGCATTCACGGGCGGTGCTGCAGGGATTCGCCCGTGAGTCTTTGAGCCCCAGGGCCGATTTCGAGATCACCCAGGTATCGCGGGGCCGCCGCGTGAGCCTCACGATCTTCTCGCCCGGGTAGGCGTCGTGGACCACCGCCCCGGCCGCCTGCTCGTCGACAGCCCACGAGATGATGATGTGGGCGTCGGTTTCGATTTCATAGAGTGGCATGGCACGCGCTCCTGAGCCGGTCTCGGGAGGGTACGGCACCCGGTCCTTGCCGTCAAACCGGTGGTCGTGCCCTGCGACATCCGGTTCGCGCCAGCCGCGTACAATCAGGATGTCGCGCGGCCGAACTCTCCGGAATCAGCTCGCTCCGCCCGGCGTGTCCAGAAATCAGAGGACGGCGATGAAGTACGACCCGTTCGGCTTTCCGATCCCGCCGGAATTCACGCCTCCGGAGGATTCGTGCTTCGATCCACCCAGCATCGCGCCGCACCCCGGGGATACTGCGGCGGCCCGTGGCCCCCGTAAAGCCGGCCGCGGCAAGAAGCTGTTTCTGCTGGGCGTGCTCGCGGCGGTTGTGGTGCCGGGCCTGCTCGCGCCCGCCGTCTTGCCGGTGGTCTCGGAGGCGGTCGTGCAGTGGTCGCTCGAACGGGCCATGGTTCGTGAGGCTCGCGGCAACGTTCGCGCGGCGATCGGCGACATGGGCAGGGCCATCCGGTGGGCTGGAGACGACGCCGTGCAGCGCAGCCGGCTCCTCTGCTGGCGGGCGATGCTTCGGATCGAAGACCGCGATCCTCGCGGCGCCATCGTCGATGCCGAGCAGGCGATCTCGATGGCCCCCACGTCGGTCCAGCCCCATCGCGTGAGAGCGCTCGCCCGAGTGATGCTCAATCAGGCCGATGCCGCCCTCTCGGACGCGCAGGCAGCCGTCGATCTGGCCGGCCCGGGTGATCCGGAGGCGCTCAACCACCGCGCCTACATCCGCGCCCTCGTCGGCCGCGATCTCGACGAGGCCCTCGAGGATATCGACTCCGCGTTGGCCGAAAACGGTGACGGTGCACCCGAGTTTCTCGACACCAAGGGATTCGTGCTCCACCTTCTCGGACGCCATCACGAGGCCGTTGATCAGCTCAACCTCGCCATCGACGCCACCCAGCAGACTCGCCGCGAACTCATGACGCTCGCGGGGCGGGCCGACCCCGACGAACTTGCCTACCGCCTGCGGTCGCTCGACCATGGCCTTGCGGTGATGCTGCACCACCGCGGACTGGCCTGCCAGTCCCTGGGCCTCGATCGCCAGGCACGGCAGGATTTGGAAACGGCGGAGCGGAAAGGCTTTGCGCCAGACCGGGGAATTTTCTAGCCGCTGGCCCACGATCCCGCTTCGGCTATACTCTTTGCTCGTCGAGAAGGACACCCGTTCAAGGTGCCGAGTGCGGCGTCGCGAAGGCGACCCGGCCGGCCCGACACGGGGGTGTAGCTCAGTTGGTTAGAGCGCCAGCCTGTCACGTTGGAGGCCGCGGGTTCGAGTCCCGTCACCCTCGCTCGTCCCCTCGACGGTCTCGCCCCGCAGGATGCGGCTCCGGCCGTCGTTCCCCGTATCGTGCCTGTCAGTCGTCATGTCGCTGAGGGACCGGCGCCGGCAACGGCGGCCAGGAGCCTGATCGCCCGGCGGACGGCCGTGGTGACCGGCGCCGCCAGCGGCCTCGGCCGGGCGCTCGCCGAGGCGCTCGTGCAGGATGGCTGGCATGTGGCCTGCGTCGACCTGCCCGACGCGATCGACCGCTGGAACGCCGCCGAGCCGACGCCGCCAGACCTCATGCTGCGGATCCGGATGGACGTCCGCCATGCCGCTGAGTGGACTGCGCTGCGCGATCGGCTCCGAAACGAGTGGCAGGTGCTCGACCTGCTCGTCAACGCCGCCGGAGTCGGTGCCACAGGCGAGGTGGGCACGATGCCCGAGTCGCAGTGGCGGCGGGTGATCGACACCAACCTGGTCGGCACGGCGCTGGGCTGCGAGACATTTCTGCCTTGGCTCCGGGCCGCGCCCGGCCGGTCGCACGTTGTCAACGTGGCCTCGATCGCCGCGATCCTGGCGCCCCCGTCGATGGCAGCGTATTCCGCCAGCAAGGCGGGGGTGGTCGCGCTCTCGGAAGCGATCGCGGCCGAGTGCCCGCGGCGCCGCCCGGGCATGACGGTGGTCTGCCCGGGCTTCTTTCGCTCGGGTCTTCTCGACTCCTGGCACTTCACATCGTCGGTCGAGAAGCGGGAAGCGGAGCGGCGGATGGCCGTGACCTGGTGGACGAGCGACCGCGTCGCCCGCCGCGTGCTCCGCGCCGTGCGGGTCAATCGCCGATACGTCGTCGTCGGGCTGCAGGCCCGCTGGCTCTGGCGGCTCAAGCGGCTCGCCCCGCGGGCCACCACCGCCCTCATCCGCGGCATCTACCGCCGGCTGCGATAACGGGCCGCCGGGGTCATTCTTGATCTTCGAGCCAGGCGCGAATTTCGTTCTCGTACTCGCTGGCGAGGCCGCCCACGATCAGCTGGCGATGGAAACTCGCCGCGCCCCCCTTCTTCATGTCGGCGTCTTCCGCGCTCGGAAACCGCTTGGCGGGATCGGAGGCGATGAGGCCCCGGCAGAAATCCATCAGGAGTTCGTTGCAGGTCACCTCTGATGGCAGCACCTGTGGCAGTCGGTGCACGAGCGACCGCTTGGCCTCGAGCAGATCGCTGAACGACTGCAGGCCCGCGAACGGCGGCTGTCCCGAGAGCATCTCGATCAGGACGTAGCCCAGGCTCGCCAGATCGGACCGCGGCGTGTTGTCGCGGCCCTCGAGCACTTCGGGGGCCGCGTAGGCCGGCGTGCAGGTGCGGGTCGGCGGGGGTTCATCGACCGGATGGGCGGAGCCAATGTCGATGATCTTCGCGTTGCCGGTCCGCTTGACCATGATGTTGGCGGTCTTGATGTCGGCGTGAACGATGCCCTCGCGATGGAGCGCGGCGAGGGCGGCAAGGCATTCGCGAACGATGGCAATGGCGACCCCCGGCTTGAGCCGCGACTGCCGCGGCCCTGCCGTCACGATCACGTTGTTGAGATACTTCCATCGCTCTTCGCTGACGGTGGCCTTGGTCTGGGCGAGGAGTTCGGGCGCGAGCAGCCGCGACAGGTCGTAGCCGTCGATCCACTCCATTTCCATGATCCGGATCATTCGCTGCTCGACGAAGTTCTGCACGTCGAGCAGGTTGTCCTGCTGAATTTGGGCGACGCGGGCGGCCACCGCGGCGATCCGGTTCATTGCCTCGGCATAGGCGGCCTCCGAGGGATAGCGCTCCGGCGAGAAGACCTTGAGGGCCACGGGGAGCGTGAAGTTGTCGCTCCCGCGACGGGTCGTGAGATACACCACCCCCTGCCCGCCGGCCCCGAGCCGGCGCGAGAGCGTGTGGTATTCCGTCCAGTTGAGCCTGCCGGCGCCCAGAATCTCCGTGTACCGCCCAAGCAGTTCATCGGGGCAGCGGCTCCCGACCTCGCCGGCGGCCGTGATCGTCGGCCGGTCCTCGTGCAGAATGGTAGTGCTCATGATCCGCGTTCTTCGTCCTGCGGCTCGGGAAACCCGAGCCGCTTGTCGACGAGATTTCTGAGGGGTCTTCCCTGACGGTACCGCTGGAGATTGTCGCAGAAAAAGTCGGTCATCGCATCGATCCGGTGTTTTGATTGCCCGCCCACGTGCGGCGTGATCAGGAGCCGGGGGGCGGTCCAGAGGCGGCTGTCGGGGCGAGGAGGCTCGTCGGGCGTCACGTCGAGGGCTGCGGAATCGAGGTGGCCACTCTCGAGGGCATCGACCAGCGCGTTCTCGTCGACCATCTTTCCACGGGCCACATTGATGAGGATGGCCCCCTTTTTCATGCGGGCGATCGCCGCGGCGTCGATCAGGTTGCGGGTGTGCTCCGTGAGCGGCGCACAGAGAAAGAGGATGTCGATCTCCGGCAGAATGTGCGGCAGCGTGTCGGGCCCGCCGAGAAACTCGACCGCCGCCGGCTTCAATACCGGGAACCAGTCAGTCGCCAGGATCCGGACACGAAACGGCTCCAGCACCTCGACGAGCCGCCGGCCGTTGCCCCCGAGCCCCACGATGCCGACGGTGGCGCCGGTGAGATCCACCGTGGGCCGCCGCACGAACTCGCGGCGGGCCTGCTGTTCGAGAAAGAGGGGAAACCGTCGCGTGCAGGAGATCGCCATGCCGATCGTCTGTTCGGCCACCTGATCAGCGAGCACCCCCGAGGCGCTCGTGACCACGATCTCGGAGCCGATGACGGCGGGCACGAGGCAGTGATCGAGACCGGCGGCCGACGACTGAATCCACTTCAGCCGCCCCTCCGCGACGACCTTCTCCCAGGGCACGGGCACCTTGGGATGGCCGCAAAAGATGTCGGCCGTGGGCAGTTCTTCGGCGACCCGCTCCTGGCCCGCATCGACGAGCGTGGCGTCGGGGACGACCGCCTGAATCTGGGCGACGTGGGAGGGCCCCACGGGATAGCACAGCACGATTTTCATGCCGGCGTTTTCGCAGGGCCGCAGTCGGTCTGACAAGCCTTTTTCGACGGGGTTTTCCCCGGACCTCCCCCGGTGGCTCCTGGGGTCGCCTTTTTTGAGGCTTGCCGCAGCGGCGTTTCCGGGTTCAATAGGATGCCGGTTCCGGTTGCGGGGCCTTCGCCTCGCCGCCTTCTCCACGCACGGAAACTCATGCGTTTTCCCCTCATCGCCGTGATCGCCCTGGCGTTCCTGAGAATCGTCGTCGGCCTGCACTTCTTTCTGGAGGGTCTGAGCCACCTTCGGGATCCCGATTGGTCGAGCGCCGGATTTCGCAAGGCGGCGGTCGGCCCTCTGGCCGACTGGTATCGCTCGGCCCTGCCGCAGACCGGCGATTGGTCGGCCACGCTCGGAGCCGCTGACAGCCGCTCGGTCGCCGAGGCGTCGAAGGCATGGCAGGAGAGCGTCGTCGGCTCATGGAAGGCACTGCTCGACGCCCGTGCCAAGCGGGCCTCGCTGTCTCCTGACCTGCGGGCGAGTGCCGAAAAAAGTCTCGAATCGGCCCGGGAGGAACTGGCCGCCTATGCCGCCGACATCGAGGAGGACCTCGCCGACTACCGGCTTCAAAAGAGGCGGCTCGAGGGCATGGAGCGAAAGCCCGGGGCGGCGGAAATCCCTTTCGAACGGGAGCGGGTCACCAAAAAGAAGAAGGAACTGGGGGGCCAGGCGGCGGGCTGGATGAAGGATGCCGCGGCCATTGGCCACAAACTCGTGGCAGAGTGGGATGCCCAGTTGCCCTCGGCCGCCGACCGCAGTCGGGCCGCCACCGCCGCAGAGCCGACGGCCCTCTGGAGGGGCGACCGCTTCGTGAGCTGGTCGCTGGTCACGATCGGAGCCTGCCTGGTGCTGGGGCTCCTCACCAAGTTCAACGCCATGGGCGGCGTGTTTTTCCTGGCCAGCGTGATTGCCACCCAGCCCTTTTGGGCCGCCGGGGCTCAGCCTACGTACGATCAGTGGGTGGAGGTGGCGGCCTTGCTCGTCATCGCCGCCATGCCCACGGGAGGCTGGAGCGGCCTCGACTATTATGTGAGGCAGTGGTGCCCGATGGGCTCGTGCTGCGGTGCTTCCGGCTGTGCTCCGGCCTCCACGGCAAACGTTCGCTCGCGCTGACCCACCCGACTCCTCAACCATCGCAGTTCCCTGAACGACCAGACTCGCTGAACGACACCATCCGCCACGTCTTCGAAGGTGCCTCCATGAACCTGACCGAGCAGCAGAAAACAATCGGCAAGGAAAACTTTACCGACGCGGTAAACATCACCCGGCGTGATTTTCTCGGGGGTACGGTCGCCGCCGGGCTGGCCAGCGGTGCCGGCCTGGGCTCGATCTACTTCGGTTACGGCAAGAGTGTCGGCAACCCGCTGCGGGTCGGCGTGCTCGGCACGGGCGACGAGGGCAGCGTGCTGATCGGAGCGCACAATCCCGAGTATCTCAACGTCGTCGCGATTGCCGACATTCGCCCCTACAACGTCTACCGTGCCTTCCATGGCGACGTCTCGAGCCCCAGCGCCACCGCGGCTCGCCCCGGGCTCTTGGCGAAATACAAGTGGTCGAGCGAGGACGCGGCCCGTGAGAAGGTGAAGGTCTACTCGGCGTACGAGGACCTGCTCGCCGACAAGGACGTGGAGGCCGTGATCATCGCCCTGCCCCTTCATCTGCATGCCGAGGCCTCGATCAAGGCGATGCGGGCCGGCAAGCATGTGCTCACCGAGAAGCTGATGGGCCACAGCATTCACGAGTGCAAGGAAATGGGCCGGGTCTCGCGGGAGACCGGCAAGATCCTCGCGACCGGGCATCAGCGGCACTACAGCGTGCTCTACGACAACGCCGTCTACACGATCGGCACCGCCAAGCTTCTCGGCGACCTGCACTCGATCCGAGCCCAGTGGCATCGCGGCAATCTTCCCGGCAACGATTCCTGGAAGCCGCCGATGCCCGACGACGAATCGCTCGCCAAGCGGCTCGCCGGCTGGAAGAAGGATCTCGCCACCGCCAAGCCAGCCGACATCGACGGCCTGCAGAAGAAGATCGGCCAGCTCGAAGCGCAAATTTCAGACACCGTCTGCGATGCCGCCAAGTATGGCTACACGCAGATCACGCTGCCGGGCGACACGCCCCGCACGCCGATGGAAGAACTGATCCGCTGGCGGCTCTGGAATCGCACCGGCGGCGGCCTGATGGCCGAACTCGGCAGTCACCAGCTCGATGCGGCCGGCATCTTCGTGTCGGCGATGCATGGGCCGGGCAAGAAGGTGAAGCCGCTGACGGTCACGGCCGTGGGCAACCGGAGCATCTTTCCGGCCGACCGCGAGATCGACGACCATGTCTACTGCATGTACGAATATCCCGCCCCGGGCTACGAGGAGGACAAGAACAAGAAGGTGGTCGTCACGTACTCCTCGATCAACGGCAACGGCTTCGGCGAATACGGCGAGGTCGTGATGGGCACGAAGGGCACGCTCGTGCTCGAACGCGAGCAGGACGTGATGCTTTACAAGGGTTCGGCCAAAGACACCCGCGTGACCGTTGCCAAGGCGAAGGACGGGGCTCCCACGCTCGACACCACGGCCAGTGGTGGCGGCGGCTATGCAGCCAGCGACAAGCCAGGGGGCGATGCGGCCCCCCCGTCCCGCGGCTACACCGAGGAGATGGAGCACTGGGCCTGGTGCATCCGCAATCCCTCGCCGGAAAACCAGCCGCGGTGCAAGCCTGAGGTGGCGATCGCTGATGCCGTGATCGCGCTGGTGAGCAACATCGCTCTGGCCAATCCGGCCTCGCAGGCCCGAATCGAGTTCAAGCCCGAGTGGTTTGATATCGCGAGCGATGAAACGCCGGAGGGCGTCAAGCCCGACACCTCGCGAGCCGGCTACGCCGTCTGACCGCGGGGCAGACGCGACCACACCGTCGGGCGGCTGATCAGCCCACCGCCATCAGGCGTGGGCGCGGGCAGACCATCGCATTCCGGCCACCGCTTTTGCAACTTCGATCACCGTGACCGGCACGAGCGACAGCGCGATCACGAATCCCCACTCGCGGCCGAGCGTGACGCCGACCTCGAAGACCGACTGCGCCGGCGGCACCGTCACCACGGTGATCTGCAGCAGCCCAGACAGTACGACGGCCAGAAGCAGCGACGGATTGCCGAAGAAGCCGAGCTGAAACGCCGTGCGACGATCGCTCCGGCAGCCGATCGCGAAGAAGAGCTGGCTGAAAGCGGCCACGCAGAAGGTGACCGTCCGGGCATGGGCCAGCCGCGCGGGATCGCCCTGCCAGGTTATCCAGAATGCGGCGACGACCGCGGCGGCGACGACCACGCCGTGGGCCAAAATCTGGGCCGCACGGGGCCAGGTGATGACCGGCTCCTGCGGCGGCCGTGGGGGCCGCTCCATGATGTCCGGCTCCGGCGGCTCGAGCCCGAGGGCCAAGGCGGGCAGGCCGTCGGTGACCAGATTGAGCCAGAGGATCTGGATCGCGGCCAACGGCGCCGGCCATCCCGCCACGGCGGCAACGAACATCACGAGCACCTCCCCGGCGTTGCATGACAGGAGGTAGTGCATAAACTTCTGGATGTTGTCGTAGATGCCGCGGCCCTCCTCCACGGCGGCGACGATCGACGCGAAGTTGTCATCGGTGAGCACCATGTCGGCGGCCTCGCGGGTGACGTCGGTGCCGGTCATGCCCATCGCGATGCCGATATCGGCTGCCTTCACCGCCGGGGCGTCGTTGACACCGTCGCCGGTCATGGCCACCACGTTGCCAAGACCCTGGAGCGCCCGCACGATGCGGAGCTTGTGCTCCGCCGACACGCGGGCGTAGATAGCGGCTTCAGCGGCCACCGACTTCAGCGCCATGTCGTCGAGGGTGTCGAGCTGGGCTCCGGTGACGACTCGATCCACGCCCGAGGCAATCAACCCGAGTTCGCGGCCCACGGCCAGCGCGGTCGCCGGATGGTCGCCCGTGATCATCACCGGGCGAATCCCGGCCGAGCGGCATCGCTGCACCGCGATCCGTGCCTCGTCACGGGGCGGGTCGATCATGCCGACGAGCCCCACATGCACGAGATCCCGCTCGACACGGCTGGGGTCGTCGTCGAGCAGTTCCTCGGCCGGCAGTTCCCGCCAGGCGAGCGACAGCACCCGCAGCGCTCGGGCGGCAAGCGCGGCCGCGGAGGCCAGAATCTCCCCCCGTCGCGAATCCGTGAGCGGCACGACGACGCCATCCCGTTGCTCGGCCGCGCACCGCTGGAGCACCGCCTCCGGCGCGCCCTTGGTGGCGAGCATCCGCAAGCCGCCGGCCGGGCGAATCACCACGCTCATCCTCTTGCGTCCCGAATCGAAGGGAATCTCGAAGATGACCGGCTCCGCGGGGTCGACAGCGGCCAGTCCGTCCTTCATCGCCGCCACGACGAGCGCCCCCTCGGTGGGGTCGCCGACGACCTGCCAGCCGCCGCCGTCGGCCGTGGGACGCACCGTGGCGGTGCTGCAACGGGCCGCGATCCGGAGCAGTTTTCGCCGGTCCACGTCCCTGACAGCCGCGGCCGACCCGGCCCCAGACTCACCCCCAGGCCCGATCCCAGTCGGATGAAACTCGCCTCGGGGCTCGTAGCCCACACCGGTCACGCTGTCATGCCGGCCCGCGGTCACGATCTCGCGAACGGTCATTTCATTGCGGGTCAGCGTGCCTGTCTTGTCGGAGCAGATCACGGTCACGGATCCGAGTGTCTCCACGCTCGGCAGCCGGCGGACGAGCGCATTGCGGGCCACCATGCGTTGCAGGCCCAACGCGAGCACGAGGGTGACCACCGCCGGCAGCCCCTCGGGAACCGCCGCCACCGCCAGGCTGACGGCACGAAGCAGCACCTCGCCCAGGCCGCCGTTCCGCCAGAGCTCACCGAGCCCTCCGCCCCGCACGAGCTCCAGCAGAAAGATCACGCCAACCACGGTCAGACACACCCCAATCAGGATCCGCCCCAATCCGGCGAGCCGCCGCTGCAACGGTGTGGTTTCGGCGGGCGATCGCTCGAGCATCCCGGCGATTCGCCCCAGTTCCGTCGCCATGCCAGTGCCCACGACGATCGCCGCCCCGCTCCCTGCGGCGACGACGGTGCCCGCATGCACGAGGGAGACCCGGTCGCCGAGCGGGGTGTCGGCGGGAAGGGCCTCGGTCACCTCCTTGTCCACGGACACGCTCTCACCCGTGAGCGCCGACTCCTGAATGGCGAGCCCGAACGCCTCGACGATCCGGGCATCAGCCGGCACACTGTCGCCCGCCTCGAGTTCGATCCGATCGCCGCGGACGAGCTCCTTCGAGGGGATCGACCGCACCTCGCCATCACGGACCACGCGGGCCATCGGTGCCGACATTCGCTGCAGCGCGGCCAAGGCCTTCTGCGCCCGCTCCTCCTGCAGAAAGCCGATGATCGCGTTGACCAGCACGATCGCCACGATCGCGGCGGTGTCGGCCCAGTCACCCATGCTGCCGGCGATCACGGCCGCCGCGATCAGGATCCAGATCACCAGGTCCTGAAACTGCGCCAAAAAGGTCTTCCACCACGGCCGCGAAGGAGCTTCGTCGAGCACGTTGGGGCCGTGCTCGGCGAGCCGGCGAGCCGCCTCGGGTCCGGCCAGCCCCCGCACCGCATCCGTCTCGCAGCGACTCACCACCTCGGCGAGGGGTATCGCATGCCACGACAACGCCGCGGGCTCCGCGTCAGGCTGCGTCTGTGGCGAAAAAGGAATGTCGATCATGGGAGTGACCTACCCGAGGAACGGGTCCGTGACCCAGGCCATTGTAGGCGCCCCCCCCCGGGATACCGGCCGCTTCACCGCCCCGAACGGTGAGGTAGAGTTGAAGAAAGCAGTCACGTGCCGGCGTGATCTGCCGCTACCGGGTCCGGCTCAGGGGCTCATCCAGATGCACCGCTCCGCGTCGACCACGCTCGCCGTCAGACTCTTCTGTGGCGCGTGTTCTGTCCTGTGTTCTGTCCTGGGCTGTGGCCTGTTCGTCGGCCTGCCCGAAGCCCATGCCCAAGCCGCCCAGCATGGCACGCTCGGCAACTGGGGCGGCAGCAGTTTCAACGTCGGCCGCAGCACGATGTATGCCAACGGCATGATGTCGAACCGCGTGGGCGACATGACCTACTTCAATAATGGCCTGGTCGGCCGGCAGGTCGGCAACGTGACGGTCTACAACAACGGCCTCATCGCGGTGAACCGAGGCAACGCGACCTACTTCAGCAACTACGCCGTCGGCGTGCCGATCCGTGGCGGCATGGTCTATGCGGGTGGCAGCCCCTATCCTTACGGCCCGACGCCCTTCGGCACGGCACCGCGACCTCAGCGGCCCTGAAGGTCCGCGGCGTGCAGCCGTTCGTGCTCCGGACCGTCGCGGTCGAGCCGGCTGGCGTAGAGAGTCACTTCGGCGATCTCCGCCGTGCCGGCCGCCAGCTCGGCCAGGCGTTCGAGTTCCTCCGCCAGAACGGTGGTCGCCAGCGGGCCGACCCCCTTCTCGCGTCGCAGACGGCCCAACGTCACGTGCGGCCGATACCGTCGCTCCTCGGCTGGAAACCCGAGCGGCCCGAGCTGCGTCGCCAGCGCGTCGTGCAACGCCACGAGGCCCGCGATTCCTTCGCGAACTCCAAGCCAGATCGTGCGGGGATTCTTTGCCTCGGGAAAGGCCCCGACGCCGCCAAACGCCACGTCGATGGGCGGCAGCGACGCACAGGCCGCATTCATCGCCACGCAGATGCCGTGGAGATCTGCCTCATCGACGTTGTTGCCGAGAAAATGCAGCGTGAGGTGGAGGTGGGCGGGGTTCACCCAGGTGGCATCGAGGCCGAGTCGCTTCAGCCGTTCGATGATCCGGCCCGCCTGGGCGGCCGTTTCGCTCGGGGGATCGACGGCGATGAAGAGGCGGAGGCGTGGGGGCATGAGCGGCGATCGTGTCGGGGAGAGCGGAGGCCTGAGATCGTACCACCGCCGCCGTTCGTCATCTGGCCCCGTCAACCGCAGCCGGCATCCTGACAGGCACCGGCCGGCAGCCACGATCCACCATACCGGGACACCCGATCGGCCACGCGGCCGAGAAGCGATGGGCGGCTGCCGACAAACACCTGTCGCTCGTCGATCTCGAATCCCTCCGGCACACCACGCCTGCGGCGCATGCTGGCAGCACAGTTGGCGGTCAGCCGGCCGCGGCTCGTGCTCTCCCCAAACACGACGGCATTGCGGTCGAGCACATACAGCCGCTGGTCATCGGGCAGACGGGCTCCACGATGCAGGGCATCCATGTCTTTCGCCGCATCGATCCGCTCCGGAAAACCGGCGAACAGGGTCCGCAGCACCTTGGCACGGAGAAACTGATGCAGCCAGATCTGCCGATAATCCACCCGTCGATCGAACCACTGCAGCCCGTACTGGATCCCGTCGTGGCCGTGGCTCCGCAGCGGCGCGAGATGCCGGGCGCGGGCGAAGCTCAGGCCGCTCACCCGCGGGTCATCGATCGTCGGGAGGATGTCGGCGATGGCCATGGCCAGCCGGGTATCGATCCAGGTGACGTACTTGTCGTCGATGCACCAGTAGACCCAGTCGTCGTCCGCCAGACCATCCAGCAGTCCGAGCACCGCCGCGCGAAAGCGTCCCCTGCCCTCGCCCTCGCCCGTGGGCACGAGATCGACTCGGCCTCGATGCCGCCGCTCCAGTTGCCGCGCCGCCTCGCCATCCGGCACTCGGAACGTGAAGGGGTGCGCCGGCCAGGCGGCGTCATAACAGTCGATCATGTGCTCGGTGATCGGGATGTACCGCTGGCAGGTCATCACGATGGCCGGAATCGAACGGGTCATGCCGCCATCCTCAGGAGCGCTCCGTGCAGCCGGTCCACGAACGTCAGGTCCACATCGGCGGCCGGATAGCCCCAGCGCCGCATCCACTCGCCGCATTCCGACTCGATCGCCCGAATCTCGGCAGGGCGGAGCAGCGACCGGTAGCCTCCTACCTCGCCGGAGGTGATGTGGTTGTGGTGCAGCAGGGAATGCCCGTCGTACTTCGTCCGCAGTTCGTTGCGATCGCGGCGGAGGCGGACCTCTTCCGTGCGGCCACGCTGTCTGTCGATCGCGTAGGTCTCGCCGATCGTCACTGCGAGTTCGGCCGGCACGTCCATGCCGAGGAGGCGGCCGATCCGCACGGCCTCGTCATCGAGGTGCGTCACCATGTCTTCGTAGCGTGAGACGAGCGCGCCCGGAAGAGCTGCCCAGGCATCGAATCGCTCCGTCCAACGAGGGAGCATGCGATGCTTCCAGATGTGGTGAAACGACCAGCCGTTCTTGCGGATCGCCGAAGCCACCACGTCACGGATGTCGCGATGCGTGGTCAGCACCCGGCCGCCGACAGCGTCGAGTTCCTCGCGGATGGCTGCCGAGAGATGATGCGCCTTGAACACGCGGAGCCGACCATCCTCGGCGTGCAGCGACTTGACCGACGCGAAGTCGTCGGCGTTCTGCCAGGTCAGCCGCTCGCCCCGGCCAAAGTGCTCGACGAGATGGCTGGCGATCTGATACTGCACGGTCGAGCCCGAGCGAAACATGCCGCCGCAGAAAACCCACATGTTCGTGCTCCCCTCGCAGCTATCAGGTCGACTCGTGGATGAAACCGAAATCCCCGCCTTGCGGCTCAGGCAGCGGCCGCCGCCCCTGAGCGTGATGGGCACCAGCCGATGAGATCGACGAGCCGCCGTTCGTGGTCGGCGAAATGAGCTTCCAGCATGGCCCGCGCCTCGGGAGGCGGGGCGGCACCGTGGCGACCGGCGTTGTGCGGTTCGAATGACGGCGGCGTCCAGGGATCGAGGCCGAGGAACGCCACGACCCGGCTCACCGTCCGCCGGGGATCGGCATAGAGTGCCGCGGCGTCGAGCACGAGCGTCTGGGCTTCGGGAAAGTGCTCCCGCCAACGCACCAGTTGCTCAGCGTACTGGCCGCGGCCGCGGTAGGAGTAGTACTGATGGATGCGGCTCACGTACGCGGGGTCGTGCCGCATCCGCTCCTCCTCGCCGGCAAGCCGTTCATCCTCGGCGCGGATCGCCTCCGCAAATTCCAGGGGCTCACGCCCGTCGCGGCGATTCTTCTGATAATGGGAAAAGGCGCGTTCGACCGGGTCACGGAGCAGAAACACGAGTTTCGCGTCGGGCACCAGACTCCGCACCCGGGCCGGCACCCGCGGTTCGAACATGTAGTAGGGGCTCGACTCGAACCCCCGAGCAGCCGAGCCACCGGGCCGCCTGACGAACTGTCGTCGATACCAGTCGTCACCGCGGCCAAAATGGAGGTCGAAGTAATGGACCTCCTTCTTGATGGAGGGGGCGATCTGCGGGTGCCCCGCGAGGTAGCGATAGAGCGATGTCGTCCCGCCGCGCATCGCGCCCGGAATGATCACCGACGGCAGCGGTCGCGCGGCAGACCATGGCCTGACCATCGCCCCGTAGGCATCGTGAAGAAACTGCCGCGGCGACCGTTGGGCCGTCCCCAAGCGTGCCAGGAGACGGCGCACGTCCTGCTGGTGATCCGTGGTCGCTGTCATGGTCGCCTTGCCCATCAGGCCGCGGATCGGCGGCGCCAGCGCTCGTTGGCGACCCGTACGGCCATGCGGAGGATCGGCCGCCGAAACTCATGCACCGCCTTGTGAACAAGCCCGCCGTTTTTGAGTTGCACCACGCTGCCACCGAGCGCGAAGTCCACCTCGCGGATGATCACCGGCCGGGCCGAGAGCACGCGGGCGCCGTGAATCCACTGCATCTGCACGAAGCTGTCGACCGGCCGGTCAAAGACCTCGCTGGCGGCGAGCAACCGCCTGGCGGCCTCGCGTCCCACGAGTTGCATCTGCATGCCCAAACCAGGCAGCCGCGGCTCGATGATCGCAAAGGATTTGCTGGCCGAGGGTGGAATCACTCCCTCGCCTCGTTCGTGCAGGGGAAAACGGATGTACTCGTCGGGCTGGATCGCCGCGATCGCATGCTCGATCACGTCGATGAATCGCGGAGACGCCGCAGCCACGTCGTCTTCGGCGATCAATCCGGCATCACAGCCGTCGGCCAGCATCGCTTCCCAGGCGCGTCGGTAGGAGAGAAAGCAGCCGACTTCGGTGTCGAGGAGCTTGAAGGGATACCGCGGCGAATGGATTCGACGCCTCACAAACCGGCGACGGGTGACTTCATCGAGCAGCCTGCCATCGACGGCCGGAAGCACCGCGGTCGGCAGCGGAAGACTTTTGGCGAGTTCCCGTACCTGGCGATGGCGGGCCGTGGACCGCTCGAGGTGGACGATGTAAGCCTTGACTCGCATGACGACTGCCCATGCCCCCCGCAGGTCCGTGACACACCATGCGGTATCGTCCGTTCGTATCGGTTGCATTGAGTTGAACACCACGAACAGTCACAAAGCCTGTTCGTGGCGACGTCCGCGAAGATGCCCTGGCTTTCCCAGCCTGCCGGGCTCGCGTCGTTGCGCGTCAGCGGGAACATGCGGCAAGCCGTTCGGCGATCGCCTCGGGACGGTCACCCCCCGTCATGGCGTGCAGCCCGCGGGCAAGACGGTAACTGACGGGTCCGCCGGGGCGACTGCGGTTCATGCCGGAAATCCGTCGGTCAACCAGCGGACGACCGACAAACCGCCCGAGTCGCCGTAACTCCTCGTCGCCGTGCATCAACTGCGTGTAGTGCAGCACGATGGCCGGCATCGTCGTCCGCTCCAGCGTACGGAGGATCGCCGCGTTGTATTCACACCACGTGCGGAGAAAACTGCCCATCACGTTGAGGCATTTCGCCGGGCTCTTGGCCGCGGTCCAGTAGTGCGCCCAGCCCTCTTCAGGCAGCCGGTAGACGACAATCAGCCGATGCTCAGGCAGCGTGGCGGCCCAGGCGTCGTAGGTGAGGCAGGTGCGGGGATCCTTGAATCCCCAGTCGGCATGCTGTGCCGAGAGATCCGCGATCACGTCCCGCATCTGCTCGGTGAGTGCCGAGGTCGCCTTGATACCGTGTCGGGCGGAGGCCTGCAGGCTGTACGCGCCGGCCGATCCGAGCAGTTCGTGATTGATCGCCTTCGTGCTGTCGCGTTCCCATTTGTTGCCGTCGTCGTAGCCCCGCGACTCGTCGACCGCGTCCATCATGTCGATGCCCGAGTGATGAAGCGTCTCCGAAACGAGCGTCGTGCCCGACTTGTGCATCCCGAGAACCACGTGAATCATGCGGCCGCGCTCCGCTGGCCCCGCGGCGAGGTTGGCCGCCGGGCACAGCCCCCCTCCACGGCCTTCTGGACGACCTCCTGATACACCGCGACATAGCGATCGGCGACGGCCGACCAGTCATACTCCGGGATCGAGCGGGCGACGCCCGCGGCGAGCGACGCCGCGAGGCGGGGATCGGCCAGCAGTCGCCGCATCGCCTCCGCCAAGGACGAGGGCGACTCGGGCTCGCAGAGGAGTCCGTTGACCTCGTGCCGAACCATCTCGCGATTACCGCCGACGTCGGTGGCCACGACGGGCAGACCTGCCGCCATGGCCTCGAGGATCACGTTGGCAAACGGTTCCCGCCGGGAGGGGCAGACGAAGAAACGGGCCGAGCGATAGAGGCTCACCTTGAGGTCGCCGACGACCGGTCCCAGGAAGGTGACCTGTCGGGCCACGCCCAGTTCCTCGGACAGTGCGCGGACCGCGGGCATCTCGGATCCCGCACCCGCGATCAGGAGATTGGGCCGCCCCGCCGGCAGCAGGGCGTAGCCGCGCACGAGAAGATCGAAGCCCTTGTGGGGCACGAGTCCGCCGAGGCCGAGGATGTAGGGCCGCGGGTGGGGATGGGGAGCGGCAGCGGGATCGCGAAACGCGGCGAGATCGACGCCGTTGTTGATCACTCGAATGCGATCCGGCGTGATGCCCACATCTTCGATGACTTCACGGAGGTAGTGGCCCTGCGCGATCACGGCTGCTGCTTCGCCGATCGCCCGCTGCATCCGCCGCGTGAGCCAAGGCGACCGGCGAATCACGTCGTCCGGCAGGATGTCGCTGCCGTGCGGCCGCACGACGAAGGGAATGCCGCACCACCGTTTGAGCGTCGCGGCGACGTGCGCCTGCGGGTAGGCGGCATGGCAGTGGATGAGGTCGAAGTGATGTCGACGGTGCAGCAGCAAGAGCCGCGGGAGCACAAGTCGCGTGCCCATCCGTTTCGAGAACTGCCGGCGATGCCGATGGATCGGATAGCCGAGCCGGCTGTCATCGCAGGGTGTCTTCGCCGGCGGAGCCACCACGACAGGGCGATGGCCCCGTTCGACAAGCCGCCGTGCCAGGCAGTCGAGCACAGTCTGCGCACCCCCGAGGCTCGGCAGCGAGACGTCGCTGTAGAGACAGATCGAGAGCGACCGCGGATCGTGGCTCATGCGGCCACTCGTCGCTGGGAGGACTGCCGCCAGCCGCGATACCACTCCACGAAGCGGCTGAGTCCTGCGTCGAGCGGCGTGTGGGGAGCAAATCCGAAATCTCGCGCGAGGGCCTGCACGTCCGCATACGTCGCCTCCACGTCACCGGGCGGCCGGGGCTTCATGATCCGCACTGCCCGCCGGCCACACAACTCCTCGAGGGTTTCGAGGAGCGTGGAGACGGTGACCGGAGTGTGGTTGCCGACGTTGTAGATCCGCCACGGTGCTGCGGTGTCGGACTCGGCAGCGGCCGGCGCCTCGGCCGTCGGCGGGCAGCGCACCATCCGTACCAGCGCTTCGACGATGTCGTCCACGTAGGTGAAGTCGCGGCGCAGCAGCCCGTCGCCGTAGACCTCGATGGGCGTCCCAGCCAAGATCGATTCGGTGAACTTCCAATAGGCCATGTCGGGGCGGCCCCAGGGGCCATAGACGGTGAAGAACCGCAGGCCCGTGCAGGGCAGGCCGAAGAGGTGGCTGTAGGAGTGGGCCATCAGCTCGTTGGCCT
This sequence comes from Pirellulales bacterium, assembly GCA_032117045.1. Classification (GTDB taxonomy): domain Bacteria; phylum Planctomycetota; class Planctomycetia; order Pirellulales; family UBA1268; genus QWPN01. The sequence continues at coordinate 7,927 of JAUMAF010000231.1, read as the reverse complement.
TCTTCGTGGCGGCGTACAGGCTGACCGGTCGGTCCACCGGATCGCTCTCGGAAAACGGCGTCTTCGTGTTGGCCCCGTAGACGCTACTGGAACTGGCGTAGACGAGGTGCGGTGTGCGGGCGTGGCGGCAGGCCTCCAGCACGTTGGCGAAGCCGACGAGATTCGACTCGACATATGCCGACGGCTTCTCGATCGACCAACGGACTCCCGCCTGGGCCGCCAGATTGACCACGCACTCCGGCCCGTACTCGCGAACCAGTCCAGCCAGCCCCGCGGCATCCGTGAGATCGCCGGTCACGAACCGCCAGCCCGGCAGGCCGTCGAGTTGGGCGAGCCGATCCTGCTTGAGTCGCGGCGTGTAGTAATCGTTGAGGTTGTCGAAGCCGACGACCTCCTCCCCCGCTTCCAGGAGTCGGCGGGACAGGTGATATCCAATGAAACCGGCGGCACCCGTCACGAGAATCATCGTGGCTTCATCCTTGGGCCTGCAGTGACTCGGCAGAGCCCCCCGCAGTGCAGGATCCTCCCGAATCATGCCGGACGGCACCAGATCGGTGCTGTCGCTTCAGGTCTGCGCAGCCGCCGCCGTTTACCGAACCTCTCGAACGTCGCTGAATCCGGGCTTGGAGGCGGAAGCACGGTGGCCTATCTTCCCTCTCCTTCCCACACGCGCGTGAGCGAGCGCCGCTCCGCCCAAGATCGAAGGAGCACCCGTGGCCACCGCCCCGCAGCCGCTCGATGACGACGGCCTCCGCCCATTCGATGTGATTACCGTTCCCGACTTCTCGGAGGGTGCAAGCGCCGTGTTCGAGGCGCGGACGCTCGTCTTTCTGGCCACATGGCTCGAGCATGCGGGCACGTCACGTCGCTTCCCGCTGCATCTGGCCTGCATCGGCGACCCGCCAGCGAGCATTCGTCGGCTGGCAGAGCGGTGCGAAGCCAGCATCACGGTGCATCAGCCGCTCTCGCTGCGGCGGGATCACCACGTGGGCAACAAGCTCCGCGGCCTCGAGATCGAGCCCCGGACGGACCGTTTCCTGCTGCTCGATGTCGACGTCGCCATTCTCTCCGACCTCGCGCCGCTTGCGAGGCTCGGCACCTGCGTGGCGGCCTGCCCCGATGACGCTCCCAACCTCACGTTGGCCGACTGGCGGGTGATCTATGGCGCGATCCAGATACCGACGCCACGGCCGATCCCACCGCTCGTCCGAGAACTCGACCTGCCCCGGTATCCCCGCAAGATGATGGGCTACGAGGCCGGCGATGGCCAACTCACGGCGATGGTGCCGTACTTCAACGGGGGCGTCGTCTTCGCCCCGTGGGACTGCGGCCTCCGCGATCTCTGGGAACGGAATATCGTGCGGGTTGCCGACCTCTTCGACGAGGCGAGGGGCTTCCGCAAGTGGATTCACAACAGCGATCAGGCGGCGCTCGCCGTGTCGCTGGCGATGCTGGAGGCGGACGGCTGGAACGTGCGGCGGCTACCCGACTCCTACAACGCCCGCTGGCAGCATCTCTATGCGGGCACGCCACCGCTTCCTGACATCGCCGTCCTGCATTGCTGCTGGAGCTTTCTCGACTCGATCGCCGGCCAGACGGTGTCGCCCGCCACGATGACCGCGGCGCTGGACCGCTTCTTCAATGTGAAGGTCAAGCATCGCTACCAGAAACTGGTGTTTGGCGATCTTCTGCGGCTGCGGCCGCTGCAGGCACGGCGGCGGTGGATCCAGGGCCGCCGCAACGCTGCCGCTGCCTGCGACCTGATTGACCGGGCGTGCCGGATGCATCTCGACAACGGCCGTCGTCTGGCGGAGCGAATGGCCGGATGAGTCGGCCTCAGGGTCCACCAGCCATGACAGCCGCCCCTCGCAAGAACAAGCCTTACTGGCTCGTCTACATGCTTCGCTGCCGTGATGGATCGCTCTACACGGGCATCACCAACAATCTGCCCAGACGGCTGCAGGCCCATGGTGCCGGCAAGGCCTCGAAATACACCCGCAGCCGGCTCCCGGTGGCGCTTGCCTACACGACACCCCAGCCGTCGAAGTCCCACGCCTTGAGACGGGAAGCGGCAATCAAGCGGCTGCGCCGCGTGGAGAAGGAACGGCTGATCACCGCGGACGGCCGATCGTCGACGGGCCAGCCCGGCAGATCCACGCTCATCCCATCGCCAGTGCCCACATCAGGGCCATCAGCAGGCAGACCACGGCCGTGAGCACGACCCACAGCGGCTTCTTCGGGCCAGGCGAGTCCTCGCTGGAGATGTACCGCTCGCATGCCGGGCAGCGGGGCGAGTCTTCCAGGATCTCATGCCCGCAATAGGGACACGGGATCGTCGGTTCGTCGTCACCACCATCGTCGAAGTCGTCGTCGTTGCCGTTCCCTTCGTCGTCCCACGCGTCGTCACCGTCGTCGTATTTCGCGCTCACGATGGACTCACGATCGATGCGGCCGCTCTCTCCGCATCAAAGCCATCCCAGCCGGCGGGTGCGGCACGATAGGGCAGGATCACCTCCTCGCACGCCGCACGCCGGGTGCGAGCGAGTTCGTCAATCTCCTCTCGAAGGGCAAGGACATACCGTGATTTCTCCTCGAGCGAGAACCGGTGGCTCCTGCCGTCCTCGCCGGGTTCGGTTTCCACGACACTCTTCCACTCCCGGATCGCGGCTTCGCACAGGGCCGACTGCATGGCGAACAGCGGCATGCGTGCGGCACGCCACCGCGCTTCCTTGCGAAGAAACTCGCGATCCGGACGAAATGAGGCGGGATAACGGCCTGGAACAAGCGGGAGTCGGCGGGTGAAGCACAGGCACAATCTCGAATCCGCGAGGTCGCCGCACAGCATCCCCACGGTAAAGTTCCGGACCTCGGCGGCCCGCGCAGCGGTGAGCACGTAGCGGTCGTCGTCGATGCGGTCTCGCAGAAACCACCAGATGCCATCGGGATCCGCTCGCATGACCGCGTCGATGGCGAGCCGCACCCGCTGTTGCTCGTCCCAGTCGTAGTGGGCCGCGAACACCGGGACCGTGAGACGCCCCCTGCGATCCAAGACGGGGGGCGGGTTGACGCTGGCAAGCGCGGAAATCAGGCTGCCGAACTCTTTCTCGGGGGGGTGCAGGGCATGAAACCGCAGCAGATGCACTGGATCGAGGGGGGCCCGCACCCGCTCGATGGTGAAGCACCCGGGGTGCACCGCGACGGAATCCGCCCGCATGCAGGCCTGCACCGAGAAGTTGTCTTCCATCATGTGTTCGCGAAAACGCGACAGGCTGAATACCTTCCGCGTGAAGACCAGCTCATGAGCCGGCGGGTGATCCGTGATGTCGGGGCGGACCGACCCGCGAAAGGCCCGGACGAGCGAATCCGCCCCGAGCATGAAGCGATCGTCCCCCAGATAGAAGGCGTTGCTGCCCTCCTCACCCGCGGTGAGGGCTTCGGCACGCGACCGGGCCCCGGCCATGGCGGCGTCAGGGTCCGCCCCCGCATGCAGGGCGTCCTGATGGAACCGCTGCCGGAACAGCTCGCGGCCCCGGTCGAAAAACGGATTGTCGAACCACACCTGATCACCGGGTAGCAGTCGATCAGCGTCGAAGTGGCGACGCCACAGCAGGTCGTCACCCCTGTTCGGGAGTTCCTCGGGAATGACCCTCCGGCCGATGAGTTGATTGATCGCTTCGAGGCCCCGCGCGTCTTCGGTATCACGAAAATGCTGGATGATGCCCTGGATCAGGACCAACGTCGTGTATTTGAGGCAGCGGATGCGAGGAACGGGAACACCGTCGGCACCGTGAAGAACCCAGAGATCCGCGATCGCATCGACCGGCGCGATTCCCGGAGCCACGACAAAGCGGTCATTGACGAGGATCCAGTAGGCCGGATTCCGCATTTCCGGCGAGTCGTCGGATGGGCGAATCACGGTGCCGGTAATAGCGGCTCGCACGACATGAAGCCGCACATGTCGCTCACCCTCGCTGATATCCTCACGATCGAGGATGGCCCGGGCACGGGCGAGGATCGCTTCGTTGTCGGCCGTCAATGGCGGGCCAACCGGCAGCCGCCGTTCTGACGCGGCGGTGGACGCTGGTCGCACCCGGCTCGAGATGGCTGGGAAGCCGGCCGGTGGAGAAACGTTCGGGGAAATCATGCCCGTCATCGTAGTCGATCATGCCCGCTTGCGCCTCGTTGGTGTCATGAAGGACCTGCCTGATGCTTACGGGAAGAATGCCCCACTGCCCCTCGGCGTATCGGGCCCGCCACTAGCACCGTGTCAAAGCTGCCGAGGGGCCACAGACTCCCTCGGTCTTCGGACGTTCAGATTCATCAGTCGGCATGGCGACTCTCCGAAACTTGAACGATGTGCATCTTTTGGGAGGTGGGCTTCCAGGACGGTAGGCTCGACTGGACGGATCGGTCAACGGCGCCGGCGGGGGGGCGGAACACATGAACGAACGGGTGGCCTTCGGCATCGTAGCGGTGATTTGCGGGCTGCTGGCCGTACTCGTGCGCTGGGCGGGCAACGAAGATGCTCACACGCCTGAGAGCGGAGCGGATAACGAGGAGCCTCACGCCGGACCGCATCGAAGTCGATCTCAACTATCAACTATCTGTTCCGCACGCCTCTCGAGCCCGTTGCAACCCGTCCTGTATGGCAGCCCGGCGACTTGGATCAGCCGCAGGTCTGTACCGTCAGCCTGACCGAGCTGCTCGTCGGAAAGGTGGTCGCCCTGCTGGCACGAAGCGCACCGCGCGATCTCTGGGACGTCGTGAACCTGCCGCAGGAGGCCCGTGATCGACTCCGCACGCCGACGTTTCGACCATGGTTCGTGAGCATCGCCTCCGTTCTCAATCACCCGCTGTCGACCTACGAAGCCGACTCGATCGGCCGTCGCCTCAAGCAGTCGGACATCGATGAACAACTCGGCCCCATGCTGACCAGAGGCAAAACGCCCTGCGTCGAGGAACTCGTGGCTGCGGTCCGGTCGACCGTCGGGCCCCTGCTCGACCTGGTACCAGCGGAACAGGCGTTTGTCACCGCCGTAGCTGCGGGGGAGGTAACCACGGAACGGCTATTCCCGGACGATAAGCAAGCGAGCCACCTCCTCGCGGAGCATCCAGCCCTGGCCTGGAAACTCGAGAATGTGCGACGCTATCGCGGAAAACAGGACAGGTAACCCAGGAATCCGCGGCAGGCGTCGTCTCTAAAAAAAACGGCCGCGCCACTCGCATGTGCGGGTGACACGGCCGTTGCAGTACCCCCACGGGGAGTCGAACCCCGGTTTTCGGACTGAGAACCCGACGTCCTGGGCCACTAGACGATGGGGGCGTGTATTGGCCTTATACACCTGTCGTTCTAGCAGTGTCGGATGGGCTGTCAAGCAGACTTGAGCCGCCCGCAGATGGCCCGCGCGACCCGTCCTCACGCGGCAAAATGCCTGGTCTGGAAGGCCCGCGGCTACCGCCGCGGGCCGAAGAGTTTCGAGCGACTGCCGCGAGACCGACCGATCACGAAGCCGATCCCGCAGGCCACTAGCGCCGCCACGGCCGTCGCCATCCAGAGCCGTCGAGTCGCCTCTCGTCGCGCCCGCTCCCGATCGACCGCGGCGCGGAGATGCACGGTCGCGTCGTGCAATCGGCCACTCGTCATGCGGGCCGTGGTGGACGGTCGCACAGGCCATGCCGACGGTGTGCCCCGGTCGGCACCTCCACCGGGCAGGAAGTCGCCATCCGAACACGACAGCGGTGAGGGCATGGTCCGTGATCCGGCCGACAGCAGCGTCTCCATCTGCTCCACCGCCTGCAGCATGGCCTGTGGCGAATCGAAGCGATCGGCCGGCCGCTTGGCGAGCAGCCGATCCACGATGTCGCACAGCCCCGCAGGCAGGTCGGGCCGCACCGTTGCCAGCGGCACGAGCGGATCCTTGATGTGCGCCATCACCACGGCGACAGCCGACGGACCCGAGTACGGCGGGCGACCCGTGAGCAGGTGATACACCGTCGCGCCAAGCGAGTAGAGATCGCTGCGGGCATCGACCGCCCTGCCCTCTCCCTGCTCCGGGCTCATGTAGAGCGGGGTGCCGAGGGTCATGCCGTCCTGCGTGAGTTCGAGGTTTTCGGACATCACGCGAGCCAGGCCGAAGTCGGCCACCTTCACCTCGCCGGCAGGCGTGAGCAGCAGGTTCTCGGGCTTGATGTCGCGATGCACGATGCCCTGCTCTGCCGACCGGGCCAGCGCCGAGCCCACCTGCGCGAGAATCCAGACCGCCTGACCGGCATCCAGCGGCCCCCTGGCCGACAGCCACGCCTTGAGTGACGGGCCGGCGACGTATTCCTCGGCGAGAAAGTGCACGCCTTCCAGAAAGGCCACCTCGTGAATCTGCACGATGTGCCCGTGCACCAGCGACGCCGCGGCCCGCGCCTCCTGCTCGAAGCGTTCGACAGCCGCCGGATTTCGGGTGGTCTCGGCCCGCAACACCTTGACGGCGACCTGGCGGCCAAGCGACGTCTGCTCCGCCAGATAGACATCCGCCATCGCGCCACTACCCAGTCGGCGCACGAGCCTGTATCCTCCCAAGCTGCGCCCGGAAAGATCCTCGTCGACGACACGTCCTACGGGATGCGAGTCCATCGGGAATGAGTATCGACGGGCCGCAGCAGACCGGCAAACCGCCGGCCGCAACCCGCCCGCATTTCCCCCTTCTGGAGCCCACCATGGCCAAGCCCTCTCCTGCCGAACTCCAAGCCGCCGCCAAAGCTGTCGACCTCGCCGGATTCGACTACGAGGTCACCCTCGACACCTCCCTCGGCGCCATCCGACTGCACCTCGACCCGGCCGTGGCTCCCGGCCACGTGCGCAACATGGTGGCCCTCGCCGAGAGCGGCTATTACGACGGCGGCTGCTTTCACCGGATTATCAAGGGCTTCATGATCCAGGGCGGCTGCCCCGAGGGCACCGGCACCGGCGGCCCGGGCTACAAGATTCCAGCCGAGTTCAACAAGACGACGCACGAGCCGGGCGTGCTCTCGATGGCCCGCACCAGCGACCCCAACTCGGCCGGCAGCCAGTTCTTCATCTGTCTCGAGCGGGTGCCGCACCTCGACAATCAATACACGGCCTTCGGCAAGACCGCCGATGCCGCGAGCCTGGACGTCGTCAAGGCGATCGGCAGCGTGCGCACCGGTGCCAACGATCGGCCCGCGGAGCCTGTCTTCATCAAGAAGGTGACCGTCACGCGCACGCCGAAGAAGTGATTCGGCGCGTGGTCGGCATCACGCCCGTCGGCCGCCGAACAGCGTCTTGCATCCGAGAATGACCAGCGCCAGACCGCCGGCGGCGGAGAGCATCGCCGTGCGGTGCACAAAGGGATCGGGCAGCCACGGTGGCAGCCCCATCCCGGCGAAGGGTGAGGCTTCGGGTTGCGGACTGGTGGGAACGGCGGTCCCCACCGGCCAGCCCGGCGGCGGGCCGGTCATCGCCGGTGGCATCGCTGTCGGCATGGCAGCCACCGGCGTGGCCACGTAGGTCGATCGTTGAATGCTCTCCGAGACCGGCGTGGCCGCGATTCGGTCCGTCGGCGGGACATTGCCGATTCCCCGATCGATCGCCCGGGCATCGGAGAACTCCGCGATCGGCGTGGGTGTAAACCCGCCCGAACCGACCGAGGTGAGAAACGCCCGCACCCGCGTGGAGCAGCTCCCGATCGTGCGGCCTTCGTTCTGGCCAAAGAGTACGCCGGCGAGTTCGCGCTGTTCGTTGAAGATCGGTCCGCCGGAGTCGCCCTGTCGCGCCGTCGCCTTCAGTTCCACGAACTCCTTGGCGTAGCCCGTGCCCGGCGAGAGGTATTCGGTGCATTCGCCGCTCTCCTCGCGGTAGACGCCCCGGCCGAAACCGGCGATCGTGAGTCGCTCGCCGATCTGTGGCGGCATCTCG
>JAUMAF010000230.1:0-4419 GCA_032117045.1 Pirellulales bacterium | reverse complement strand
CAGCATCAGCTCGTCGACCATGGTCTGGTCGAGGGCGTCGCAGCCCTCGAGTTCTTCGGCAATCCGCGTGTTGACGTTCTCGACGGCCTCCATCACGCCCTTGCCGAGATAGACATCCTTGTCGCCGTCGCGCTTCTCCCAGGCCTCGTGCGCGCCGGTGCTCGCCCCCGATGGCACCGCCGCACGACCGCTCGCCCCATCCGCCAACGTGACATCGACCTCGATCGTGGGATTGCCGCGGCTGTCGAGAATCTGGCGGGCATGAACGTCGACGATCGTGGACATGAAGGCCTCGATAAGGGGGGGTACGTGCGGTAACGGAATGGAGCGATGGCTGGCTGGATCACGGCACCGACGCAGCCGGCACCACGAACCTGACGCATTGTGCCAGTGTGAAACCGTGACGCAAGGGCCGCGTCGGCGGGGCTGCGGCTGTCGCGTGTCTCACGCCGCGGGTATCCTTCGGAGCGACTGCTGCCGAACCGCCATCGCACTCCCCATCACACTGTCAGGGAGCGTGGATGCCCGGCGGCCTCCCTGCTCGCTCTCCCACTTGTTCTGGCTCCGTCACGCCATGTTCACCGGTCTTGTCGAATCCCTCGGTCACGTCGCCGCCGCCATCCCGGAGCCCCCGGGCCTGCGGCTCGTCGTCGATGCCGGAGAGATCGCCGCCGACGCGGCCGTCGGAGACAGCATCTGCACCAGCGGCTGCTGCTTGTCGGTCGTGCGAATCGAAGCCTCCACGCTCGAGTTTCAACTCGGCCCTGAAACACTTGCCCGCACCACGCTCGGCAACCTGCGGGCAGGCAGCCCGGTCAACCTCGAGCGGTCGCTGCGGCTGGCCGATCGGCTCGGCGGTCATCTCGTCACCGGCCATGTCGACGGCATGGGGCATCTGGCGTCGCGGGCTCAGGAGGGCGACTGGATCACCTGCCGCTTCACAGCGCCGGCCGCACTCCTCGCCCAGATGGCGAGCAAGGGTTCGGTGACGATCGACGGCGTGAGCCTCACCGTGGTCGATGTGGCCGCGACGGAGTTCAGCGTGGCCCTGATTCCCCACACGCTTGCCAACACCACGCTGGGCACGCTCGCCGTGGGCGGCGGTGTGAACCTCGAGACCGACCTCGTCTTCAAGTATGTCGATCGCTGGCTCTCCGCAAGGCACCCCTCATGACGACGCCAGATGACGATCCGACGTCCGCCGCGGCCGCGACTCCCCCTCCGCGGCAGACGACGGCCTACCTCAAAAAACTCTTCGCCCAGGTCGGCTTCACGATCGACGCCCGCAAGGGGCAAAACTTTCTCGTCGACCTAAATCTCATCGACCTCCTCGTGCGGTCCGCGGAGATCGCGGCAGACGATGTGGCCCTGGAGGTCGGCTGCGGCACCGGCGTGGTCACCGAACGGCTGTCGGCGGCCGCCGCCCGCGTGGTGACGGCGGAAATCGACTGTCGCCTGGCCCAGTTGGCCCGCGATCGGCTCATTGACCGCGACAATGTGACCCTCGTGGAGGGTGACGTGCTGGCCGGCAAGCATCGGTTCGCCCCGGCGGTGCTCGCGGCCGTCGATGCCGCCCTGTCGGCCGCACCGCGTGGCCGGCTCCTGCTCGTCGCCAATCTGCCCTACTGCGTCGCCACGCCGGTGATCTCGAATCTGCTCGCCCTGCCCCGTCCGTTCGACGCTGCCATCGTGACCGTGCAGCGGGAGATGGCCGAGCGCATGACCGCCCCGGCCGGAACGAGTTCCTACAATGCCCTCTCCGTCTGGGTGGGAGCGCAGTGCCGTGGGGAGATCGTCCGCATCCTGCCGCCCAGCGTGTTCTGGCCGCGGCCAAAGGTGGATTCGGCGATCGTGCGACTCGATGTCGAGCCCGAACGCCGTGCCGCGATCGGCGACCTTGCCCGGTTCCACGCGTTTGTCCGGGAAGTGTTTTGTCACCGCCGCAAGGTGCTTCGCAGCAGCCTTCTGCGGATGGCTGGCGGGAAGAAGGAGGCGGCCGCGCAGGCCACCGTCGAGCGCGTGTATGCCGCGCTCGGTCTGCCGCCGGATGCCCGCGCCGAGGACATCCCGCCCGACGATTTCGTGCGGCTCGTGAAGGTCTTCGACACGCCCGAGGCCATGCGATCAGAGTCCTCAGGCTCGCATGCGTGAGGTGTGAAAGCCGACCGGCCGTAAGGCCGCGGGCCGAGCCGCTTTCGCCCGCAGACTTTTCCCAGACTGCCGGTCGCGATTTCTAAAAACGGCTGATTCGGCCGTAAAACCGCATTTGTTCCGGCCGGTCCGCAATTTCCGGTTGTCTGGAGCGGACGGCTAAACTGGGGGCGGCAGTGGTTTTTCTGCCGAAGTCCCTCGGTCGGCCGCAATGCCGGGCCTGAGGGGGGCCGGCTCGCGGCGAGGTATTCAGAGGGTGGAGGCCGTCCGCGCGTGATTCCAACTCCCACGACCGAGGCGTCGTTCGCTCCCACGATCGTCGACCTGCTGCGACAGCGGGCCGCCTACCGGCCTCACGATCGGGCCTTCACGTTCCTGGTCGACGGCGAGCACGAAGAGCTCAACATCACCTACGCCCAACTCGACCGGAAGGCTCGGGCGGTGGGGGCCTGGCTGATGGACCGGGGGATGGTCGGCAAGCGTGTGTTGCTGCTCTATCCGTCCGGCCTCGACTTCATCGCGGCCTTCATGGGCTGCCTCTACGGCGGGGCGATCGCCGTGCCCGCCTACCCGCCCCGGAAGAATCGCTCCGTCGAGCGGATCGAGTCGATCGCCTCCGATGCCGACGCCTCGGTCGCGTTGACCACCCGCGACGTCCTTGACCGCTTCGACAGTCTACGGGCCGCCGCTCCGAGCCTCGAGCATCTCGTCTGGAAGGTTGACAGCGAACTGGAGCCCAGCTGGGCCGACCGTTGGGACCGTCCCGACATTGACGGCGACACACTCGCCTTCCTGCAATACACCAGCGGCTCCACCGGCACGCCCAAGGGGGTGATGCTGTCGCACGAGAATCTGCTCCACAACTCGCTGCGGATCATGCAGGCGTTCGAGATCACGCGGAGCCAGTCGGGCGTGTTCTGGTTGCCGAGCTTCCACGACATGGGACTGATCGGCGGCATCCTCGTGCCGCTCTACGGCGGCAAGTTCAACGTGCTCATGTCGCCCGTGGCCTTCCTGCAAAAGCCGCTTCGCTGGCTGCAGGCGATCTCTCGCTACCGGGCGACGATCAGCGGCGGCCCCAACTTCGCCTACGAACTCTGCGTGCGAAAGACCACGCCAGAGCAGCGGGCCACGCTCGATCTTTCCAGCTGGTCGCTGGCCTTCAATGGCGCCGAGCCGGTCCGCGCTGAAACGATCGATGCGTTCTGCGAGGCCTTCGCCCCGAGCGGATTCCGTCGCGAGGCCTTCTTCCCCTGCTACGGACTCGCCGAGAGCACGCTCATGGTGACCGGCGGCATGAAGTTCGAGCCGCCCGTGATTCGAGCGTTCGACGCGGGCTCCATCGAGACCGGCACCGCGCAGACGCGGCCGGTCAAGGCGGCGGGAGCCCGGCCGCTCGTCGGCAGTGGCCGCGAACTCGACGGCCAGGACGTGCTGATCGTCGATCCGCACTCCGCCGAGGCGTTGCCCCCGGGCCGCGTCGGTGAAATCTGGGTGAGCGGCCCGAGCGTGGCGCAGGGCTCTTGGAACCGGCCCGAGGAATCGCAGGCGACGTTCGGCGCGATGATCGCGCAGCCCGATCGCGATGACTCGCAGGCCGTCGCCAAGTGGCGGCCCAATCCCGGTCCCTATCTCCGCACCGGCGACCTCGGTTTCTTCGACTCCGGCGAGTTGTTCGTGACCGGCCGGCTCAAGGATTTGATCATCATCCGGGGCCGCAACCACTACCCACAGGATTTGGAGCACACGGTCGAGGAGGCGAGCAGCCTCGTGCGAGCCGGCTCGGTCGCCGCCTTCGCGGTCGACATCGACAACCGTGAGCGGGTCGTCGTGGTCGCCGAAGTCGAACGCGGCAAACGCGAGCCGACGGAGATCGCTGCGGCGTTCGACGCGATCCGCAGCAAACTGGCACGCGACCACGAGGTGGCGGCCGAGGGCATCGTGCTGGTCCGCCCCAACAGCATCCCCAAGACCTCCAGCGGCAAGATTCAGCGGCATGCCTGCCGGCGACAGTTTCTCGACAACACGCTCGAGGTCGTCGAGCAGCACGTAAGCTGGCTGGCGCCTGCTGCCCCTGCCCCAGCGGCGGCACCGGCGGGGTCGGGGCTGCCACGATTGGCGCGGCAGCGTCCCGTTGGTGAAGCGACGCGGGCCCACCGCCCCGAACGCGACCTCCCGCAGGAGATCGTGCAGACGGTCTTCGACCACGTGCGCCGCATCGCCAAGGAGCGGGCCGGCGAACTCACGCTCGACACCAACATCGTCGAA
>JAUMAF010000229.1:0-3799 GCA_032117045.1 Pirellulales bacterium | reverse complement strand
GCCTCGCCTGTGGCGGTGAGAAGCCTCCCGGAGGTCAGGGGTGGCCCTCCGCACTCAGCCCCTAGGCCAACCCTTGTCGCTGTGCGTGTACTGCTAAATAGATGGCCTTTCTCGGGCATATTGACTGACCACGTAGCCATTAGCAGTCCCAACTGACGGCCTCTCTCCGCTGCCGCGCCTCTCGCGACAGCCTCCTTCCCGATCCCCAACCGCGGCACCGCTGCGCACTCACCCTCATGAAGATCCACATCCACGTCATCCCGATCGATCTGCCCGGCCAACTCGATCCCGTCCCCGATCCGCTCTTCGTTTGGCACTACACAACCGGCGGATAAAGCAACACCTCTTCTGTAAATCGCGGTTTTCAGAGGTGGGTCATCTGGCTTCCATGTTCAGGTAGGCACGTTCGGTTTCCCAGTCATCGCTGATTTCGGAGAGGACCGCGGAGGCGAGCCGTAGGAGAGAGGCCTCATTTGGGAAGAGTGTTGCGACGCGGGTGCGTCGTTTGATCTCCCTGTTGAGCCGCTCGAGGCTGTTGGTGGTGCGGAGCCGCCGCCGATGAGCGGAAGGAATCGTGAGCACGGTCAGCCCCTCCGGGATGGCGTGCTCGAGCCAGGCGGCGAGCTGAGGAGCCGTCTTCTGGTGGCGGGCGACGACTTCCTTCAGTCGCCGCTCGGCCTCAGCAGGCTCGTCGGCGTCGAAGACGCGACGGAGATCGCGGGCCACTTCCGGGCGCATGGCGACCTTGGGCACGTGCTTCATGGCATTTTGGATCGTATGGAATTGGCACCGTTGCCACGGCACCCCAGTCATGACGGCCTGCCGGGCGGCCTTGAGCCCGGTATGATCGTCGCTGACGACGAGTTTCACGCCATGCATGCCACGCTTCAGGAGGCCCTCAAGGAACTTCCGCCAGTGCGTTTCGGCTTCGGAGAGTTGGACGCTGCAGCCCAGGACACTCCGCTTCCCGTCCGTGCCGATCCCGATCGCCGTGAGCAGGGCGCACGGCCTGACAGCACCATCGTGGCGGATTTTCTCGTAGCGGGCGTCGAGGACGAGGTAGGTGATCTCGCCGATTGGCCGGTTCCGCCAGGCGTCGAGTTGCTCGTCGAGCTCGGCAGCGGCCCGACTCACTTGGGTCGAGGTAACCTCGAGCCCGCAGAGCTCCTCAACGACGGCCGTCACCTTCCTGGTGCTGACGCCCTGCACATACATTTCGGCCATGACGAGGATCATCGCCCTCTCGCTACGAACGCCCCGGTCGAGAGCCTTCGGATAGAACGGCCGACCGTTCTCGTCGCGGAAGCCACGGGTCTGCGGCACCCGCAATTCGAGCTGCCCGACGCGGGTGTTCATCGTCTTTGGCTTGAATCCGTTTGCGTACCCTTGACGATCGGCGGTTCGCTGATGAGACTCGGCTTTCAGCACCTGCTCCCGCTCGATCTGCATGGCATGGTTCATGAGGGTTGTGAAAGCAGCGGCCATGGCTTCAGTGCCATGCTCGATCGCAAGCTCCACGAGGCTACGCATCGCTGAACGTTCGTCTTGGTGGGTCATCGCAGGTATTCCTTTCTTGGGGAGTTGGCACTTCCAAGAAAACCTCGATGGCCCACCTCTTCAAGTCGCGGCCCGGATGGGGCCTGCCCTCAGCTCGCTACGCTCGCCTCGGGCAGGCCCCATCCGGATTTACAGAAGGAATGTTGCACTACCAACCGGGGCGAATCTCGACCTCATTCTCCGCTCTGGCGCCATCCTTCCAACCATTGCCAAGGTCCCGCCCCACGAGAAGCCCGTGGCATGGTTTAGCGCCTCCGACGAGTGGGAAGCGACCGCGACGAAGGTCCCTGTTCCCGGCAAGGTTGGCCAACTTATGACGGCCCAGGCCCAAGGCGGCTTGGCCCGCATCCATGTGCCCGCCAGCGCCGCCCCTCACCGTATCCAGGACCTACCGCGACTGGCTGGCACCTCACCCATCGACTGGCTCGGCCTCGTTCTCGCCGGCATCGAACTCGGTGCCGACCCAGCCACGTGGCGTTTCACGCTTTCCTCAGTGCCCGCGTCCCTCTTCCGTGAGATCGAGTTCTTGGACCTCTCGACAGACCGCTGGCACGCCGTCGACCTCGCGGAGCGCGCGTGCCGCAACTGACAGCCCTTTCCTTCAACCCACCACCATGACCACCACTCTCTTCACCGCGATCCTGGCCGCCGGGCTCGCTGTCGCGCTCTCCCGCGAGCACCGCATCCGCCGGGCTTTCCAGATGCTCGCGGCCCGGCTCCTCGACAAGCTCCGGCGGCTAGACCGCGCGGCGACCATCAAACGTCCGACCCACTCACCCCGGAGGCGCCCATGAAGCCACCGAACGTCACGACCTCCATCCTTCTCCCTGTCCTCCTTTGGCTCTGGCGCTTTCTTTGGCGCCGGGCCTTCAACACGCTGGCCATACTCTCGCTCACCGGCCTGCTCGCTGATCCGGCTTCCGCTGGCTGGTTCACCAAGAATCCCGATCCCGCCATCGAGGCAGCCAATCGGGCCCTCGAGCAAGCCGCTCAGACGGCCAACGAGTCCGCGCGAATCCAGGCCGATCAGAACATTCGGATCGCCGAGGCCATTCACCAGCTCTCCAGCGAACGCATCCAGCTGGCCGGGCACCTCGAACGGTGGCGAGACTTCAGCGCGCGCGATTCGGCGTGGGCTGCGGCCCTGGAGTCTTTCGGGCCCACCATCGTCGTCGTGTTGGTCCTCGCTGTTGGCGGCATGGCCCTGTGGCTCGTCACGCGAAGCGGCCCTGCGGATGCGCAACTCGTCAATGTCCTGCTCGATGAGGTCACGGGCGAGAGCCCTCGATGGCTGACGCCGATTCCATCACGGCCGCTGCTCCCCGCCGACGTCAACATGCGGGCACTCGTGGCCGCTAATGAGCGCGAGCCCGATCCTGAGTACGACTCCCAATCCCACGAACCCCAGGAGATGCCCTTCTAACATGTCCCACATAGTTCAGATCAAAACACAGGTCACCGATGAAGCCGCCGTGAAGGCGGCGTGCATTCGCCTCCAACTTCCTGTACCCGATCACAAGACGGTCAGGCTGTTCAGCGCTACCGTAACGGGCCTCTGCGTGCAGCTCCCGGGCTGGCGCTACCCGCTGGTGTGCGACCTGAAGACCGGCCAGCTCCAGTACGACAACTATCAAGGCTATTGGGGCGAGCAGAAGCACCTGGATGCGTTCCTTCAGGGCTACGCGGTCGAAAAAGCCAAACTCGAGGCCCGAAAGAAGGGTCACAGCGTCAGCGAGACCCGGCTCGAGGACGGCTCGATTCGCTTGGCCGTGCGCGTGGGAGGTGCCGCCTGATGAGCATCCCTACCAGCAAGACGATCGAGATCACGGTGTCCCCGGAGGGCGCCGTGTCGATTAAGACAACCGGCTTCACGGGCAGCTCCTGTAAGGACGCCACCCGGGAGTTGGAGCGGGCCTTGGGCGTAGCCAGTAAGGAGACGTTGCTGCCGGAGTTCCACCTCCAGCAGGCCCAGCAGAACCGGCTGTCGCAAGGTAGCTAATCGACACGCGATTCCGGCACCACTTCTTCAAAACCGGGCAGCCACGGCGTGTGAGGGCTTTGCGTCCTCCGTCGTTGGCTGCCCGGTCTTTCTCACTCCTACGGAAACACACCACCTCCATGCCACCATCCACCGACACGCCCACTCCCACCGCCACTCCAACCCTTGCCAGCCGCCTCCATGAATTGATCTCAGCGGCCTTCTCTGCCATCTGGGTTCAGACCGCCGAACCCCACGAAGCCG
>JAUMAF010000228.1:0-10233 GCA_032117045.1 Pirellulales bacterium | reverse complement strand
GGTCAAGCCATGCCGCCCCGAGCCGCCATCCCGGCTTCACCCTCGCTGGTTTGGCTACCGATCGATCTCACCCATCACGATGTCGAGGCTCCCAACGATGGCCGGGACGTCCGCGATCAGGCAGCCGCGGCAGAGTTCGTGCGCCACGGCGAGATTGGAGAACGAACTCGACCGGGCCCGAACCCGCCACGGGATCGCCGAACCGTCGCTGACGAGGTAGAAGCCCATCTGCCCCTTGGGGCATTCCGTTTCGAGATACGCATCTCCCGCCGGCATCTTCTCCGTGAGTTTGAGCGGTTCACCGACGGTGCCCTTGCAAGCCGAGTAGCGATCGATCGCCTGTCGAACGAGGTCCATTGACTGCACGACCTCGAGCATCCGCACGAAGAACCGATGCCAGCAGTCACCGAGCACGGCATCGGCCGGCACCGCCGGATACTCATGATCACGGGGGTAATGGCCGTCCTTCATCACGGCGACCTCGAAAGCGTAGCCTTCGTACATCGCCGTATAGATTGCCTCCCCGTCGCGGCGCATGTCCTGATCCACGCCGCTTCCCCGCAGCACCGGCCCCGAGCAGCCATATTCGATTGCCAGATCGCGCGACATCACGCCGATGGCGGCCGTCCGCTTCACGAAGATGGCGTTCGTGGTGAGGAGGGAATGGTATTCCTTGATCACGGGCTCGAACTGCTCGAGAAACGCCTCGCACTTTTCGAGCCAGCCGGGGGGCAGGTCGGCGGTCAGTCCGCCCACCGTGATGTAGCTGTAGGTGAGCCGCGCGCCGCAGGCTTCCTCGAAAAGGTCGAGGATCTTCTCCCGCTCGCGAAACGCGTAGAGAAATGGGCTGAACGTGCCCAAATCGAGTCCGTAGGCTCCCATGCCCACGAGATGGCTGGCGATCCGGTTCAGTTCCGTGATCAGCACCCGCAGGTGGCGGGCCTTTTCGCTCACCTGATACTTCATCAGCTTCTCGACGGCGAGGGCCCAGCCGAGATTCATGTTCATGGCCGCGAGATAGTCCATCCGGTCGGTGTAGGGAATCCACTGCCGGTGAGTCAGATTCTCGCCGATCTTCTCGGCGCAGCGGTGCAGGTAGCCGATGTGCGGCTCGATTTCCGAGACGACCTCACCGTCGGTGCGAAGCACGAGCCGGAGCACGCCGTGGGTGCTGGGGTGCTGCGGCCCCATGTTTACGAGCATCTCATCCGTGCGGACGTCGAACTCGATGATCCGCGGATCGTCGTCGATGATGGGTGCCATGATTATTTGCCTCTGATCCCGTGGTATTCGATCGGCATCTCGTAGTCCTTGCGGAGCGGATGCCCTTCCCAGTCTTCGGGGCAGAGAATCCGCCGCAGGTCCGGATGGCCGGTGAACCAGATGCCCGAAAGATCATAGACCTCCCGTTCATGCCAGTCCGCCCCCCGCCATACGCTGCAGACGCTCGGGATCTCTGGCAAATCGCCCGACACGTCCCCCTTCCACCGAGGCAGGTTGGCCTTGATGACGAGGCTCACCCGGGCTGACGTGCTCCAGAGGTGATAGACCATTTCCGTATGCGGCTGCCACGAGACTTTCGCAGCCTTCTTGGGATCGGGCTCGAACCAATCGACCGCCGTGATGCACTGCAGCGAGTCGAATCGCACCGGGCTCGACTTCGCCAGCCACCGGCACGCATCGGCGATCCGGTCCGGGGCCACCTCGATCCACGGATCGAGGGCCTCGAGATTCCTGCCGACAACCGCGCCGGGGAGGGCCTGCTCCAACTGCTCCAGAAATCCAGGTCCTCGCATGGTCGTCACCAGTGGATGGGTTCGCGAAAGAGGGCGTGAGTGAGTCGTTGGGTGAAGGCCGGCGCCGGCCTACCGCGTGACGGTTCTGCCGGCAGACCCGGCCCGTTCCGCCGAGACGGCGCGGACCCAGTCGAGATCGCCGCGATACCAGACGTATGCAAAGCCCGCGAGGAGGATCGCGAAGAAGGCGGCCATGTCCACCAAAGCGGTCCGGGCCAGCAGCGAGCCCGCGCGGGCAATGGCCCACTGACTCTGCGCCTGCTGTGGCGAGGCATCGCCGCGGGCGGCCTCCAAGTGCCGCGCCT
The DNA here is from genome assembly GCA_032117045.1 of Pirellulales bacterium. Lineage (GTDB taxonomy): Bacteria > Planctomycetota > Planctomycetia > Pirellulales > UBA1268 > QWPN01. The sequence goes on along the minus strand of JAUMAF010000228.1, from coordinate 8,132 downwards.
CGGCGATCGTGGGCGTGAAGTACGGCCCGAGGGAAGCCGGCACCGCAGGCTCACGGATACCGAGTTCGCGGATCAGGCCCGACGCACCCGGCGTGAGATTTCCGTCGGCCGTCGCGGTGACAAACGACGGATCGGTGAGTTGTGTGGCCTTGCCGAAGACGGTCGCCCACGGAAAGAACAGGGCGACCTCGACATCGAAAATGATGAACAGCAGGGCGACTACATAGAACCGCAGGTCGAACTGCACGAAACTCGAGCCGATGGTTGGCTCACCGCACTCGTAGACTTCAAGTTTCTCCGCATTGGGCATCCGCGGTCGGACGAGCCAGCCGACGATGAGGTTGAGGGCGAGAAATGCCCCGCCCACCGCGACAAACAGGGCGACGTAGCCGGCGATCAGCGTGGGGTGCATGGCGTGGAGTGGGGGAAGTGTTCGGGCGATGGCCTTCGCAAAGGCGCGTCAACGGATGATCTACTGGTTCGGACCGCCGTGGACGGGTTCGACGATCACCTTCGACGCCGCGACCGCCGTGGGGTTGAGGGTTGAACGCCCCCATGCCACCTCGACCGGCAGGCGGGCGAAGTCAACGATGGTTCCATCCCGGCTATAACAACTGAGATCGAGGGTCGAACCCATGAAGATGCAGTCGACCGGGCAGGGCTCGACACACAACGCGCAAAACATGCACTTTGAGTAGTCGATCGTGAATCCGCTCACGCGGAACCCCTTGCCGTTCTCGACCCGCTCCTTGCCGATGTAAATGCAGTCGACCGGACAGGCCTTGGAGCACTGGTCGCAGGCGATACAGGTCGTGAGGTCGTAGCGATGGAAGCCGCGATACCGGGCCGCGACGGGAGCCGGGAGTTCGGGGTACTCGAAGTGCTCGGTGAACGTCCGGCGTTTCTGGTCGTATGTGCTGCTGAAGACACGCAGCGTCACGAGCATGCCTTCGAGCACCGTGCCCACGGCCGTGAACAGGTTGCGAAACCACTCTCTCATCGGCACAGCCCGCAGGTGGGAAACGACGGCACCAGAAGCGCGAAAGTATAGGTGCGGTCATCAGTCCAACAAGCCACGGACCTGCGGGCCGCAGACGAAGCCATCCACCGCCCGGCGAGCACGAACGAATCCGCACGATGGCGGAAGCATCGAAACGGTTCCGCAGGGGCGGTCCAAGACGAGGCAGGCCAGGGGCCCGCGGTCAGATCCGCCAGGTGTCGCCCCGGGATTCCTGAGCCTGACGTTCCCCACACTGGGCGGCGATTTTCCGCAAAAGCGTCACAAATACCGCCCAAAAACGAGGTTCCCCCTGCCGTTGGCACCGCCGAAGTTACTTGACGGCACTGCGGAAACCTTTACAGTTAAGGAGTTTGCGGAATCCGCGGGCGACGGATCCGCACAGCCAAGGAATGGCCCCATGCTCGTACTGTCGCGGAAGAAGGACGAGAGCATCGTCATCAACAACGATATCACCATCGTTGTGGTAGAGATTCGTGGCGACAAAGTTCGACTCGGGGTTGAAGCACCAAAGGAAGTACCGGTGCATCGTCGCGAGGTGTTCGAGGCGATCGTTCGAGGCGAACCCGTCGATGCCGGTTCATCCGTCACCGTCCAGGCCGTCGAACCGTCCCCCGCCGCTCCTGCTCCGACGGATGATCCCGGGGCGTGATCGGCGCTGTCACGCTGTCGTGGCCGTCGGTCGCTCACGACCCTTACGCATTCGTGCGAGAGCGAGTAATCTCATAATCGACCGCCGGCAGTTCCAGGCATGTGCTGGAGGCCTGCCAGTCATCACGGCCCCATCGTCTAGTGGTTAGGACACCGCCCTTTCACGGCGGTAACCGGGGTTCGAGTCCCCGTGGGGTCATCAGCCGGCTTGCCGGCACACGAGCATCGCCCGCCATGACAGAACTGCATAGAGTCACGGCATCTCAGGAGCCCGCCGAGCCCGCCTCGGCCTACGACGCCATTCTGCTGGTGTCATTCGGCGGACCAGACGGCCCCGACGACGTGATGCCGTTTCTCGAAAACGTCCTCCGCGGCCGCAATGTTCCCCGCGAGCGCATGCTCGAGGTCGCAGAGCACTACTACCATTTCGGCGGCAAGAGCCCGATCAACGAGCAGAACCTTGCCTTGCTCGCCGCGCTTCGCGAGGAACTCGATCGCCGCGGCCCGCATCTGCCGGTGTACTGGGGCAATCGCAACTGGCATCCGCTGCTCACCGACACGCTCCGCGAGATGGCCGATGCCGGCGTGAAGCGGGCCATCGCATTTGTGACCAGCGCCTTCTCGAGCTACTCGGGCTGCCGCCAATACCGCGAGAATATTGCCGCGGCATCCGCGGCCCTCGGTGACCGGGCGCCGCACATCGACAAGATCCGGGTGTTTTTCAACCATCCCGGATTCGTCGGGCCCATGGCGGCCAACGTCGGCGCCGCACTCGATCATTTTCCGGTCGAGTCGCGGCCGAGCATTCCAGTGCTGTTCACTGCCCACAGCATTCCGATGTCCATGGCCGACACCTGCCGGTACGTGCCGCAACTGCAGGAGTCATGCCGGCTCGTTGCCGCGGAGGCAAGGGTGTGCGACTGGAAGCTCGTCTACCAAAGCCGAAGCGGTCCTCCGACACAGCCCTGGCTTGAACCCGACATCTGTGATGCGATCCGAATGCTGCACGCGGCCGGCGGCCGCCGTCTCGTGATCGCTCCGATCGGCTTCATCTCCGACCACATGGAAGTGCTCTACGATCTCGACACCGAGGCCACCGATCTCTGCAACGAACTCGGCATCGACATGGTCCGCGCTGCGACCGTCGGCACGGCGGCCCCCTTCGTCGCAATGATCCGCGACCTGATCGCCGAGCGGGCCTGGGGCCTCCCTGACCGGACCGCCATCGGCAACCTCCCCGCGAACCACGATGTCTGCCCGCTGGACTGCTGCCCGGCACCCCAACGGCCGACCGGGTCCGCGGGTGGCCCGCCGGCGGCACGTCCCGCTGCTCCACCGGCGTAGGACGAGCCCGCGATGCCGTCCGTTCACTTTCAGTCCGGGTCGACGACCGACCACCCGCGTGAGTGCGTGTCGCTCGTCCATGGCTTTCTCGCCAACAAATACATGCTGTCGCTGCTGGGTCGCCGCCTGCGGGACAAAGGCTATCTCACCAGCGTGTGGGGCTACTGGAATATGCAGTGCTCGCTGCTCGTGCATGCCGAGCGGTTTGCCCATGAACTCGCGGTGCTCGATGCCGATCCCCGGATCGAGACCATCCACCTGGTGACCCACAGCATGGGGTGCATCATCGGCCGGGTGGCACTCGACCACTACCGACCACGGAAGATGGGCCGCTTCGTGATGCTCGCTCCGCCGAATCGCGGCTCGTTCGTGGCAACGGCCACGGCACGGACCTTTGGTCGGATTCTCAAGCCGGTCGCCGAGCTTTCGACGGCGGAGGACAGCCTCGTCAACTCTCTGCCGACGCCCCAGGGCATCGACATCGGCGTGATCGCGGCACAGCACGATGCCCTCGTCACGGAGGAGAGCACCCGACCCGACGCGCCCCACATCCACATCACGCTCCCGACGTGGCATACAGGCCTTCTCTTCAGTCGAGAGACAGTCGACCTCATCGCCAGCTTCCTCGCCACCGGCGACTTCTCGGTACCTGGCACCGCATCCAGATAGCTTCCACAAGGCCCACGGGTCGCTTCCCGGGAACCGTTTGCATGGATACCACGCCGCGTCGCCTGGGCCCGTCGCCCGTCGTTGTCGGCCCACTGGGTCTGGGCTGCTGGCCGCTGGCGGGGATGACCCGCGGGGGCGTCACACACGACGCGGCGGTGGCCACGATTCGGGCGGCGATCGACGCCGGCATCACCCATCTCGATACGGCGTATTGCTACGGCGAGCACGGCGAGAGCGAACGGGCGATTCGCGAAGCCGTGGCGGATCGTCGTGATGCCGTCGTGATTGCCGGCAAGTGTGGCGTCCACTGGGAACAGGCCCCCATGTCGACTCCACCGCGAAAGCAGGTGACGGACGGACGTCCGGAGCGGCTTCGTGCCGAAGTCGCGGAGAGCCTCCACCGGCTGGGGACCGACCACTTCGATCTGCTCTATCTCCACGCTCCGGATCCCACGATTCCCCTCGAGGACTCGGCTGGCGAACTGAAGCGACTGCTCGACGCCGGCACGACCCGCGCCATCGGTCTCTCGAATGGCACGGTCGACCACCTCTCGCGGTTCGTGACCGAGTGCCCGCTGGCCGCCTGCCAGATGCACTTCAACATGCTCCAACGGGAGATCGAGAAGGAGATTCTCCCGTGGTGCACCGATCATGGCGTGGCGATGGTCGTCTACTGGCCGCTGATGAAGGGGCTGCTCGCCGGCAGCATGCACCGCGGACAGGTCTTTCCAACGACCGACAGCCGTCACAAGTATCCGATGTTCAACGGCGAGGAGTTTGCACGCAACCTCGACTTCGTCGATGCCATCCGGCCGGAGGCCAAGCGGCTCGGCTGCGAACTCGCCGACCTCGTCCTCGCATGGACGGCCGAGCAGTCGGGGATCACGAGCGTGCTCTTCGGGGCGACGTCGCCAGACCAGGTCCGGGAAAACGCTCGGGCACTGTCGTGTTCCCTCGACGCCTCGGCCCGGTCCACAATCCGGGCCGCCATCGCGGCTCGCGGCCCCGTGGCCAACCGCCGGGCAGTCTGATCCGGCCCCGGGCTCTTTGGGGTCCGAGTCAGGCCGATTCCATGGCTCTCGTGCAACGGTTTGACCGCCGTGTCCGGCGAAACTACCGTCGGGGAATCGTTCTGCCCCTTTCCCGATGGAAACCGCCATGTCCACGCTCCGCCATGTCTTCCTCACCGCGACCCTCATCACCGGTCAGGCAGCCGCCTGCTCCGCTGCGGGCCTTCGGCCCGAGGCCGGAGACCGCGTCGTCCGCAACGGGGCGATCGTCGCCTCCGAAATCCAGGACGCCATCGAGAACGATACGACCGACGTGGCCGCAGACCTCCGGCGGTTCATCGACACCGACGATGCGTTCCGCGTGTATCACCGAGACCATCAGGTGCTCGTGGCGATGTCGACCCGCAAGAACATTTCGCTGGCTGACAAGCGGATCGGAGAACGAGAAGCCGCCGAACTCGCGCGTGACGTGCTGCAGCAGAAGTTCAGCCACTTGCTCGAGTCGGAGGACGGATTCCAGGGCCTCGCGGCGAGCGCCGTACGGGTGGTGTTCATTGAGCCCGATGCGTTTGATGCCTGCCCTGGCCGGCGGTCGAGCCGCAGCGGCGTCGGCAGCGATTGGCAGTCGCCGATGCCATTCGCCGGCAAGGGACTCTGGTCGAACGGCTGGGCGACCCCCACACCGTGCACCGGGTGCCAGTGAACGACTCGCAGGCGATCCCGCCAGAAATCCTTGGTCCCGCACGGTGATGACCGTGGTGACGGCGGCGGTGCTCGACTAGGCGTTGGCCAGTTCGGCCGCCTGGGCGGTTGCGACGCTCACGTAGGACTGGCGGACCTCGAGGCAGGTCCGCCGGAATGACTCCGGCCGGCTCACGCCCGGGAGCCGCAAGGTCTCGATCGGACCTCGACGGAAGACGAGATCACCCGCCGCATACCACTCCTGACCGGCGCTGACGACCACGTCGATCGTGTCAAAGCGGTCGAGGTCAACATATTGCTCGATCGTGGGGTTGATGCCCCGCTCGATCGTCACCCGGCGATTGGTCAGCCGGTATCGCCGGATCGCCCACGGCAGCCGCATCGAGAGATACAGCATCAGGCCGACCGGAATCGTGGCGAGCAGGGCCATGCGACCGATCGACAACGGCCCAAAGCCGCCCTTGAGCCGATACAAACGGCCGAGCGTCTGGCCGAGCCCCGTGGACGCCACCGAGGGCCAGACGGTCATGACCGTGGCCTCGGCAGTGGCCGGGGGCACGACTCCCGAAATCGGCCGCTCGCTGCTGACCATGGGCATGCTTTCCGTACATCGGGACATGGGATCGCCAGCCCGGGAACTGAGCCCGGGCTCGCGGAACACCGTCATAGAATCCCTGTTTTCACCGAAAAAACAAGCCCTTGCAGCGGTCCTGCTTCCAAGAGGCTGTCCGGCACCCAGCGGCTGAAAAGACGCGATCACTTGGCCGACGGTGTCTGGGGAGGACCGGGCTTGGCGACGACCGTGACCGTGGCGGTCAGCGCCCCTGCCTGGACCTCGTCGGCCGCGAGAACCGCGTCGTCGTCGGCTGCCGGTTCGAGTCCGCTCACATACTGCTTGAGGAAGGGCCACAGCTGCTCGACTCGAATCCCGAGGCCATGGGTGTTTCCAGAGCTGTCGGTCCGCGGTGTCGCGGCCGTGATGCCCACAAGACGCCCCTGGGTATCGATGATGGCCCCTCCCCCCGCACCTCGCGGCACGGTGGCGGTGTACACGAAAGGACTGCCATCGGCCTCCCCCTCCACAGTCGCAACGATGGTGGCCTGCACGGGAAGCGGAGACACGGCGAGCAGCGGCTCTGGCTTGCACCCGACGACGACCACGGCAGCGCCACCAGCAGGCAGCTTCGCCGCGACCGGGAGCGGAGTGGCTCCGGGCACATCCTTGAGCCCTTCGCACGCCAGCAGGCACACAGCGGGGTCGTCCAGCGTGGCCAGTACGGTGGCTGGAAGCTGGGTCTCCGCGTTGGCAGGGTGGCGGATGGCGACCACGGTCCCAGCCGATGCGACTGCGCGATCCACAAGGATTCTGCACGGGGCGACAAGCACCCCCAGCGCCTCGGCGCGGGCGGGCCGCTGGCCGTCCGCGCTGCCGGCCAGCGTCGCGATGCCGGCAGCTGTGACCTGCGAAAGCGGCATCGGCTGACCGTTCAATCCGAGAAGCACGAGTTCTTTCACGTTCGAGAGCGGCTTCAGCTTCAAATCCTGAAGCATGAAGCGATAGAGATCGGCAAACTCAACCTCCATCCGCTCGGGCATCTTCAGGATGGGAAAGCGGGGCTTGTTGGCATTCGCGACCACCAGCCCCACGTTGTCGGCGATCACGCGGCCGTCGGGGAGGTTGTGAAGCGCCTGTCGAAAGTGCCCATATGCCGGCGCCGGCCGCCGCGACATGATCTCGCAGACGGCCAGATCATTCATCAGGAAGCCGTTCCCTGGAAACCGGCGCACGAGATCCGCCAACTGCCCGACGGTGCGATCGTACTCTGCGGGCTTGTGAGTCAGAGGCATGAGCGAGAGCAGAAACTCGCTCCGCAGGTTCTCTCGTCCCACCCTGCCCGCTTTCTCGAACATCTCCCGGGCGAGTTTCGTGTTGCCGATCCGCATCAGCTCGATCGCCTGATCGACGAGGGCGTTTGACTCCCGACTCGACGCCTCGACCAGATCAGGGCTCACCCAGTCCTGCCCCAGCCGAACTTTGCCCTCATCCGCAAGTTGTCGCCAATGAGCCAGCCGGGCTTTGGCCGCTTCGAGTCGTGACGGCGAAACATCGCCGGCGGCGAGGGCGAGACGATAGACGTCCACCGCGTCCGCTGCCGTACGACAGGCGATGGCGTCGGCCTCGATGTCGCCGATTTCATCGGCGTTTGACAACTCGGCCGGTGGCTTGCCCGCCGGGGCATCGCCCACCAGGGGCCGACCAGACTGCTTCGCAATCCACTCGCGATCCGCATCCGACAGCGACTCGAGCGGCACCTCGATGCGGCGGTCGCCCTCGAGACGGATGACGACCATTGCCGGCGTGCCCGGAAGCGGACTCGGCATCAATGATTCGAACTCACCCCGCACCGCCCAAGGCCGCTCCTCCGCACACGCGGGGCTCCCCGACTGAAACCATCCTGCTGCCTGAAACCATACGGCAGCCAAGAGTACGACGAGACGACAAAGACCCGACTTCATCCCTGATTCCCCACAAGTTGACGAATCGCCCCGACGACCGACGGGCGACGTTGGATCCAGCTTTCAGTTTATCAATCACTCCCGCACGATCGCCGTGCTCCACGAGAGCATCAGGCCGACCAGGCACCGCACGCGCATAAAAAAACCCGTTGGGGCTCGGCTGAGCCCCAACGGGTCACTGTTCTTTGGACTTGGCAGTCTTGCCGGCACAACGATTACTC
>JAUMAF010000227.1:4740-10569 GCA_032117045.1 Pirellulales bacterium | reverse complement strand
CGGCCAGCCGCAGTTGGCTGACCGCCTCCATCACGGCCCGCCCTTCGCCGGAGAGCACCGGGGAGGAATCGTCGTCGGGCAGCGCGGCCACGTGGTCGGCCAGGGCGGCGAACTGGAAGCCGATGCTCCGTGGATTCGTCTCGTCGATGACGAGCAGGTCGATGAGCGGAGCCGCCTCCAGCACGCCGGGATAGCGATTGCGATAGGTCATCGAACTGTCGGCGATCTCGAGCAGCATTTCCTCGAGCCGCAGCGGATCGGTGCGGCCGGCTTCGGTGAAGGGCTGGGCGCGGGGGGCGGCGAGCGTGGCGCCGAGGAGATGGATGGCGGCCATGGCCCGTTCCAGGCGGCGGCCCATGTCGAGGAATCGCCAGCCGGGGCCGCGGGTCATGCTCTCCATGCCCAGGCCCGCGAAGGCCGAGAGATCGAAGATCAGCGTGTCGAGGTGGGGCAGCACGTCGGCCACGCGGCCCGGTGACACGCTGAACGAGGGCCGGCCGGCAAACGAGTCGCGCCGCACCCGCGAGAGCACCTTCCACGAATCGATCGAGATGCGGTCGCGGACCACCGACGCCGTTCGCCAGAGGCGGTCGATGTTTTCCCGCACGCTCCCCGCGCGGCTGCCGTCGTGAACGAGCGCCTGAATCTCGGCGTGGACTTCCCAGAGGATGCCCGGCCGCGAGGCGTCGAGCCGCTCTTCCAGCGAGTGTGTCGGTGCCAGCTGGGCATTGAGGAGCAGCGCGGCCTCGAACGTGCTCTCCTGATTGGATTCCGACGCGAGCCTGCCCGCCACCGTGCGGAGGAGGCGGGCCACGCCTTCGGCCCGCTCGACATGCCGGCCCAGCCAGTGGAGGTGGTCGGCCACGCGGCTCGGCAGGTCGTAGCCGCTGCGGCGCAGGGGGATCGGCTGGCCCGGCCGCCGCAGCAGCGAGAGCGGCGAGACCGGCCCCGTGGCCAGCACCCAGACATCCTTGGAGCCTTGGCTGGAGAGGAGCAGCTCCTCGCCGGCCGAGCGGCCCGTGGACATCCGCGCCAGCGCCCCGCGCATGGTCTGGTATCCCTCGGGAACGGCCACGGCGAAGCAGCGCATGAGCACCGACGCGGGGGCGATCGCGGATTCATTCCAGCAGGGCGCCACCGAGCGTTCGACCCGCTCGCGGCCCACCCAGTCGGCGGGCCGGCTGCGAATCTCCTCGACGAGCCGCTGCCGCGACGCCGCATCCATCAGCGCGGGCACAAACCGCTTCATGCCGCGGTGGGCCGCCAACGGCTCCACCACGCTGTCGTCGAGCGAATGCAGCACCCGGTCGAGGTTCCCCGGGATCCCGCACCACCAGGAGCGCGGCGACGATAGCGAAAGCTCCTCGCCCAGGAGCCTGCGCGACACGGCGGGGAGAAACTCGGCAAATCCGGGTGATTCGACAAGGCTGCTTCCAAGGGCGTTGGCGACGGTCACGCGACCTCGGCGGACCGCCTGCACGAGTCCCGGCGTGCCCTCGAGGGCGGTGCCGTCGAGTTCGAGCGGGTCGCAGCGTCGGTCGGGCACGCGGCGGAGGAGCACGTCCATTGGCACGAGGCCGCCCAGTGTCTTGAGGCCGAGCCGGTCGTCGCGGACGGCGAGATCGCCCCCTTCCACCAGCGGATAGCCGAGGTAGCGGGCGAGGTAGGCATCTTCGAAGTAGGTGGCGCTCGCCGGGCCGGGGCTCTGGAGGCCGATGCGGGGATCATCCCGGCCGGGAGCCAGGCTCCGCAGCAGCGACCGCAGCCCCAGGAAGAACGACGCCAGCCGTTCCACGTTGCATTCCTGAAACGCGGCGGGAAACAGCCGTGAGACGACCAGGCGATTTTCGAGCGCATACCCCAGCCCGCGGGGCACGTCCGTGCGGTCGCCGAGCGCCATCCACTGGCCGTCACGGTTGCGGGCCACCACGGCGGCGTAGAGGTGCAGCCAGCGGCCGCCCGGCATCGTCATCCCGTGGCAGCACCGCAGAAACCCAGGCTGACCGAGGACGAGTTCGGCGGGCACGATGCCCTCGCGGAGCACGTGTTGCGGTCCGTAGAGGTCGGCGAGCAATGCGTCGAGCACGCGGGCCCGCTGGTTGATGCCCACTTCCAGCCGGCTCCAGTCGGTGTCGGCGATCACGAGCGGGATCGGGTCGAGCACCCAGGGCCGCTGCTCGCCCGACTTCTCGTCCTGCATCGTGTAGGTCACGCCGTTGTCACGAATCAGGCGGCGGGCCTGCTCCCACCGATCGGCGAGTTCGGCCGACTGCCAGGAGCCGAGCTGCTCGATCAGCCGCCGCCAGTGGGGCCGCGGCTGGCCATCGGCGCCGCAGAGCTCGTCGTAGCAGTTGTCAGGAGCGGTATAGCCCGGGAACGGATTGTGCCCCGGGCCGCCGGGAATGCCGGCCGGCGACGTCGAGGGGGTTTGGAGCAGAGGGTTCATGAGGCAGGCGACGTCGGGGCGTGGAGATGCCCAAGTCTACCCCGCGGCCTTACGGCCGGTCGGCTTGTACCGGAACCCGCGGCGTCACGGCCGGTCGGCTTTCACGACGGGCATGCGATCCGGGTCACATCTCGCCCAGGGCGGCGAGCACCTGCTCGGCATGCACATCGGTCTTGACGGCCTTGAAGACCTTCGCGACGCGACCTTTGGCATCAATGAGAAAGGTGCTGCGGGCGATGCCCATCGACTTCTTCCCATACATGTTCTTCTCTCGCCACGCACCGTACTTCTCGGCGACCTTGTGGTCGGGATCGCACAGCAGCGTGAACGGCAGCTGGAACTTTGCCCGAAAGGCGGTGTGGCTCTCGGCATCGTCCGGGCTGACACCGAGCACAACCGCCTGGAACTTCGCCAGGCTCGCCTTCACATCGCGGAAGCCGCAGGCTTCCTTGGTGCAGCCGGGGGTGTCGTCCTTGGGGTAGAAATAGAGGACGACCGGCGAGCCCAGGAGACTCGAGAGCTTCAGGTTCGTGCCCTCGTGCGTGGCGAGCGTGAACTCCGGCGCCGAGGCACCTTCCTCGATCCAGTCGGCCATGGGAATGCTCCACGAAAGGAATGACGAAATCAGTGTGCGAGCGTTCTAGCACTCCGACCGGCGGCGTCCAGCCTGCGACGATCCCCGCCCGCGTCTCCGTCGCCCTGCTGACGCCGGCGGGCCGCGGTGCGCTGGCGGTCGTGGGCGTGTGGGGGCCGGAAGCCGTCGCGTCGGTCGATCGGCTGTTCACGCCCCGCGGAGGGATGCCGCTCGTCGAGCGGGAGGACGGCGTGATCTGCTTCGGCACCTGGCGGCCGACGGGCGAGGACGTGGTGGTCGTCAGGAAGGCTCCAGACCGCGCCGAGGTGCACTGCCATGGAGGCACGGCCGCGTCGGCAACCGTGATCGCCAGCCTCGAGACGACAGGGGCGGCACGGGAGTCGTGGCGACAGTGGCTCGCGGTGACTTCCCCAACCGCAAGCGTGGCGGAAGCCCACGAGGCGCTGCCGCTGGCAGGCGGCCCGAAGGCCGCGCGGATCCTCGCGCGGCAGGCGGCCGGCGCCATCGATCGAGAGCAGGCTCGGATCCAGGCGCTCGTGACCGCCGGCGACCTGCACGCGGCGGAAAGCGGCGCGGAGCGGCTGCGTGCTGCGGCCCGTGTGGGCCTGCGGCTCACGACGCCGTGGCGGGTCGTCCTCTCCGGGCCGGTGAACGCCGGCAAGAGCAGCCTCCTCAACGCGCTGGCAGGGCATGGCCGCAGCATCGTCTCGCCCCACCCGGGAACGACTCGCGATGCGGTCGCGACGCGGATCGTGCTCGACGGCTGGGAGGTCGAACTCGTGGACGTCGCGGGATTGCGGGGCGTCGATGACACGGTGTCGGCCGTGGAGCAGGCAGGGATCGCCCGTGGCCTGGCGGAGCGGCAGTCAGCCGATCTCGTGCTGCGGGTCGTGCCTGCCGACGCACCGTGGGAACCAGGCCCGGTCGCGGCGAACGAGTTGCTGGTGCTCTCAAAGGCCGACCTGGCGCCGGAGACGACCCTGCCGCGCGCGGTCGCCACCTCGGCAGCGACGGGATTCGGCATCGAGGCGTTGGCTGCCGAGATCGTTCACGCGCTCGTCCCCGAGGAGCGTCGCGATCCCGTCCTGCTGGGCGGCGCCGTGCCGTTTACGGAACGGCAGGTGGCGGCGATCGAGGCGCTGGTGACGCGGCCACGGTAGCGGAGTGGCAGACGCATTCCCAGGTCGAATGGCGGTGGTCGTTCTGAGATCCGATCCCTCAAACGTCGTTGCCACGACGGACGGCGCAACCCGCACCGCCGGCACGGTCCGCGGGCTGAAATCGGCCGAGCCCGCCGACCGGGGACTGGAGGGCCGCGCATACTTGGGCGTCGCGTCCGCAGGTGGACCGCGGCCCTTCTCCCACCAACTCGTGGCTGCCCGATGTCCACCATCCTCGCCCGCTGTGCAGCCATAGGCATCGTCGCGGGCGGCTTCGCAGTGACCGGCGACCTTGGCCGCCTTGCCGATCGTGGGCTGAAGGTGCTCAATGCAAGCGATGTGCCGGCGGCTCGCTCGACCGAGTCCGGCACCGTCGAGGAGAGTGCTTCCACTGCTGCGTCGGCGGCCGCCGTGGCGACGCTTCCTTCGGCCGGTCCGCCCGCTCCACTCACACCCGCAAGCCCTCCCGCGGCTCCGCCGCAGTCGATCTCCGACGGTCCAGTGGCCAAGCCCGCGACGGCGGCCTCTCCGTCACCCGCGGCCGCCCATGATCCGGCGCCTGTCGGCAGCACGCTCGACTTTCGTCCCGGGGCCGGCGGCCTCGATCAGGCCGACATCGCCACCCTGAGCCCGGGGAATCGGCTCGTGGTCTGGCTGACCGTTGCCCGCCGGGCGGGCACTCCCGCCTACCGCTGCCTGGTGTTTGACATGGTGGATCCCGCCGCGGCCGAGGCGCTCGTCTACGAGGCGGTGTCGTTCACGGCCGACGGCCGGCCTCATGCCACGGCCACCGCCCCGCGTCGGGTGAGGATCGCCGGCGGGGCGGATGGTCGGATGGTCGCCAAGGGCGGGGCGATACGGGTTCAGCGGCTGGGCATCGCGCAAGGACTCGATGGCGACCACGGCGAGATCGTCGGACCGATCGTCGCGATCGACGTGATTCGCTGACCGAAAAAAGTGGCTTTCAAGCGGTAGACGCCCAACGCCGTGAGGCGTGGGGTGGTGCCAGCGAAGGCGTGGAATCCGGCGCGGTTGACCCGCGGCCTGACGGCCGGTCGGCTTTCACGAGCTGGTGAGAATCAGGCTTCGACGTCGCGGACGCCGGCCATCCCGACCTGCTTCTTCGAGAGCCCGATCTTCCGCTCTTCCGTGTCGACGCGGAGGATCTTCACCTCGAGCGGATCGCCCACCTTCACGAGTTCCTCGGCGCTCTCCACCTTGTCGTCGGAGAGCTCCGAGATGTGCAGCAGGCCCTCGAGGCCGTCTTCCAGGCCCACGAACACGCCGAAGTTGGTGATCTTCGTGACAGTGCCGTTCACGACGTCGCCGGGCTTGTATCGCTTGGGGATGTCGGTCGTCCACGGATCGTCGGCCATCTGCTTGAGGCCCAGGGCGATCCGCCGCCGCTGCTGGTCCACGGAGAGCACCTTGCACTCGACCTCGACACCCTTGTCGAGCATCTCGCTGGGGTGCGTCACCTTTCGCGTCCACGACATGTCGGTCACGTGGAGCAGCCCGTCGATGCCGTCGTTGATCTCGATGAAGGCGCCGTAGTTGGTGAGGTTGCGGACCACGCCCTTGACGATCGCGCCCGGCGGATAGTCGGCGGCCACTTTCTCCCAGGGATT
>JAUMAF010000227.1:0-4730 GCA_032117045.1 Pirellulales bacterium | reverse complement strand
CTGGGTCTGCTTCATGCCCAGGGAGATTTCCTGCTTTTCCTTGTTGATGGCAAGCACCACCACCTCGACCTCGTCGCCCGGCTTGACGAGCTCGCTCGGATGGCTGACCCGCTTGGTCCAGCTCATCTCGCTGATGTGCACGAGGCCCTCGACGCCGTCTTCGAGCTTCACGAAGGCGCCGTAGCTCATCACGTTGACGACCGTGCCCATGCAGACCGTGCCCACCGGATACTTGTCGGCGACCTTGGCCCACGGGCTGGCCGTGCGCTGCTTCATGCCGAGGGCGATCTTCTCGCGATCGCGATCGATGTGCAGCACCTGCACCTCGATCTCCTGATCGATCTGCACCATCTCGCTGGGATGGCCGATCCGCGCCCAGCTCATGTCGGTGATGTGGAGCAGGCCGTCGATGCCGCCGAGATCCACGAACGCGCCGAAGTCGGCGATGTTCTTGACCACGCCGCGGCGGATCTGGCCCACCTCGAGCGTCTCCATGAGCTGCTTCTTCCGCTCGGCCCGCTCCTGCTCGATGAGGGCGCGACGCGAGACGACGATGTTGCGGCGGGCCTCGTCGATCTTGAGCACGAGGCACTGGATGCAGCGGCCGCAGTAGTCGCCGATGTCGGCCGGACGACGGATATCCACCTGACTGGCCGGCAGGAAGACGTTGACGCCGGAAATGTCGACCAGCAGGCCGCCCTTGATCTTGCGGGTGACGAAGCCGGTGACCACGTCGTTCTCGTGGACGCTCTCCATGACGCGGAGCCAGTCCTCGATCCGACGGGCCTTCCGCTTCGAGAGCGTGATCAGGCCGCGCTGCTCTTCGAGCGAGCCGTCTTCGAACTCCTCGAGCAGCACCTTGACGGTGTCGCCGATCTGGGGCGGCGGCTCCGACTCATCCCACTCGTTTCGCGGGATGTGGCCTTCGCTCTTGTAGCCCACGTCAACGAGCACGAACTCGTCGTCAACCCGCAGAATCTTCCCCTCGAGCACCGAGTTGACCGCCAGCGTGGAGGTCCCGATCGAGTATTCGCCCTCGGCCGCACCGGCCATGGCGAGTTCCAGTTCCTGATCGAGTTCGTCTCCGAGTTCAAGTTCGCGAATGAGGTTGCGGTTGACCATGCGTGGGGGGGGTTTCGGGGGAAAGCGGGGTTGGAGGGAAAAATGGTGCGGGCCACGGGGAATCGAGCCTCGGAGCATAGCAGTCGGCCCCCGGCGGAACAATCGAGCATGATTCCCCCGCCGCCGCAGGTTTCCCGACCCTGCGAGCCGCCGGTGCCGCTGTGGTGGCGGCCGGAGGCTGGCCGATGATCTCATGGAAGGGATCCCTCACCATGCCCGGCACTACCCCGAGGCCGCTGCCTGCGTCGCTCGTCCTGGCGCTGACCATCGGGCTGGCCCCGGTCGCCGTCATGCCGCCCGCCCGCGGGCAGTTTCTGGAGGCCGAGGGGGCCGCCGCCACAGCCACGACCCTGGGCGATGTCCGCACCCAGAAATACCGGGTGGGCGTCGTCGTCACGGCGGAAGGGGGGCCATGCAGCGGAATCTACGCCACGCTGCCGGTGCCCCGCGACTGGCCGGAGCAGAAGGTTCGCGTGGTTGCGGAAGAGACCTCTCCCCAGGTCAAGGCGCTCCGCTACCGCATGCTTCCCGGCGACATCCGGCAGATGGTGGTGGAGATTCCGTCGCTACCGAACGGGCAGCAGGCCAAGGCCATCGTGACCTTCGAACTCGAACGGGCGGCGATCCTCGCGCCCCAGGAGACCGGCGGCCTCACGCCGCCCGACAAGCCCGAGCGGGCGCTCCGTGTCCACCTCGGCCCGAGCCCCTATGTCGAATCGCGGGATCCCAAGATCGTACGGCTCGCCAAGGCGACAGGCGACGGCCTCGACGGCTGGGCGAAGGTGGAGGCGATCTACGACACCGTCCGCGACAAGGTCGAGTATCGCAACGGCGAACTGAAGGGAGCCCGCAAGGCGCTGGCCGACGGCTGGGGCGACTGCGAGGAACTGACCTGCCTGTTCATCGCGATGTGCCGAGCCGAAGGGATTCCCGCCCGAACCGTCTGGGTCGAGGGCCACTGCTATCCGGAGTTTTATCTCGTCGATCCCACCGGCTCGGGCCACTGGTATCCCTGCCAGACCGCCGGCACGAGGGCCTTCGGCGGGATGCCCGACCAGCTGCCGATCCTGCAGAAGGGCGATGCCTTTCGCGATCCCGATCGGCCCGGCAAGCAGCTCCGCTACGTGTCGGAGTTCATCAAGGGCGCAGCGGTCGAGGGGGGCGGCTCACCGAAGGTGACGTGGATCCGCGAAGGGGCGTGAGCGCTACTCGGCCATTCCGATGAATGCGGCCTCTTCTCCGATCGGACGGCCGAACTGATCGCGGGCCACGGGCGTGAACCACCGCGGCACGATCGGTAGGCCGGCCTCTTTCCAGGCCGCTTCCAGCCGGTCGCCGGCGAGCTTCACGATCTTCTCGCGGCCTCGGCCCACGAGCGTCGAACGGTCGGCCCACGGGGTGACCGGTCCGTCGAAGCCGGCAGCCTTGGCCTGCGTGAGCACGTCGGCCACGCTGATCACACCGGTGTCGCCGGGCATGAGGCGATGGGCGGCCGTCAACTCGGCGACCGGCACGTCTTTCGGGGCATCCGACACGCGAACCTCGACCAGCCGCCCCTTCGGCACCTTGGCGATCAGTTCGAGCGGCTCACCGGTGACGTACAACGCCCAGGCGTCAGCGATGATGCCAACCCGCTCGTGGGCCACCATCACGAGGCCGAGCAGGCCTTCGAAGGTGTGGATGAACTGGTTGGCCTTGCCTTCGCGGGCCTCGGCCTCGGGGCGGAAGTTGAGGCCGAGCATGATGTTGTGCTTGGCGAGCAGATCGCCCACTTCGTTGAGCCGCGACCGGTACAGCTCGAAGAAATCCTTGAAGGAATGCTCGTCTGAGGCGGGGGCGACCGTCGCCACGGCCCGGGCGGCTTCGGCCGCTTCGGCCAGTTCGAGCAGCCGCGGCAGGGCCGCCATCTCCGCCTTGAACGTCGCATCATCGGCCGCGAGTTGCACGGGCAGGTGAAACGTGCCGCTCTTGAGCCGGGCGCTGACCATGAGCCGGCGGGCATGCGGCACGCCAAAAGCGTCGGCCTGCTGCTGGAAATCGAGGATGTCGATGTCCATGGCATCGAAGCCGAAGGACAGGGTCAGTTCGATGAGTTCGCTGGGACGCCCCGAGAGGGGCAGGCCGACCGTGCTGAGGTTCCGAAACATGCGGACGAGAACTCCCCTGGAAGCGTGCGATGAAACTGGACGATGCAACGTAGGATGAAGAGTCGCCGCTGCCGACGGAATCGCAGGCAGACGGGTTGGATTGTCGTGGACGGAGGAGTATGACTGACGGCCACCGCATTTGGAAGCACCCCGGCTGATGTCCATCCTCGAAGCCGTCGTCCTTGGAATCGTGCAGGGGCTCACCGAGTTTCTGCCGGTTTCCAGCACCGCCCACCTGCGGATCGTGCCGGCCCTGCTCGGCTGGGGTGACCCTGGCGCCGCGTATTCGGCCGTGATCCAGACCGGAACCCTGGCCGCGGTCTGCCTGGCCCTCAAGTCCGACATCGCCGACCTCGTCCGCGGCTGCCTGGCGGCGGTGAGGATGGGACGTCCGCTCGGCACGCCCGAGGCTCGGCTGGTCGCCCTCATCGGGGTCGGCACGCTGCCGATCGTCGTCGCCGGCCTGGCCTTCAAGGATCTGATCCGGGGCGAGGCTCGGAAACTCGAAGTGGTGCTGGCAGCCCTGCTCGCCGCCACCGCCCTGATGGCGATTGCCGAGTTGGTGTGCGTCTGGCGAACGCGGCAAACGGGATCCCCCGGCCGGGACGGAATGGACCGGGTGCTTCCCGCCGACGGCATCGCGATGGGGCTGGCCCAGGCGCTCGCGCTCGTTCCCGGCACCTCGCGGAGCGGCGTCACGATCTCGACGGGGATGCTGGCCGGGCTCGATCGCCGCACGGCTGCCCGATTTTCGTTTCTGCTCTCGCTGCCGGCGGTGGCCGCCGCGGCCCTGCTCGAGGCCTGGCAGCAGCGCCGGGAGATTCTCGGCACCGACGCCGATGTTGCCGCGCTCGTGGTGGGAACACTCACGGCAGGGATCGCGGGCTATGCGTCGATCAAGTGGCTGCTCCGCATGCTCACAGGCCACACCCTCTGGCCGTTCATCGTCTATCGGATCGGCCTGGCCACCGTGCTTGCCTGGTCGCTGGCGGCCGGCTGGGTCGCGGTGCCCGCCGTCTGACGCCGGCGCGGTAGAACCTCTGCGATGCCCGCCGTCGCTTCGCCCACCGATGCCCCTGCCGCCGCTGCGGTCGCCGACCGCGCCGCCGCTCGGCCGGCGATCTCGTGGCTGGATGCGTTTGGCGTTGCCGTGCTCGCCGGCACCGTCGCCGGCTGGTGCGGCCGCTGGTTCTGGCTCTGCGACCTCGTCAGCCACTTTCGCTCCTCCTGGCTCCTGCTCGCCGTCGCGGGACTGCTCGCCTGCGGCCGGTGGCGACGACCGCTGGCAGCCACCTTTCTGGCCCTCGCCGCGGTCGGAAACGTGTGGGAGATGCTCCCCTATTGGCTGCCGTCCGTGGCGATGCCGACGGCGGCAGCCGATGGTGTGGCCGGTGATCGCAGACTGTGCGTGATCTCGATGAACGTGCACCGGCTCAACGACGATACCAAGCCGGCCGTCGC
>JAUMAF010000226.1:4271-5451 GCA_032117045.1 Pirellulales bacterium | reverse complement strand
CCTGCGACCAGCCGTTCAGGAAAAGGTCGGACGTGGTCAGATTCAGGTTCCCGAGGAGCCGCTGCGACGCGGCGAGCATGTCGAGGCACGCCTGTTGCCCGCTCTGCTTGACGAAGAAGGCGTCGTTTTCGACCGAGTTGCCGATGCCGATGTAGTCGGCCGCGACCACCGCGTAGCCCTGCCCGGCGAACTGGGCGACGTTCAGCCGCGTCTCGTAGGCGGAGAGGCAGAGTTCCTGCTCCGTGAGACCGTAGTTCACGACGGCCGTGGAGGTCACATCCCAGGAGAAGGCTTGCGACGGGGCCGACTCCTTCAGCCAGAGCGTGCCGTGCTGATAGGACACGACCGGGATCTGGCCCGACACACCCTGGGGAATCGCGACCAGCCCGTAGGCCACCGTGGGGCGGTTGCCCTGCTCGGGGATCGTCGTGCGATAGGCCAGGCGATAGACGTCGACGTTGTGGAGGGCCGAGCGGTAGTCGGGGTTCTGGTAATCCCTCCAGTAGGCCTCGGACGCCCCCGGACTGAAGATATCCCGCTCCGTGGTGAGCACCCCGTCGAGCATGGCCTTGGTGAGGACCAGGTCGCTCTCGGACGTGGTGGTCCTGTGCTTCAAGCGTTCGTAGTGAGCGCCGATCACGACCACGCGGTTGCCGCTCTTGTCTCTGTAGACTTCGCCGAAGTCGCCGCCGATCGGGGTGACGGCGTTGCCGAGACGGTCCTTCAGGTTCGCGCCCTGCGGAAGGTAGATCACCTCGCCGACCAGTTTCCGGAAGGTGGGCGGTCCGAAGTACGACTGCGGCATCGCCGCCGCGAAGCTGAGCTTCGACGTGCCAGAACCGCCGACGTAGCGAAGCTCCGTCTCGAGCGTCCCAATGCTCACCGGAACCGTCGGCCTGCCCGTCACGAACACCGGGCTGTCGAACGTGACCTGCAGCGACACCCGGCCGTTCTGCACCACCAGACCGCTCGATGCGGCCACCACCGGGCCGGTCGCATCCACGCGGATCCGCCGCGTGTTGACGGCCGGGATTACGTCGCTCGCCGGATTGCCCGCCCGGTCCTGGATTTGATTGGCGGCGAAGTCGAAGTCGCGGACAGCCGCCGAGTTCACCCGGCCCAGGCTGATGCCGTCGGTGTCGACGTCGTTGGCCTTCACGTTCATGCGGAAGGTGAGCGA
>JAUMAF010000226.1:0-4261 GCA_032117045.1 Pirellulales bacterium | reverse complement strand
TGCCGCTGCCCGACACGTACTGCGCCGACCGCATGGCGTAGCCGACTTCGATGGGGAGAAACACGTCGCTCTGGTTGCCGACCACCTTCACAGGCTCGCTGAAGTTGACCTTGAAGGTCAGCGGCTGGCCCGTGCCATAGGTGCCGGCTGCCGGCAGGGCGACCGAGCGGACCACGGGCGGAACTGTGTCGGGCAGGCCCGGCATGACGGCCAGCGCCAGCCGCGGCTCGAGCGACTCGAGCTTCAGGTCGCGCTCGCGATCGCTCCGGCGACGCTGCCGCGCGGCCTCGCGCGATCGGCGGGACGGAAGACCTGAATCGCGGAAGAAACGTGCCATCGAAAAGTCCTTGGGATCGAGGGAAGTTGGACGGAGGCAGTCGCACCATAAGACACCCCGCGCGACTGGCCGCCGAGAGCCTAGTTGCAAGCTCCAGCGAGGGCAACAATTCTGCGGCGTCGGGGTATGCCTCGGGGTATGGATCGCGTGGACCCAGAGTGCGATTCGGCTGCGTGGCGCGGTGGTCGCGTCAGCTGTCGCTCACCGGCGGATCGAACAAGCCGCTGAGCCTCGCCTTGCGGACCGCCTGAGTGCGGCCACGGGCGTGGAGTTTGTCGTAGATCTTCTTCGCGTGGGAGTGGACCGTGTGCCGGCTGATGCCCAGCCTGTCAGCCACGTCGGCGTAGGTGAGTCCGGCGGCGAGTGCCCTGAGCAGTTCTGTCTCCCTGTCGGTCAGCGGCGTCGCGTCACCGGTGGGCACCTCGGCACGAAAAGCGTCGACAAGGTAACGGGCCACGGCCGGACTGATCGGCGCCCGTCCCTGCACGGCATCAAAAATGCCGCTGACGAGCGCGTCGAGTGAGCCGCCCTTGAGAACGTAGCCCGTAGCGCCGGCGTGGATCGCCGCAAACAGCGCATCCCGCGCGTCGTGAATCGTATGGACGATCGGGAGGAGACGGCGGTTCGCCTCGCGGGCCCGGCCAATCAAGCCGACCGCCGAGAGGCTGCCGGGAAGCTCAAGATCCACGACGAGCACGTCAATATGAGCCCAGTCGGCATCCTCGGCGGCATGGTCGGCCGACTCCCAATCGCCGGCCACTTTGAAGCCGCTCTGCCGTTGGCAGCGAGCCACTATCGCATCCCGGGTGCGCGGGTCATCCTCGACGATGGCAACTCGAATCATTGCTCAGATCACCGTGCTGCGGTACAGCGTCGGAGGCCGGCCGGAAGCCTGGGCATCATACCAGTTGCCCCGGGCGGCCACTCTATAACGCGGGCCGTCGGAATCACCTGTGCGGGCTGGGCCGCCTTTCGCCGGCCGAAGCAGGCTGCCACAGTCAGGGCAGCGAGACCGATTCCGAGCCATCTCGGCTAACGAGTGCCGCGAAGACGGTGGCGTCGATCTCGTTCGCCACGAATGTCACGCGGCCATCGCCCATCACCGCCGCCACGCCGCCCGGGTGGAAGGCGTAAGGGTTGTCGTCGTTGAGCACGTTCACGACCGAGCAGCCGGCCTGCTGCGGGTCTGCCGCCGACGCGCCACTCAGCCCACGGGCATGACGCGCCGTGTTCCAGTCGCCGTAGAAGGCATTCAGAATCGTGGCCCCGCCGGGGGCGGAATCGCCCAGGGGCCGGCCCATGAAAAACCGTTGCTGACGGCCGGCCTGTTCGACGAACGCCAGCGTCCGCGAGAGCCCGTCGGTGATCTCGCGAAACGTCACCGTCCGCCGGTTCACGAAGTCGGTCGTGCCGAGCATCGCGTTGTGCGTGAAGTCGGACGGGAGCCCGGCGCACGCGGCCAGGCTCGGATGCAGTCCACGCAGCGGCGCGTAGTCGGTCCTGGGCAACACGAGCGGGGTGTTTGGCGGGTAGCCGATCACCGCATACCCGGCGCCATAGTCGGAAGGGATGCCGGAGGGCGTGGATGGACAGACGAAGAGCGACACAGGCGAAAAGCAGGCGGGCGTGTTTCGTCCGTTGGGAAACGGCGGCGGCAGGTTGACGGGATCTGCCAGTCCGCGGGTCATGTCGAAGAGCGAGGCGATTCTCCCCTCCTCGACGAAGGGCAGGAGCTGGCCGAGCGCCCCGAGCGTCGTGCGGCCGGCATTCACGGTTGAGAAGTTCGGATTGGGCGGGTCCTTGGGATACTCCGCCCAGGAAAACTCCTTGCGCCACGCCGGGACGAACCGGCAGGCCGACTCGTGGGCCTGCAGGCCGAGCCCCACCTGACGCAGGTTATTGGCGCAGGACAGGCGACGGGCGGTTTCCCGGGCCGACTGGACCGCAGGCAACGTGAGCCCCACGAGCGCGGCCACGATCGCGATCACGGCGAGAAGCTCGACCAGCGTGAATCCCGGTAAGGGCCGACTGTGCGTGACGGTCGTCGGCATGGTGCCTCAAACACGCGTGGGGAGTGCTCGAGCGAGCGGGGAAGCCCCTCGTATCGCCAACGCCCTGCCTGGGTAAGATACGGCCTCCGGCACAAGCCGAGCAACCCGCAGCCATGGCCCTCGACCCAGCCACCCTCGCCCTGATTTCGGCCGTCATCGCGGGCCTGCAGGTGCTCGCCTTCGTCGTCCTGGCCGGGCTCAACCCCGAGATGCGGGGCGTGCGATTGTGGGCGTGGAGCAGCCTGGCCTCGGCAGGCTCGATGCTCGTGCTCGTGTCGCGGCAGATCATCGGTGAGCAGCCGCTCATTTATGCCGCCGGATTCCTGGCCGTGACCGCCGCCCTGGCGTGCACGGCCGTCGGCGCCGCCGTGTTCGTCGGCCGGCGGCCGCGCTTCCGCGTCCCTGTCCTTGCGACACCCGTCATCCTGGGCGTTCACGCCTGGTACCTGCTCGTCGACCCCCGGCCCACGGTCCGCATCGTCTGCACGGCGGCGATGTACGTCGTCTGGCTCGTGGCCGCCGCGAACGAACTCTTTCGTGAACGGCAGCCCGGGCTGCTCGTGTCGTCGCGGTTCACCGGCGGCGTGATGCTCGCCTATGCTGCCGCGGTGGTCCTCCGCTCCGCGCTCATGGCGGCGGGCGACGGCTCGACCGCCATGTTTGCCCGCGAGCTGCCGCAGGTGATCGCGTTTCTCGGCACCCTCTTCTGGGTCGTGAGTTCGACCTTCGGCGCGATCCTGATGATCAATCAGCGGCAGATTCTCTCCGTCCGCACGAACGCTGACGCCCGATTGCTGGCCGAGGAATCGTTGCGGCTCGCCGAGCGACAGTTGGCGCTCGTGCGGGAGCAGCGGCAGCGGAAAGATTTCGTGCACGACCTCCACGACGGTGTCGGCGCCGCGACGGTGAACATGGCCCATCTCGTGGATCTGCTCAAAGCCCGCGGCGTGGCCGACACCGAGGTGCTCGAGCACCTGGAGCACGCCGCCGTCGAAGGTGCCCGCGAACTGCGCAGGCTGATGAACGCGGTCGACGAGGGCCAGGTCCACTGGACCGACTGGCTGCACGACCTCCGAAATCACGCCGAGCAGACCCTCGGAGCCCGCGGCATCGCCCTCGCCTGGCGGGTGGCCGGCGCTCCGCCGGTCGCATCGATCGAGTCCGCCGCCGCGGCACTTTCGTTCGGTCGCGCCGTCCGCGAGGCGGTGGCCAACGTCGCGAAGCATTCGCGGGCCTCGAGAGCGGTGATCTCGATCCGGTTCCACCCGGCCGCGGTCGCCGTTCGCGTGCGCGACGACGGCGTCGGCTTCGCCGAGAGCCTGCCGGGCTCGGCGGGAGGCGGCCGCCATGGGCTCGCCGGCATGCAACGACGCGTGCGGTCCTGCGGCGGCAGCATGCGGCTCGGTCGCCCGACGGCGGCGGGCTCCCGCGGCGCGAGCGTCTGCATGGTCGTGCCGCTGCCGCTGACGCTCGGCAGTGGACAGTGACAGTGAATTCCGCGCGTCGTGCCCGATTCGTCCCTGCCCATGCCCGATTCGTCCCTTTTTCGGGTCGGGGTATGCCTCTGGGTATGGATGGCGCGACGGCGGTTGGAGATACATCGCTACCGGAATGCGTGCGGTGCGGATCGGGATTCCGGCCGCATCGCTTTCTGGCCGATCCATCCCAACCCTCTGAGGACTCGTCTGATGAAAAATCGCTTTGCCACTGTCACCTGTGGGTTGGCTTTGCTCCTCGCGGCAGCCCCGATGGTGTGTCGCGCGGAAGTGGTCTACGACAATCTCGCCCAGGCGTCCGCGGGCAGCGACGGTGTGGGGACGGGGGGACTCGTCGAGGGTCCCCTCTACGACTCGTTTTCGACGGGAACCGGGTC
>JAUMAF010000225.1:0-2923 GCA_032117045.1 Pirellulales bacterium | reverse complement strand
AAACATCCAGGGAGCGGCGTAGTGCCCCACCTGGGCAACCACGCCGTAGCCCTTCAGCGCCACCAGCGTCATCGCCACCCCGATCGCGACGCAGGAGATGATCCAGGCTGGGCCGGTGGGCATCGTCGACTGGAAGGTCGGCATCTCGATCGTGCCGGGCGGAAAGAACGGCCCCACCGCCGTGGCCGAAACTGTGATCATCGAGCCGGCGAGAAAACAGAAGAGCAGGCCGTTGGCGAGGTTATAGAGCTTGACGAGCAGGCCGCCGGCGATTTTTTCCAGCTTGTAATAGAGCGTGAGCCGCTCCTCGCAGGCGATCGTGGCGGTGAGATACCGCCAGGTGAGCACGGCCAGGAGGTTCCCGAGGAACAGGCCGACGAGCAGGCCGAAGGCGTCGGCTCCCCACTTCACGAACAGCGGGCCGATCATGAACTCGGTGCCGGCCGTATGTTCGCCGGCATACATGCCCCAGAAGGCCGTCGGCCCCTTGAGGGCCTTCTGCGGCACCCGCTGCCGTTCATACTCGGAGCTCGCATCGTGCTCCAGTTCCTCGACGTCGTGCATCAGTTCGCTCATGTCCGCTTCCCCGTGACGAGTTTCTCGTACTTCCGCACGTCGTCGAGCCAGGCCTCGCCGACCGGCACATTCTTGCTCTGGCAGTAGTGATCCCAGACGGCTCCGAAGGGCAGGCTCTTGGCCTCTTCCTGCAGGGCGAGCCGGGCCGTGAGGTCACCCTCCTTCTCAGCCCGGCGGATCGCCGGCGGCTCCAGCAGCGCGATCAAGACCGCCCGGAGCATGTTCCGCGTGCCGATCGTCCAGGCGGCGATGCGGTTGATGCTGGCGTCGAAGTAGTCGAGGCCGATGTGCACCCGCGACGGGTCGCCGCAGGCCACGATCTCGCGGGCGATGGCCAGCAGGTCGTCAGTGAGCGTCACCACGTGATCGCTGTCCCAACGAACTCCGCGGCTCACATGCAGGAGGATCTCGGGCAGGTAGACCAGCACGCTCGAGATCTTGTCGGAAATGCTCTCGGTGGGGTGGTAATGGCCCGCATCGAGGCAGAGCAGCTTCTTTCGCGTGATGCAGTAGCCCAGATAAAACTCGCTCGATCCCACCGTGCAGCTCTCGCTGCCGATCCCGAAGAGCTTCGGCTCGACCGCATCGAGGTTGTGTTTCGGGGAGAGCGGCTTCTCGAACACGGCGTCGAGCGATTCGGCGAGTCGCTCGCGGGGCGCGAGCCGGTCGGCAGGCGTGTCTTTGAAACCGTCCGGCACCCAGACATTGGTCACGCAGGGGGTGCCGAGCGCCTTGCCCATCGCAGCGCCGATCTCCCGCGACCGGCGACAGTGCTCGATCCAGAACTTCCGGATCCCGCGGTCGGCGTGCGAGAGGGTAAAGCCGTCGGCGGCCTTGGGGTGCGAAAAGCAGGTGGGATTGAAGTCGAGCCCCACCCCGCGGCTCTTGGCCCACGAGATCCAGTTGGCAAAGTGCGTGGCCTCGATCTGGTCGCGGTCGATCTTCTTTCCGCCAAACTCGCCGTAGAAGGCGTGGAGGTTGAGCCGATGCTTGCCGGGGATGACGGCCAGCGCGGCGTCGAGGTCGCCTCGCAGTTCGTCCGGCGTGCGGGCTCTACCGGGGTAGTTGCCGGTGACAGCGAGGCCGCCGCCCACCGTGCCGCCCTGGTTCTCGAACCCGCCGACATCGTCGCCCTGCCAGCAATGGATCGACACGGGAATCTTCGCGAGCACCGCACACGCCTTCTCGACGTTCACGCCGAGGGCCTCGTACCGCTCGCGGGCGAGCTTGAAGCCGGATTCAATCTGCTTGGAGGTGGGCATGCGTGCTCGCTGCTGATTCGGTGGTGGTCAATGGGCCGGAGATCGAACCGCCAGAGCCGCTCGTCCCGCCTGCCCCAAACGCCGGGAAGCGATTCTGCCGTCAATCGCTGCAAAATCCAACGGCACCCCGCCACGACCGCCTCATCGGCCGCTCCTCCGGGACGACAGCAATCGATCATCCGGCTGCTCGATTTCGCTTCGCGATTTGCGGGAACAGCCTCGCCCCTGTCGGACTCCCTGCCGCGAGGCTACGCCGCCGCCTCCATCATGCTGCCGTTGCACCACACCCGCACGCCCGACATCCGTGCGAAGGCGAGCGACTCCGGCGAGATCGCGTCGCAGGCGATCAGCGGGATCGATGCCAATCCCGACTTTTGCAGGGTCTTGGCCCGACGCTCGGCCCGCACGATGTCTTCCACGTCGCCCGTGGAAGACACCTCGACCACGACATACGTGGAGACACAGTCCACGAGCCCCATCGCAACCGCATCGGCTCGCAGAAAGTCCTCCGCTTCTCGCTCGTCGACGTGCGGCTCGATCGTCTCGAGGAGTTCGTCGTTGGCACCCAGTTTTCTGCGACGAAGAAACCGGCCAAGATACGCGGTCAGCCGATCCCTGAACTGCAACTCAAATGTCCGACCGACGACGGCGTCGGTACGGATCGTGAGCCGCTGAATCGCGACGGACATCTCCCGCTGAGCCTCAGCGAGTCGCCCCACCTGTCCCTCGGTCTCCCGCTGCGCCTCGCACAGCCGCCGCTGACCTTCGGCGAGTTCTGCCACCCGTGCCTCAGTTCGGCTCTGTGCCTCGGCGAGCCCCGTGACGGCGGAGTCGAGTCGCGAGATGCTTCCATCGATCGATTCGTGAAGGACGCGGAGGTCTTCTCTCGTCACGGTGTTCCTGAATACCGACCGTTGGACAATGCTCGGAAAGGCGCCTCGCGGCCGACGCTTGCCGAAGTGCCAAAGGATAGCCCGGTCAATGGCACTTCGGCAACGGTGTTCCGGCTGATGAGCGACTCGTGAGTCTCGGGAGGAGCGGCCCGGGCGTCCGGAGCCGGTTTCTCGAAACGCCCTTCACCCCTT
>JAUMAF010000224.1:0-4406 GCA_032117045.1 Pirellulales bacterium | reverse complement strand
CGGCCAGCGGGGCGAACGGCTTCTTGTAGTTGGCGTCCTGGAAGCGGCTGCTCTGCCCGGCAGCCGCCAGAATCACTCCGAAACGGGGCATGGCATCGGTGCCTGTGAGGCGATCGCCTGATCCATCAGCATCCGGAGGGCTGACTTCACGATCGGCTTGCCGTGGATCCAGACGGCAAAAGCCTCGCCATGGGCGGCATAGGCATCGTGCAGCCATCGCGGTGCTTGGTTCTGCAGCCAGTCTCGGAAGAGCAGCCATTTGGGATTGTCGTTGCCATAGACCTCGCGGGCGACCCAGCACATGCCACCCATGCCGCCACCACCCATGCCACCACCACCCATGCCACCGCCACCCATGCCACCACCACCCATGCCACCACCCATGCCACCACCCATGCCACCACCCATGCCACCACCCATGCCACCATCCATGCCACCGCCCATGCCACCGCCCATACCACCGCCCATACCACCGCCCATACCACCGCCCATACCACCGCCCATACCACCCGTGCCGCCCGCACCGGCGCCTGAAAAGTTGAACTGCGTCACCGTGCCGACGCCGGAGAACAACGGCTGAGCGTTGATTCGCACATACCGTCTGTCAGCCGAAACCACGGCCGTAATCGCCAGGTTGGTGCCCTCGGGAAGCGTGGTGATGATGGGCTGATACCCGACCGCACCGTTCCCAAAGAACGGTATGCCCTGACCGGCCTGCGGCTGAGGCGATGTGCCACCCCGGCTCTGCGACATCGACTCCGTCGCCAGGGGATCGGTGATTGCGGCCAGTTGCTGGGCAAGCACCGCTTTGCCGAGCGTTTGCTGGGTTTCAACGTCTTGCGCGATCTGGGCATCCAGCAGCGGTTCCCGGCGGCGACCCTCGGGCACGTTCACCGCCAGCAACTGGTCTTCGGCGCCGATGCGAATCTGGCGACGGAGCACCTGCTCGCGGTCCGTGCCACGGTGGATCGTCATCTCAGCGGTAATGGTGTCGGCCGCGACTTTACCGGAGGCCCGCCGCACGAGAATGCGATAGTCGCCCGGAAACGCCTCCGTGGCCACGTAGCGTTCGTGGTGCGTCGCGTTGTCGGGATCGGAGGCGGCGTTGTTGTCACCCAGCAGCACGCCGCCCGAGGCCGACCGCGGCGCGGAGAGCGAGCAGACCGTGCCAGCCGGTTCCTCCACGATCACATCAACATCCGCATCACCGGTCCAGGAGAGGTCGATCACGATGTCGCGGACGAGCGCCGCATCGACCGCAGCCCGGAAGCGTGCCGCGTCGTCTGTACGGCCCCGCTTCTCCAGGGAATCGATCGTCGATTTGGCGAGGCGGGCGGCCCTCGTCACCGCTTCCTGCTGCCCCGCCGGCCATTCATGGGCGAGCACGCCGGGGCAGGCCCACGCGAGTGCTGCGTCGTCGTTGGTTCGCGCGGCCACAGCCATCGCCAGCGCGTAGGCCTCGCGATTGGCAGGATCAATCCGGGTGAGCTGACGACAGAGCCGGAGGGCCTGTTTGTCAGAGCCAAACCGGGCCAGATAGTTGGCCAGTTGCAGGAGATCGATGCTGCTCGAGGCGAAATCAGCTCCCGAAAGCAGGACCCGTTCCACGTCTTCGCGCGGTCGGCCTGCGGCCTCCATGGCCAAGGCCAGCGATTCGTACATCCACGGCTCTGCATGCCCGCAGGCGATCGCCGCCGAGATCAGGTCGGCCGCCCGGTCAAACTCGGCCCTTCGACCAAGTTCCGCAGCCGAGACCCGCACCTGCGCCAGCCGCAGCGCGGCATCCCGCTCGTCGGCCGCATCGCCCTCGGCCGCAGGGAGGTAGGCCTTGAGTGCCGCGGGCAGATCCTTCGCGGCCAGCACGGCTTCCGGCAGGCCGATCCGATCCACCGCCGCCGGCACACTCGTGGGCTTTTCGGCTCCGGACGTTGCCGCCGTCTGCACGATCTCGGGCTTCGCGCCGCGGGCCAGCCGCGACTTGGCCCCCGCCACCTGAAAGTGCCCCGCCGTAGCTTCTTCGGCTTCACGCAGCCCCGCGGCCGGCTCCGCGGCCGCAAGCAGGCTCGTGCCCGCGCGGCCGTCAATGGCCTGGTCCATGAGGACTCGCAACGCCGACTTCGCAAGCGGCTTGTCATGAATCCAGGCGGCCACCGCCTCACCGTGGGCACCGTAGGCGTCATGGAGCCAGGTCGGGGCATCGGTCGTGATCCAGTCTCGGAAGGCGAGCCAGCGGGGATCATGCACGCCGTAGACCTCGCGAGCGACCCAGCAGAAGCCCCCCATGCCACCGCCGCCCATGCCGCCACCCATACCGCCCATACCACCACCCATTCCCATGCCGCTGTTGACGCTGTTCTGGCCCCCCATGCCGCCACCGGTCTGAAAGGGATTCATGCCGGTGCTCGGATTGATCGGCATCACGAGATCGGCGACCGGATACACCTTGACCACGAGGTTCTCCTGAGCCTTCTCCTTGGTCGTGATCAGCAGCACTTCATCTTTGATCAGGTACGTGAGATCGATGTTGCCCAAGAGCAGTCGCAGGGCCGATCGCAGCGAGATCCCCGAGAGGTTTTGCGTGATCGGCGTGTCGAGGTCGACGCCAGCGTCTTCGAGCGCCTTGACGTCGAGTTCGACGGGGATGTTGTGAGCGTCGCGGATCTGGGCGATCACGTCGCGGAGTGGTGTCTCCGTGAACTCGAACCGCGAGACAGGCTCATCGAGCGCGGTGTAGATGGCCTGTTCTCTGCTGCCGGGGTTGGCCAAATCGACCGACTTGTACTTTTCGCGAATGCGGGTGATCTCTCTCCACCTGGCGGCGCTCGGGTAAATAATCGGCGGTTCGTCGGCAAAGGGGATGGCGGCCACATCGACCAGATGCAGGGCATCCATGAAGCCGCGTTCCTGATCGCGACGGACACGAGTGTTCTCGGCATCGTAGTCGAGGATTCGGGCCACAAGCGGTGCGGTGCGACCGATCACCCGTGCGGTCATGGGAATCGGGTGGTTGGCGTACAATGGGGGAGCCTCCTCGGCGATTTGCTCCGCGACGTCGCGCTCGGCCTGCACGAATGCGGTCGTGGGCCGCTGGTAGCCGACCCGGATCCCCTCTTCGACGAGCGCGTTGTATCGCTCGGTCAACTGCTTGATCTTATCCTCGCGCCTCTGCAGTTCGGTGTTGAGTCGCTGCCGTTCGCGGCCGATGGCTGCCCGCCGCTCGGCAGCGAGGTCGCACTCAATCTTCTCCCGCGAGCGAACGATCGACTCGCGAATCCGCATCTCGATCTGCGCGAGCAGCCTCTCGCGGGTGCCGGCATCGAGGTCGTCATTCCTCCGAACCACTTCCTGCTGCTCCTTGAGCCGTTCCCGGGCCCGGTCCGGATCGCTGGTCAGCAGGTTGCGGGCATCCCGGAGCTTGACGGCTGTTTCCTGCTCGAGATTCTGACTGCGGACCCGTCGCATCGCCTCCAGTTCGTCCAACTCGGTCCGGCCATCGTCGAGGGGAGTCAGCCGGTCGCCGTCGAGATCGTCCGCGGTCGGCGAGGGCAGATTGGCCGGATCAGTCGCCAACTGTCGCTGGGCGACCTGGCGGACGAGCGACGCATCGCTGTTGTCGGGATCGCGGCGGAGCGAAGCTTCCGCGAGCCGAACGGCTGCAGCATGCGCGCCGGTGGCCTCGGCCTGCCGCGAGAGCGCCGCGAGCGTCGCCGCCTCCCCGCGGATCACGCTCCGGGCGAGCGCCAGACCCTCTCGGCCAAGGAGCGGAAGAAACACACCGTCGTTCGGTCCCGCGTTGCGGGCCAGTTCTGCGAGGTAAGCATTTTCCTCACGAGGGGAGGCAGACGGGATCACGACCGTCGTCGCAGCGGCTTCCGGAGCGACGGCCATTTCCAGCCGCCCACCGGTGAGATCGCCCTCGATCAACACCACCGAATCACGGTCGGCACGCAGCGGAGGCAGCCGTCCGGGAAGCATGCGAAGCCGGGCGTCTACCGCGTCGCTGGCGATCGCCACGTCGTGCGGCCAGACGACAGAGTGAACGGCGAGCCCGCCGATCCGGCGGCCCGCCTCAGGCCCGCTGTCGTCGGCCTCGGGAACGATCAGCATGCCTCCCGTGGCAGTCGCGATCGCTGCCAGGCAGGGCCAGTTGATGTGCGGACCGACTCCCAGACTCGAGACGGAGATCTTCTCTGCACGCAGGAGGTCGATCAGTCCCGAAAAATCAGCGGCATCGATACCGCTCAGCCCGGGGCCATCGCCGATGTAGACGATCGCGCGGGGGCCGGTCACTCCGGCAAACTGTTGCACGGCCTCCTCGAGCACGGCGAGGATATCGGTTGACCCCAGGGGCGTGCGGGCGTCGAGGGCAAGGCGGGACTGTTTGAGGCGTTGGTCCGCAGCAGCGT
>JAUMAF010000223.1:0-17284 GCA_032117045.1 Pirellulales bacterium | reverse complement strand
GAGCCGCCACCCTCCTGTTGCCCCGGCCCCGATGGCTTCTGCTGACCACCCTGACTGCCGTCCTTCTGGTTGCCGGCTTGGCCGCCTCCCTGACCATTGGTTCCGCTCTGGCCCTGCGGTTCGTTGCCAGCGCCATCGCGACTCCCCTGCTGTTGCTGCTGACCTGGCTGGTTGCCGGCCTTGCCTTCCGCGCCGTCATTCGACTTCGCGCCCTCGCCGCCCCCCTGCTCCTCGCCCTCCTGCGGTTCTCCCTGCTTGCCGCCCTGTTTCGGGTCAGGCTGCTGCTGCGACTTTTCCTGCTCTTCGCCCTCACGGCCGCTGTCGCCACTCTTACCCTTCGACTGCTGACCGCCCGCCTGTGGCTCGGATTGGTCCTGGCCTGCATCACGACCCCCTTGCCCCGCATCACCAGCACCCGATTCATCGTTGGGTTCTTGTTCTCGAGAGCCCTGCCCGTCCTTGGATCCCTGCCCATCTTTCGATTTTTGGCCGTCTTTGGATTCTTGGCTGTCTTTGGATTCTTGGCTGTCTTTGGATTCTTGGCTGTCTTTGGATCCCTGCTCGTCTTTCGATCCCTGTCCGTCCCTGGACTGCTGGCCGTCTTCCGCCGCTTCGTCGTTCGGCCCCTCGCCGCCATCACGGGCCGGCTCAGGTGGCGGCTGACGGGGCGGTGCACTGGCATCGATCTTGAGTTTCTGCCACCCGGTCACGGTCACATTCGCTGCCTCAGGCCGATTGTCTTTTGCCACGGCCCGATATTCGAGTTCCTGCCCCGGACCGGCACCGAGTTCTGCCGGGATCAGCGTCGCCGCGCCACGCCACACCTTCCGCCGGCCGACGAGCAGTTCCCGGCCGGGCTTCTCACCACCTGGCTGAAGACGGGTCTCCACGCTGACGCTCGTGAGGCCGAAGTCGGGATCGACCGCCCGTACCCGAATCGTCACCGGCGCGTCCGGCGGCACACGCACCACCTTGTCCGTCGGCTCCTCGATCGATACCTCGGGCGCCAGATCGGGAATCACCTCGATGCGATACTCCATCTTGTCGGCCATGGCCGGCTCGCGCCGCGCGAGCGACGTGGCCTTCGGCTGGAAGAGCAGTCGGTATGACGCGTGCTCCGCGGCCGACCGCTCGGTATTGAGGTGGAGCATGAAGGTGCCCCGGGCTCGCGCCAGGTCTTGCGGAGCGACGGCCAGCGCCACGTCTCGCTTGCCATCGGAGCCGAGGTCAATCCAGGCCGCCTCGAGCGGGTGATTGCTCTCCGCGACGACCGTCACCTTCGTGCCCTCCACCCCGCGGAGATCGCCCTGCCAAGGCACCGTCTCGTCGGCCTGCCGCGTGTAGTCGGGGTAGTGGTACCGCACCTCGCGCACCAAGAGCGACGGCGCATCGACCACGGCCACGCGGATCCGTTCGCTTCGGGCATCGCCGGCGGCGATCACGATCTCGACGGGATGGTCGAGACTGCGGTCGGCGTCGGGCAGCACCGCCGTATGGAGTTTCGCGCCCGCCGTCTGCATCGGCACCCGCCAGGCTGCGGCGGTCGGCTCGGCCGCGCCGTCGTCCCGGAGTGGCGTGACGAGGAGCACGGGCTGCTCGCCGGCCCCCAGTCCGCGAATGCCGCTCGACACGACCAGTTGCCGCCCGCGCACCAGCGTGACCACGCCATTGACGATCGGCAACGACTGCTGGGTGGCGTCGACCGCTGGAGGACCACCGGGCACCCGCCATGACATCAAGGGGGCTTCGATCCGCACCCGCGACGGCGCCATGATGCCGAGCCATGGTGCCATGAGCCGCGCGGCCGATATCACCAGGCTCTTTGGGGCCGTGATTTCATACAGTCCCGCAACCACGATGAGCGCTGCGAGCGCGGA
Source organism: Pirellulales bacterium (assembly GCA_032117045.1). Lineage (GTDB taxonomy): Bacteria > Planctomycetota > Planctomycetia > Pirellulales > UBA1268 > QWPN01. The sequence goes on along the minus strand of JAUMAF010000223.1, from coordinate 15,407 downwards.
GGCGAGCCGGAGCGCCGGCGTGCGGTCGATGACCCCGTCGGCGGACACCGTCGAGAGTTGGCGTGCGGCACGACGTCGCAGCGACTTCACGATCAGCGGCGTTGCTTCGTCGGACCGCGATCGTGCCAAGACGGCGTTGACCACGTCGTTGTGCAACTCCGGATGCTCGCGCTCGATCACCCGGGCCGCATACACCAGATTCACGCGATAGCGGACGAGCGGAAGCATCCAGCGGACGGCGGCCGCGACGAACGCCACCAGCCCGACGGCGAGCCATGACCACCGGGCCCATGCCGGCAGTCCACCGGGCACAAACCAATGCTCGACCACGACCCCGCTGCCGAGCCAGAGCATTGCCCCGACCGCCGCCGCCAGCAGGAATGTCGTGACGGCGACACCCTTGTAGTCGGCACCGGCGGCCTTGAGCCGCTTGGCGAGATAGCGTTCCGACTTTGACTCCACCACGCCGTCGTCGGACCAGGCAGCGACGGCCAGCGGATCGGTCGGATTCTGGGACGCCGTCGCCATCGGGGTTCCTCCGGCACGGGGCTGCCCACGGGAGCGTGGAGCATGCCGCAGCGGCACCGAAAACGATTATATCGGTCCCCCACCGTCGCCATCTGGGAAAAACGAGGCCGACTTGGCAGAGCTGGGAAGCCTGCGGCACGATGGCATCTCCCGACGCGGCGGAATGCATCCGCGGACGCAAAACCAGGAAACCCCGGATGGCGATGCTGCCTGACGCGGAAACGTTCAAGCGACTCGTCGATGGCTCGGCACGGGGTCTTGGGCCGACGGCGGCGCGGCTGGCACTGGCCGCCGCGAGCCTGCCCTACTCGCTCGCCGTGGCCGCACGGAATCAGGGATATGACGCGAGCCTGCTGCCGACCGGCGGCGTGGGTGTGCCCGTGATCTCGATCGGCAACCTGACACTCGGTGGCACGGGCAAGACGCCCCTGGTGGCCTGGGCCGCGCGGCTGCTCATCGACAAAGGCATCCCGCCGGCGATCGTCAGCCGGGGCTACGCCGCCCGGCCGGGCGAGCAGAGCGACGAGGGGGCCGAACTCGGCATCCTGCTTCCCGGCGTCGTGCATCTCGAGAATCGTGACCGCGTGGCGGGCAGCCGAACCGCGGTCGCCGCAGGAGCCGGCGCGATCGTGCTCGACGACGGCTTTCAGCATCGCCGGATGCGGCGCGACCTCGACATCGTCGCGGTGGATGCCACGGATCCGTTTGGCTGTGGCCACCTCTTTCCTCGAGGCCTCCTCCGCGAGCCGCTTCACGGCCTCCGCCGAGCCCACGCCGTGGTGCTGACCCGGGCCAGCGGAATCGCTCCGGCCGGCCGCGTGGCCATTCGCGAGGCGCTCGCGGCGGCATGCGGCGGCCGACTGCCCGACGTCTGGATGGAGGCGGAACATCGGCCGATCGCCCTGCGGTCGAGCGATGGCACGACCCAGCCGTTGAGTGCGCTCCGGGGCCGTCGCATCGCTGCCTTCGCCGGGATCGGCAATCCCGCCGGATTTCGTGGCACGTTGGCAGCGCTCGCTGCCGATCTCGTCGATGTCAGCCTGTTCCCCGATCATCATCCTTATGACACCGCCGACCTCGATCGGCTCGCCGCTCGGATGGCGGCCGCGACGGCAGAGGTGGCGGTCACCACGCTCAAGGACCTCGTCAAGATTCGTCGCACGCGGCTGGGCGATATCCCGCTCGTGGCGGTCGAGATCGCGATGCACCCGCTCGCCGGCGGCGACGACGTCGCCCGTCTGGTCGAGGCCGTCGCCGCTCGGGCCGCCACACCGCGGAGCCCCACCCCGTGAACGAGCCTTCGCCACGACCGATCGACGTGTCGATTCTCGTCAACACCTTTCGCCGCCCGCGACATCTCGCGCTGGTTCTCGAATCGATCGCCCTCCAGCAGGCTACGACGTCGTGGGAGGTGGTCGTATCCGACGACGGCTCGGACGACGGCACCGAAGCACTCGTTGCCAGGTTTGCGGCGACGGCCCCCTTTCCCGTGCGGTTCATCAGCCGGCCGCACGACGGCTTCCGGCTCGCCCGCGTGCGGAACGAGGCCGCCCGACTCGCTCGCGGCGACTATTTTCTGTTTCTCGACGGGGATTGCATGCTTCCGCGGCATCATGTGGCGGCGCATCTCGCCCGCCGGCGGCGGGGCACGGCGCTCGTCGGTTACTGCGCGCGGCTGACAGAGGAGGCCAGTCGCGGACTCACGCCTGAAGGACTCCAGCCGATCGATCTGCCGCGGCTCGTGACGCCCGACGAGCGGCAGAGCCTCGCCCGCCGCCGCCGCAAGGCATGGTGGCATGGGGCGGTTCGGCATCCGACGAAGCCACGGCTCACGGGGGGCGACTTCGGCATCTGGCGGGACGACTTCGACGGGATCAACGGCTTCGACGAACGGTTCGTTGGCTGGGGCCAGGAGGACGACGACCTCGGCCTGCGGTTGCGAGCCCGGGGCGTGAGGCTGGAATCCATTCTTGACCGCACCTGCTCGCTGCATGTCTGGCATGCCACCGATCCGACGGCGGCGGCCCGCTGGCGGGACGGCCCGAACGTGCCCTATTTCGCCCGCCACGGTCGCCTGACCGTCTGCCGTCACGGCCTCGTTGACCGTCCCGCAGCCACGGTGGTCTGGGGGCTCCCTCACGACATCGCCGCCACGCCGCTCGGCATGGCCGTGGCGCGGCAACTCGCCGGGGCCACGCGGGCCGCAGCCGGCGTGGCCTGCGAGATCGATGTCGTGGTGCGTCCAGGAAGGGCCAGTTTCACGCGAACAGCGGAGTGCCGCTTGGCGGTGATCGCAGCAGGCATCGAGCCCGATGCAGCAATCCGCAGCACCGCTGATCAGATCGTCACGGTCTCCGATGAGCAGTCCATCGCCGAAGCCCTCGCCACGGCAGGCTGAGCAGCAGCCGATGAACGGCTTTCACGGGACTGAACTCAGCGAGGGGCTGCCCGTGCCCCAGAGCCGGCGTATGACCGGGCACCGATCCGCGTGAGCGGATTGGTCGACGCAGCCAGGATGGCAAAGCGCCGGCGGCATCCGAGTGAGCGAAGGGCATGGATGCCCGCAGCGAACGTCCGGCGACGGGGCATGGGCAGACCCGAGCCGCGCCAAGGGCAGCCCGCGGCCTCACGGCCATTCGGCTGGTACTGGAGGCGTGTTACTTCTTCTTCTCGTTGTGGAGCGTGTGCTTCCGCAACCGCGGTGAATACTTCTTGATCTTGAGTTTCTCACCCCCGCTTTTGCGGCGCAGCGTGTAGTTTTGATCGCCCGTTTCCGCGCACACGAGGTGGATCACTTCGAGCTTCTTCTTGCCCTTCGCCATGTCATGTCACTGCGGAATCCGCAGTCCTTCCCTTCCTGAATCGCCTTCCTGAAATGCTCGCGCCGAGCAAAAACTCTACCCGCACGGCATTCCAAAGGCCAGCGGCAGCGGCCCGGCAGGCCGTTCGCGACGTTCGGACGGGTGCCGGCAGCCCACGGCAAGCCTTCCCAGCCCTCCCTCCAACGAGACCGGAACGTTTGAGGGGAGTATATTGAACTGAGGGAAACAACGGTTTTTGCACGGGCATCCAAACCGGCTTTTCACCCGTGTTGACCCGCGCGTTCATCGGGCTTGGCGGAACATTGGCGAGGCCGGCGGGGAGATGCGGCCGATGCGATCGGCAGGGAACCCATCCGATGTCCAGCCAGATTGATCCCGATCTTCACGAGACGCCCGTCCCGCCTGCGCCACCTGCCGTGTCTGGACGGCCCGCCCCCACAGGTCAACCGACGGCCCAGCCGCCGAAACAACGGCCGGCGAAGCCCGTGGCACCATCCGTCAGGCCGGCTGCTGCCACGGCGGCCCCATTGACATCCGCCGCGGACGACCCGGTCGATGCCCCGTCGGCATCCCCCGTCATGTCGGCCGTGAAGCAGGCGCCGGCCTGGGCGATCAGCATGCTCGTCCATGTCGTGGCGCTGTTGTCGATGGCCCTGATCGTGAACCCGCCGCCAAAAAAGGAAGTGGTGCGGGTCATCACCTCGGCAGCACCCGAGCAGGAGGACGAACTCACCGAACTCGAGAAGGATCTTCCTGAGCTGTCGGTCGTGGAACCTGCAGAACCGACGGCCGACGTGACCGTGACGACCGAGGTAGCCGTGGCTCCGGTCGAGGTCGTATCGAATGCCAACGACCTCGACGCCGCTCCGCTGGCGGTCGAACTCACCGACTTCGGCTCGGAGACGGCACCCGCGTCAGACATGATGGCGACGATCGGCGCGATTGGTGGCACCGCTGGAGGCCTCGGCGGCCGGGCTCAGGCGGGGAAGCTCGCGGCGGCAAGCGGCGGAGGAGGCGACACGGAACAGGCGGTCGATCGCTCGCTGAACTGGATCGCACAGCATCAGTTGCCCGACGGCGGATGGTCGTTTGATTTGAAAGCATGCCCGACCTGCCGAGGCCAGTGCTCCGGATCCGGTGGCAGCAAAGCCAACGACCGATGCGGCGCCACGGCCATGGCGCTCCTGCCCTTCCTTGGTCGGGGCTACACGCATCGCGAGGGACCATACAAGCCAATCATCGAGAAGGGCATCTCGTTCCTCGCCCGAAGCGCTGTTGAGGGCAAGGGCAAGGCCTATGACCGCTTTGGCAACCTCTATTCCCAGGGGCTCGCCGGCATCGCGCTGTCGGAATGCTATGCCATGTCCCAGGACGACCGCCTCGCCGCACCTGCTCAACTTGTGCTGAACTTCATCATGCAGGCCCAGGATCCGGTCGGTGGCGGCTGGCGGTACACGCCCCGGCAGCCCGGCGACACGTCGGCCGTGGGCTGGCAGATCATGGCGCTCAAGAGCGGCAACATGGCCTACCTGCAGGTCAACCCGCTGACCGTCAAGAAATCGATCGACTTCCTCAACTCCGTCGAGTCGAAGGGGGGCGCTCGGTATGGCTATACCGACAACTCCACCCCGACGGTCGGACGCACGGCCGTGGGGCTCCTCTGCCGCATGTACCTCGGCTGGAAGAAGGACCATCCGGCCCTTCAGGATGGCATCGCCTACATCGCCAAGACGGGACCGACGAACGATCTCTACTACGACTATTACGCCACGCAGATCATGCACCACATGGAGGGCGAGATCTGGATCTCGTGGAACAAGCGGATGAAAGAACTGGTGCTCAAGCAACAGGCGACGAGCGGCCACGAAACGGGTAGCTGGCACGCCGGCTTCGACGACGGCCACGCGCCGGAGGCAGCCGGCCGGCTCTACTGCACCTCGCTCGCCACGATGATCCTCGAGGTCTACTACCGCCACCTGCCGATCTATCGCAATCAGGTCGTGGACGACGAGTTCAAGGAATAGCGGTCGTCGGTCTGGTTTCGAGGCCGCCCCAACCGGTCAGGTTCGCCCCCCGATGCTCCAGCGGCCGTGCCGCTCCTGCCGATGAAACCTGCAGAGGCGGTGGCCCGCGCGGAATCAGCCGTACCCCGCCGTTCCATTCGACGCAGGCGGAAAAGTCACCGTCCGAATGCCAGACCAAACCTTTCACCTAGTTCCCCACACCGACAGGTTTCCCAGACTGACCGACGGTGCGGAGCGGCGGCGATGCGTGATACCCGGGATGGCACGACCTCGATCGAGCGGCTGATCCACAGCCCCGTCGTGCGATCGACGTATGCGAGCGTCATCGCCCATGTCGCCGCGCTGATTGCGCTGGCGCTGCTCATGATTCCGGCGCGGCAGCCCGATCGACCGCAGCCCGTCGTGATCGCCCTGGCCGAGGAAACCGCCGCCGAGTTCGATCCCGGTTCGGCGGCCGGCGGCGACCCGGGCGAGGTGGCCGTCGTTGATATCGTGGCGCTGGCCGAAGAGGCCCCGGCGGCGGAGACGGACGTCACGGCCATGCCTCCCGAGTTACCCAGCGTGGCCGATCCCACCGCATTGCTGGCGTCGATGCCGATCGCGGTTGCCGCCGACGTCGCTGCGTTCGAGCCTCCCGCGATCGCCGCGCCGAATCGGGAGGTTACCGTGGCCGTTCCCCGCCCCAGCGCTGCCGATCCTGGCCACAGCCCCTTTGCCGGCCGCCGCGGCCGGGCCCGCGGGCGGGGCGTGCTCGACCGCGGTGGCTCAGTCGCCAGCGAGGCTGCCGTCGAGCGTGGCCTGGCCTGGCTGGCCCACCATCAGGCCGCTGACGGCTCGTGGCGGTTCGACCTTTCAAACTGTCAGTGTGACGGCGGCTGTCGGGATCCCGGCACCGTGTCGAGCACCACGGCCGCCACGGGCATCGCGCTTTTGCCCTTTCTCGGCGCCGGGCACACCCACGTGGAAGGTGCCTACCGCGAAACCGTGACCCGCGGCGTGTACTACCTGATGAGCCGCATGCAGCCCACGCCGCGGGGCGGAGACCTGAGCGAGGGCACGATGTATGGCCACGGGGTCGCGACGCTGGCGCTCGCCGAGGCGTTGGGCATGACACAGGACAAGGGGCTAGTCCGTTACGTGCGAGATGCCGTGCGATTCATCGAGACCGCGCAGGACATGCACGGCGGCGGATGGCGGTATCTGCCTGGGCAGCCGGGTGACACGACGGTGACCGCCTGGCAACTCGCCGCCCTCCGCAGCGCCGGCCTCGCGGGGGTCGCCATTCCATCGCCGACCATGGATGGGATCTCCCGGTTTCTCGACCGCGTTCAGACCCGGCGCGGTGAGGCCTACGGCTACCAGTCGCCCCAGGCCCGGCCCTGCACGTCGGCCGTCGGCCTGCTCTGCCGCCTCTATACAGGCTGGCAGAACGAGCCGGCACTCGACCGGGGACTCGCGGCGCTCGCGAAGGGGGGACCGGATCCCGACGCCGTCTATCTCAACTTTTATCTCTCGCAGGCGCTCATGCAGCGGGACCACTCCCTGTGGCCGAGGTGGAACGGCCGCAACCGCGATCAGCTCGTGTCGCGGCAGGCTGCGGTCGGACACGAGACGGGCAGCTGGTTTTTCGCCGACCACGACACCGCTCCCGGCGGCCGGCTGGCCCACACCGCCCTCGCCGTGCTCACGCTCGAGGTCTATTACCGGCTGCTGCCAATCTACAAACCCGAGGCCGTCGCCGTCGGCTGGTAGGCGGCCTCCCCGGCCGGCCTATACTCCAGGTCGAGGAACGACGGCGATGCGACCGGTCACATACTCCTGGCTTGCAGTGGTGCTCGGGGTGGCGTGCGCGGCCATTGGCTGGCTGGGGCTGGCCGGCTGGCTCGCCGTGGCCGTGGTGATTGCCAGCGTGGCGATGCACGTGGCGGGCAATGCCATCGGCACGCGACTCGGCAAATCGACCGATCACGATCTCGCCCGGTTGCGGGGCCGAGCGGACAAGCCACCCGTCCTGCCAACGGCACGCCCCACCCGCCTCGACCAGCGGGAGAGCCTCGGCAGGCTGGTGCCGGTGTCGGCCGGCATCGGTGCCGCATGCGGCGGGATCACGGGCGCCTCGGCGCTGACCATCCTGACCTCCAGTTCGGTGGCGGGAGCCGCGTTAGGCGGTGTCTCGTCGGCGGTGATCGGCGGGCTGATCGGGTTTCTCGGGGCAAGTTTTGTGGAGATCGTGCGGACCAGCCTCCGCGAGGCGATCGCCGCCGAACGATGACTCGCTGCGGACGGTGGAATGCAGCGATGAGCCGTGGTACAACCTCGGGGCCCTGTGCCAGGGCTCGATGTCCCGTTTTTTTCCGGAGGCTTCCATGGCCAAACCGCACCGCAAACTCAAGAAGGCGAACCACGGAGCCCGGCCTGCCAGCAGCAAGGCTCGCAAGGCAAAGCGAAAGCACATCCGTACGTGATTCGCGCACGATTCGCGCACGCGATTTCCCTAGGTGATTCGCGTACCCGATCGTAGCGACCCTGAACCGGCCGTCCGTCTTGCCCTCCTTCCCGTGCCGCCCGAGGACCTCCCCGCAGTGGCTCCGCGCGATTTCATCATTCAGCCGAGCGAGTACGACCTCGATCGGGTGATCGCCGACATCCACGAGATCCGCCGCTGGAACAGGCAGCGGTTCGAGATGGAGCAACTCACGGCCATTGTCCACGAGGACCTGGCCCGCGGACTCTGCGTGGGCTACAAGGATCTCACGCCCGACGAGTTCTGGGTGCGGGGTCATTTTCCTGGGGTGCCGCTCATGCCCGGGGTGTTGATGTGCGAGGCGGCGGCACAACTCTCGAGCTACTTTAGCCAGCGGTACAACCTGCTCGACGCCAAGGTGGTCGGGTTCGGCGGGCTGGAGGAGGTTCGCTTCCGCGAGCCCGTGATGCCGGGCGATCGACTGGTGATCGCGGTGGAGCGGATTCGTGTCCGTCCGCGGGCCATGATCGTCTGCCGGTTCCAGGGCATCGTCCGGGAAAACATCGTCGTGGACGGCATGATCAAGGGCGTCCCGCTGCCGATCGACGCGCTCGAATCGGCGGGCAAGATCGCGGCCAGCCGCGCCGCCGTGTCGTGATCACGCCCTGAGCAGGCGGCCCGGACCGGCAGCCTGTTCCGCGAACCGCCCCTTGGTGCCGGAACCCTTTTCTCAGACCTTCGTCCGACCTTGTGTGTCGCATGCCACGCCGCCCACCCCGCAAGCCCGATCCGTCGCTCGATCTCTCTACGCACTTCATCGCGCTCGAATCGCTGCCGATCCCCTTCGATCCGCAGTCGGTCTTTCCCTGCAATGCCCCTGTCGAACTCGAGGTGGGCAGCGGCAAGGGGCTGTTTCTGTCCGCCGCCTCGGCACGCACTCCCGATCGCAACTTCCTGGGCGTTGAACTCGCCGGCGGCTACGCGCGGCTCTGCGCGGCCAGGATCGCCAAGGCGCAGGCGATGAATGCCCGCATCATCCACGGCGACGCCACGTTCCTCGTCCGCAGTGTGCTGCCCGACGCCTGTCTCGGCGGCCTGCACGTCTACTTCCCCGATCCGTGGTGGAAGGCCCGGCACCGCAAGCGGCGGGTGCTTTCCGAGCTCTTCCTGCAGCATGCCGGTCGGGTGCTCCCGGCCGGTGCCACGCTGCATGTCTGGACCGACGTCGAGGAATACTTCCTGGAGTCGATGGCGTTCGCCACGGCCACGGGGCTGTTTGCCAACCCGCGTGAGGAGCCGGCGATTCCGCCGGAGCACGATCTCGACTACCGCACCCACTTCGAGCGGCGCACGCGACTCGCCGGCCAGCCCGTGTGGCGGGCGGCGTTGGTTCGCAACGATCACCACGCGGGCTGCGAACGGGTCGTTCCGCCCGAGGCATGATCGCGTCTCTCCTCGCAGCCGGTCGGCTTCAACGGCATGCCATACCACACCGCGGTGCTACCGCACCGGCTCGTACGTTCGTCCCGCACCGCCTCGCGAGGTTTGGGAGAGGGCGACTTGATAGAGCCGCTCGCCGGCCGGCGTCGGATACCGGCCCGTCAGACAGGCCTGGCAGAGTTCGGCAGCTTCGAATCCGATCGACCGGGCCACCGACTCGATGGGCAGATAGCGCAGGGAATCCGCGCCCAGCCGCGCTGCCATGTTGGCCTGCGCCGCCTCGGTCAGCAGCCCGTCCGGCAGAAACTCCGGGGCGAAGAGTTCGTCGATCGTCGACATGTCGATGCCGTAAAAGCACGGGGCGACGATCGGCGGACAGGCCACCCGCACGTGGATCTCTCGAGCGAGACCCAGCGACCGCATCCTGCCGAGCAGCACCTTCATGGTCGTGCTTCGCACGATCGAGTCCTCCACGAGGATCACCCGCTTTCCCTCGAGCACCTCACGAAGCGGGGTGTATTTCGTCTCGGCCTTCTGCCGGCGGCTGGTCGCGCCGTCGATGAAGGTACGGCCGGTGTAGCGGTTGCGAATCAGACCTTCGACGCAGGGAATCGCGAGTCGGTAGGCCATCGCGTCGGCAGCCGCCTTGCTCGTGTCGGGCACCGGCACCACGACGGTATCGGCATCGACGCTCACCGTCTCCAATCGGGCGAGTTCCTCGCCGAGACGCTTTCGTGACAGGTAAACGCTCCGCTCGTCCATCGTGCTGGCCACGTTGGCGAAGTAGACCCACTCGAAGAAGCAGTGTGCCTGGCGGGGCGACTCGGCGAACCGCTCCACCCGCACGGTCGTCCCGTCCACGATCAGGGCGGTGCCGGGCTCCAGCGACCGGATCGATTCCGTCGGGAAGCCGAGGTTGAGCAGGGCCACGCTCTCGCTGGCGGCCGCCACGAGGGGCCCGAGTTGGGCATACTCCATGGGTCGGATGCCGAGCGGATCGCGGGCCACGATCAGACGACCGCAGGCATCGAGCAGGGCGAGGTTCCAGGCGCCGTCGAATCGTGCAGAAATCGCGGCGAGCATGTCGACCGGATCGGGGTCGGCGTCGCCGGCGAGTTCCTGGCCGATCGCGTGCATGATCACTTCGGTGTCGTTGTCGCGGGCGAGATGGTTGTCGTCGCCCGCGAGAATCTCCTCGCGGAGTTCGGGATAGTTGGCGAGTTGGCCGTTGAAGCCGAAGGCAAACCACTTCCGCTTTTGGATGTGGGGCCGCTCGAGCGGCTGGGCATAGCCGCGGTCTTCCGCTCCACACGTCGCATACCGCACGTGGCCGATGGCGGCCCGCCCGACATGCTGCTCCATCACGCTCTCGTACTTGCCTCGATGGCTCATCCGAAACACCTCGCTGACGCCTCCCACCTCCTTGTACGTGGCGAGAAGCTGGCTCCGCTTGGGGTTCCACGCTGTCATCCCTGCCGACAACTGGCCGCGGTTCTGGATGTCGAGCAGCATCCGCGGCATGAGTCGGGAGACTTCCTCGGGCCCCTGGTCCGGACAGAGGGGACTGGGCTCGCCGGTGGTGAGGTGATAGATCGCGGCCAGGCCGCATTCGTGATGCAAGTCGCTCATCGAAAGCAAACCTCGGCGGTGCGGGTCCAACAGCGGCCGGCATCGACAGACGATCGGGCGGCATCGACAACGGCAGCGCCATCATAGGGATGAGCCCCGAGGGCTCTCAACCACCGCAGCCACCGTGGCCGGTTGCCGCACCGACCTCGTGGCGGCTGCGTCTCTGCGACGGGAAACGTCCGGGTGGTCCGGTGTGCCGCTGCGAGGGTACGATACGCGGTTTTGCGCCCCTACGTCTGGGCACCCACTCCCTCCGTCGCCATGACCGACACGATCCGCCAGCAGATCACCTCCGCCGCAGCGTTGATCGTCGTCAAGGTGGGCACCCGCGTGCTCACCGGGCCCGACGGCCTCCTCGATACGGCCCGCATCGAGTCGCTCGGCCGGCAGATCGATGCCATCGCCGCGTCCGGTCGCCGGGTCGTGCTCGTGAGCTCGGGGGCAGTGGGCGCGGGAATGGGCCGCATCGGCCTGACCACCCGGCCGACCGAACTGGCCCGCCTCCAGGCCGTGGCCGCCATCGGCCAGAGCTGCCTGATCGAGGCCTACGAACGAGCGCTCCGCGGTCGTGGTCGCCACGTGGCCCAGGTGCTGCTGATCGCCGACGATCTTCAGGATCGAACCCGCTATCTCAACATCCGCAACACCCTCCTCACGCTCCTCGACTACGGTGCGGTGCCCGTGATCAACGAGAACGACACCGTCAGCGTCGAGGAACTGCGGACCTCGTTCGGCGACAACGACCGGCTCGCCGCCCTCGTGGCGACGCTCTTGGGAGCACCGCTGCTCGTCCTGCTCTCCGACGTCGAGGGGCTCTTCGATCGCCATCCTTCCGAACAAGGCGCCGCCATCGTGTCGCACGTGCCGCGAATCGACGCGGCCGTCGCAGGATTCGCTCAGGACAAGCTCGGTGGCCTGTCGAAGGGGGGCATGGCCAGCAAGATCGCCGCTGCACGAATGGTGACCGAGGCCGGCGGCAGTTGCATCGTCGCGTCCGGGCGGGACGACGACGTGCTCGAGCGGATCTGCCGTGGCGTGCCGGTCGGCACGCTGTTCACAGGCCGCAGCGAAACCATGCCCGCCTGGAAGCGGTGGCTCGGCTGGTCGGCCGACGCCCGCGGCACGGTGCTGGTCGACGCGGGCGCTCGGGAGGCCGTGGTGAGCGGTGGCCGAAGCCTGCTGGCCGCCGGCATTCACTCCTTTTCAGGAGACTTCACCACCGGCGACGTCGTCGCGCTGGCCACCGCCGACGGCCGGATATTCGCGCGGGGTCTGGTGAACTATTCCGCCGACGAGTTGCGGCGGATTGCCGGTCTCCGCACCGAACGAATCGCCGAGGTGCTCGGCGGCGTGCCCTACGAGGAGGTCGTCCATCGTGACAATCTCGCCGTGATCGATCGTGACGAGTCCGTCGGTCGCTAGACGCATCCCTCGGCCACCGGCCCCAGCGAAGAAGAACGAACCGAACGACCATGCTTCCGGGAATCCTCATCGTCCTGTCGCTGATCCTCGCGAACGGATTCTTTTCCGGCGCCGAGATGGCGATCGTCGCCAGCCGCCGAGGCCGACTGCGGGCGCTGGCGGATCAGGGCGACCGCCGGGCGCGGGCCGCCCTCGAACTGGCCAACAGCCCGGACCGATTTCTGCCGACTGTCCAGATCGGCATCACGCTCGTCGGCACGTTGGCCGCCGCCTACGGCGGCGACAGCCTCGTGAGTGAGTTGGCCGCGTGGATCGCCGACCGCGCCCCTCCGGCCATCGCGGGCGTCGCTCGGCCGATCGCGCTCACCGTGTTCGTGCTCCTCCTCTCGTTCGTCACGCTCCTGCTCGGGGAGTTGGTGCCGAAACGGCTGGCCCTGCGGCGGGCTGAGTCGTTCGCAAGACTCGCCGCCCCGGCCATGCAGCTGTTCGCTCGCTTGACCACCCCGCTCGTCTGGGGCATGAGCACGGCCACCTCGGCGGTCCTCTTTCTGCTGGGGGCCAGCAAGCAGACGGAGCCCAGCGTGTCGGTGGACGACATCGAACATCTCCTCGAGACCGGCCGAGCCGAAGGCATTCTCGAGGCCGTCGAGCAGGCCGTCGCCGTGGAGGCGCTGCGGCTCGGCGAGCGGACCGTTCGCGACATCATGCGGCCCCGTATCGATCTCGACGCCCTCGACATCGAGACGCCGTCGGGTGAGATCCTCGGGGCCATTGCCATGGCGGGCTACTCGCGACTCCCGGTCTACGAAGGCTCGCTCGACCACATCGTCGGCTACGTCTCGATCAAGGACGTGCTTCGCAACACCTGGATGGGCTGGCCCATCGAACTCCGCAAGATGCTCCATCGCGCGATCTTCGTGCCAGAGACGATGCCCCTCAACCGGCTGCTCGAGCTGTTCCAGAAGGAGCGCAACCAAATGGCCATCGTCCTCGACGAATACGGCGGCACGGAGGGGCTCGTCACGCTGGAGGACGTGCTCGAGGAACTGGTCGGCAAGATTCACGACGAACATCGGGGCGCCGCGACCGAGGATTTCGTGCGGCGCGACGATGGTTCCTGGCTGGTCGAAGGAAGCGCGGGCATCGAAGACCTCGTCAAGCGATTCGATCTCAAGATCGATCCCCTGCCTCGCGACTACTCCACCGTGTCGGGGCTCGTGCTTGCGGAACTGGAGCGGATTCCCATTGCCGGCGACACGCTCGAATGGCGCGGACTGATGATCGAGGTCATCGACATGGATGGCCGTCGCATCGACAAGCTCCTCGTCTCCAAGAAGACCGCCTGACGGTTCGCCGGCGGTGAGGCCGCGGCTCACCCACCGGGGGAGACGAGGTCGATCACGTCCTGCAGGACAAACGGCGACGGGAAGGGCTCGTCGAGTTGCTCGAGAAGCTTCCGATAGCGATCAATCACCTCGACGATGTCGTCGGCCGTGAGCGGATCCTCTCGCAACACCTTGGACGCGTCGAGCACCTTTCGCCAGGCCGCGAAGGACTGCTCGTAGGCCTGTTTCGCCGACTGCAGCCGGGCCGCCTCAAACTCCTTGTCGGCCCGCCACGTGCTTTCGCGGGCCTCGAGGGCGGGCTCCGTCACCTCGGCCTCGCAGGTCGCTCTCCAGAAGTCGAAGTTGACGATGTCCCGATAGCGATCGATCATCGTCGCCCGCTCCTGCGCCTCGGTGTATTCACGGGCGAGATCTTCCGCCTTGGCCCGCACGTCGGCCGGCGCCTGCCTGGCCACCGACTTCCAGGTGACGAGCAGCTGGCTCTCGGCCGCCGCCGCCGCCTGCTGCTGGGCCTCGGTGCGCTCAAGCGCCGGCGTTTCGAGCGCCGCCTTCTGGTCGGCCGTGAGCGCGTCTTTCCGGTTCTGCTGGGCCGCCGCGAACTGCCCCGGAAGGAGCTGCTCGAGGTCCGCAGCCAGTTGCGCCGCCCGCTTCTCCTCCGCCTCGCGGAGCCGCAACTGGATCGGCACGCCCCAACTCGTCGGTATGTCCCGCTCCGCGAAGCGGCCGAGTTCGTCGTTGGCGAGCTTCCAGCCATCCTTTGCTGCCGGACCAAACTCGCCATCCTCCTCGAGGGCCCGCGCATGGTTGATCGAGGTCATCATCGGCTCGCTGTGGAAGATGAGCGGTGTCGTCTTGAGCGGCGCCCCGCGATCGGCCAGCGCCTGGCCGGCCCGGTACTTCCCGCGGGCCACGAGCCAGTTGTCTCGCTCGGGGAGCGTGCGGTCGGGGTCGTCACGGTCATGGAAGTCGTCGTCGGCCTTGAAGAGCTTCCGGAACTGGACCTTTTCGTCCGACTTGCCAATCTTCTGCCCGATGAACCAGCCCATCCGGCCCAACAACCGCGGCTCACGGGTGTTGAACGAAATACCCTGACGGAGAAACTCGATCCCCTTCATCACCCAGGCATAGCGGTCGCGGTAGTCATCAAACTCGACGGAGATGTTGTAGGAAAGGTTGTGGGCCTGGAAGTCCCAGACGGAATAGAAGTTGGGCTGAAGCTTCGTCATCTGCTCGAGCGTCGCCGAGAGGTTGGCCCAATCCTCGACCTTCTTGTAATGGTTGGCGCGGTCCCAGAGCAGCGTCACGGCGATGTTTTTCAAGCCGAGCGTGGCGAACCGCATCGTCTCACTCGTGGGATCCACCTCGCCGAGATTGGCCTGTGAAAGCCCGAACTTCGCACGCAGCCGCGCCAGAAGGCCGCCGGCGTTGGTGGAGTCGGCAGGCTGGCTCAGCGCCGAGAGTGGCACGAGCAGCACCGCGATCGCGATCAGGGCCGCCAGCGTGCCGCGTCGCAGGCCAAACCACGACGGCTCGCCGGCGGGCCGTGGCCCCGCAGATCGATCACCGCGGCCCACCGTCCACGACTCCCGACCGGGCCGGGGATCCTGCCGCAACTCACTCATGACGCCACCTCCCGGGCCTTGAGGCAGAAGACACCGACGACGAAGAACGCCAGCACGTATCCAGCCGTCTCGGCGGCGTGAGCCCCCAGAAGATCTCCGGGGATGTCGAA
>JAUMAF010000222.1:0-13098 GCA_032117045.1 Pirellulales bacterium | reverse complement strand
GCCAGCACCTCAGGACCGGGAGCGATTGGCGCCTCACGGCGGCCGCAGCCCGGTCCCTGTCCGGAATCTCAGCTCCCCGATCGCGTCCAGCCGATCGAGATTCGTGGTCCTGACGGCCTGCAACTGTCCATCGAGACCGCCGAGGGGTGGTCGACGCTCCGATCGGGTCCGCTGCGGATCGGCCTGGTCGTCGGCCAGCCTTACCGGCTGCGAATCGGCGGCATTCCCGGTCGCGAGGGGGAGGAACTCTTTCCGTCGGTGCGAGTGCTGGCAAAGCTCGCCACGCCCGCGGGCATGGCCTGGCGGTTTCCCGTCGAAGTCGTGATCGATCAGGACGATCTCGACTCGGCCGCGACCGGCGGTCATGTCAGAAGGGTGGTGTATGCATCGTGCGAATCGGAGCAGCCCGATCCGGTGCCAGCCGGATGGTTCGACGTGAAGCCGGGTGATGATGCCCTCGACGTAGCCAGCACGCTGGGAGATCCCGTCGCGGAACTCGTCATTGGCAACCGCATGCCCTCGCCGGGGTTCGTGCCATGAGCGGCCGTGACCACCATCGACCGATCACCGCGACTCCGGCTGCCGGGCGGCTGCGCTGGCTGCGAATCCTCGCCGTGGCGACCGCGGCGATCACCCTCGCGTCGTGCCGCGGCATGCCGACGGCAGCGGTCGTCTCGACGTCCGCCGCGATCGCGGCGGACGGTGCTGCCGGAGACGACGTGGTGGCCAGCGGTGCGGCGGCCGACGCGATTCCGCGGCCAGCCCACTGGGAATCCGAAGTTCGGCAGCCCTCGAACGCCGCGGCCACCCACGATCCGCATGTGCAACGAACCGGCCTCGAGGCCCCCTGCCCCGCCCTGCCCCGTCTCGGTCGAAGCATGTGTGGCCCGAGTGGCTGCCCGACCGGCGACTGCGGCACCGACTGTCCGCCGGCGGTATGCATGACCTGCGAGGCCCCGCCGCCGCTCGTGGGCCCGTATCTCGTCTGCGATGGTGGCGATGCGTGCAAGCCTGCGCAGGCTGTCGGTGCTGACCAGCTGCGAAACCTCACCGCGGGCGACACCGTGGCCCGCTTTCGTCCTGCCGACGAGATGCCCGACGCCACGGAAGTGCGGCTGGTGGCGTCGAACTGCGCCTGCGTGTTCGCGCCGCGATTTGGCGCGGTTCGCGAAGTGACGCGGCCGCTCGAGGATGCCCGGCCGGAGGGGCCGCGCGGCCTGTCGCTCGATGCGGGAGTGGAACTCGAAGAGGTGCTGCAGCCGGTGTGCGGCAAGACGCAGAACCTCGCACTCGAGGCGGCTCGCAAGGCGCTGCCGGGCGTGGCCGTGCAGGAACGCCTCGGTCCGCTCGCAGTGGATCAGGGGGACCTGCCCCGCGAGGGCGATGGCGTCGAAGGGCCTGTCGCGCGAGTCGCCGACCAGACGCCGGAACTCGAGCGACTGCGGCAACGGCCGCTCGTGCAGGTGGGCTTCGACGTGCCGATCGCGTGGACCTGCATCAAGGCGGCCAACGTGCTCGTCAATGATCAGGCTGCTGAGGTGGTCGCGGTCGATCGCGGCACCGCCACGCTCCGCTTCGAGGAGCCAGGCCGCGCCGAACTCACGCTCTGCAAGCGGGCCGGCAGTGACACTGCGCGGCCCGGCGAGGAACTCGACTTCACGATTTTTATGCTCAACTCGGGCGACCGCCCGCTGACGGCCGTCGTCCTGGCCGATGCGCTGCCGGCTCGGCTCCGCTACATCCCCGACTCCGCGGCTGCGAGCGTGCCGGCCGATTTCGTGACCGAGACCGGCGACGATGGCTCTGTCGTGCTCACGTGGCGGTTGCAGGAGACACTGCGGCCCGGAGAAAGCGGATTCGTCCGTTTCCGCACGATCGTGAAGTGACGACCGCACCGCAGGTTGCCGCCGACGGCGCACCGCGGGTACGATCCCCAGGCTTCGGGGCCGCTGCGGCCCCGCCCCCCACCCGAGGTTGTGAGGTCGTCATGCTCCTTCGTGCCGTCGCATTTCGTCAGTTGCCCGCGTCGATCGTTTCGGCGGCATTCGTGGGCCTGGCCTCGGTCGCTGTGCTCGTCGGCCCGAGCCTTTCGCGAGTGGTGCATGCCCGTCAGCCCGGAGCGGCCGCGACCGCCCAGCCCAACGCTGTCGGACTGGTCGTGCCGCCGCTGCCGCAGGGCACCCCGGAGCAGCTGCTCGAGTTTGTCGACGGGCTCCTCCCGCCGAAGACGCAGCCGAAGTCGCGGCAGGAGATGATGAAGTACATCACCGACGTGTCCCGGGTGTCGGTCGAGGCAGCCGACGCGATCCTTCCCAAGGTTCCGGCCGCCGATCCGCTCCATGTCAAGGCTGCCAAGATGAAACTCGAGAGCCTGATGCGGCTCAGCCAGTTGGGCGACGAGCAGGCCGGCAAGGACATGGCCGCATTCGCCATGACGCTCGAGAACGACCCATCGCCGGAGTTGGCGATGGAGTCCAAACGGCTACTGATCGTTTCCGAGGCCCAGCAGATGTTCGCCCAGGAGAAGTTCAACGCGGCGCCGATGATCGTCAAAAAGGCCGCCGCATTGCTCGCCGCGAATCCGAACGATCAGCAGACGGCCGGGCTGGTGATGCAGCTCTGCGGAGCGCTCGAGCAGATTCCCGACGGTGAACAGGTCGCTGCCGACGCGCTGATGACGTTCGGTCCGATCCTCACGGCCAGCAAGGACGAGAAGATCAGGGAACTCGGCGAGAGCTTCGCCGGCAAGATCCGGCTCCTTTCGCTCCCGGGCAAACCGATGGAAATCAGCGGGGACCTGCTCGACGGCAAGCCGTTCGATCAGAAGTCGCTGGCCGGCAAGGTGGTGCTGGTCGACTTCTGGGCGACCTGGTGCGGTCCCTGCATCGCCGAGATCCCCAACGTGATCGAGCAATATGAGAAGTACCACGCCAAGGGCTTCGAGGTGCTGGGCATCAGTCTCGACGAGGAGAAGGATAAGGTCGATGCCTTCGTGGCCGAGAACGAGATTCCCTGGCCGATCATCTATGCCGGCAAGGGCTGGCAGGATCCGACCGCGCAGTTCTACGGCATCTCCGGCATCCCGCAGCTGATCCTCATCGGCCGCGACGGCAACGTGATCATGCTCAATGCGCGAGGCGAGAAGCTCGCCGAGCGGCTCGCCGAGCTCTTCAAGGACGCCGGCTGAACGCCAGGACGCTTTCGTGATGCACGAGTCGGAATCGGCGGCCCGGCCGCGGCGGAGCGTGTCGAGGAGAGCGGCGGCGTTCGACTCGTCGGGCATCCGCAAGGCGTTCGATCTCGCCGCGAAACTCGACGACCCGATCAATCTCTCGATCGGCCAGCCCGATTTCGAGATGCCGGTGGCGGCCCGCGAGGCGGCGAAGGCGGCGACCGACGCCGGCCGAAATGGCTACACGCCCACGCAGGGGATCCCGGCGCTCCGTGAACGGCTTGAGGCACTCGCCCGCCAGGAGACCGGCCAGCCCGACCGGCGGCTCTGCGTGACGAGCGGCTCGAGCGGGGCCCTCGTGCTCGCGCTGATGGCGCTCGTCGATCCCGGCGACGAGGTGATCGTCTTCGAGCCGGCGTTCGTGATGTACCGGCCGCTCGTTGAGTTTCTCGGGGGACGGGTAGTGCCGATCGACACCTCGCCGTCGTTTCGGATCGATGTCGATCAGGTCGCCGCCGCCATCACGCCGGCCACACGGGCCATCCTTCTCAACACGCCGGCCAATCCCACCGGCTTCGTCGCGGATGCCGGCACGGTCCGCGATCTGGCGGTGCTGGCGGAATCGCGGGGCGTAACGCTCGTCAGCGACGAGCTCTACCGCTCCTACTGCTATGACTCGCCCTTTCACTCCCCTGCCCTGCACTCCGAGCAGGTCGTCGTGATCGACGGCTTCTCCAAGTCGCATGCCATGACGGGCTGGCGGGTGGGCTGGATGCACGGCCCCAAGCCGATCATCGACGCCGTCACGATGATGCAGCAATACACCTTCGTCTGTGCGCCGCAGCCAGGGCAGTGGGCCGCGATCGCCGCCCTCGACTGCCCGATGGATCTGCCGCTCGCCGAGTGCCGCCGGAAGCGCGACAAGCTCATGGACGGCCTCCGCGGGCACTATGAGTTCGTGCAGCCCGGTGGCGCCTTCTATCTCTATCCGAAGGCGCCCGGCGGTTCGGGCAAGGCCTTTGCCGAGCGGGCGGCGGCGGAGGAGAAGCTGATCGTGGTGCCGGGCAGCGTGTTTGGCCGCGCCGACAGTCATTTCCGGATCGCCTACACCGTCAGCGATCGGACGCTCGACCGCGGAATCGCCGCCCTGCGCCGGCTCGCCGTCACGGCCTGATCCCGTAACGCAGATTTTTGAACCTGTGTCGAAACCGACCGGCCATAAGGCCGCCCTAACCGGCCCGTGTCCGTCGTCTCCAGGCGGCGACGACGACCGTTCCGGCGAGTGCCAGGGCAGCACCCACGGTCGGTTCCGGGACGACGATCGCCGTCACCTCCACCCCGTTCACCGGGAGGGCCGTGATGCTCCCGCCCACGCGGGTATAGGTGATCTGTGGGTTCGCTACGCTCGGGATGAAGGTCATCGCCGCGATCCCAAACGCACTGGCGATCTGTGCGCCCCTGAGGTTCGTGACGGTCCCACTCGTCGACGACACGACCGCGGCGCCGCTCGCAGAAAGCTGCACTGTTCCGCCCCCTGCCGCAAACCCCTGGTTGGAGTTGTAGGAGTCGTTGTGCCAGGTGCGAACTCGATAGGCGGCGCCGGTGCTGAGTCCCGAGAAGGCCAGGGTGAACGACATCGTCCGAGTCGCCCAGAGATCGGAGACGACGTCATTGAACGTCGTGCCGGTCACCGGATCTCGGCCGTCGGCAGTGCCGCCCCGCGATTCCCACTGGGCTCCGGCGATGAGAGTGGCGGTGATGCCGGTGGAGGAACCGCTGGCCGTCGGATTGAGTGGCAGCGACGTTGTGCCGCTGAACTGGATCACTTCCTGGGCGAACCAGCCTGGCTGGGTGACCTGACCAGCTGGATTCCCGGCCCGTTGCAGGTCCGAGAGGATCAGCACCGTTTCGGCCCGCGCCTGCACGTGAGCGATACAGAGGCTCGCCAGCATGACGAACCGGGCAACGCTGCGACCTTTCCGTGATATGGTCATCGACGATCTCCTGATTCCTGCGCACCACCTCGCGGGAAGATACCGTAGCGGGACGCATTCTGAATCCCTGCAAATCGCCAAAGGGACGAATCAGGCACGGCGAGGGACGAATCCGCCGGTACTGGGACGAATCAGTCACATCCAGGGACGAATCCGCCGGTCGGGGAACCGCGACGGCCGGTCGGAAGGCATGCTCGGGGCCGGTGGGGCGTGCGACTGGCATCGGATAGACTTCCGCCCTTCCCAACCGAACTGGAGACGCCCCATGAACCGTCGTTCCGTCGCCGATGTCGCCAAGACCCTCGATCATGCCGTTCTCAAGCCCGAGTTCTCCCGCGACGACCTCGCGAAGCATGCCGCGATGTGCGTGGCGCGGGGCGTGGGCTGCCTCTGCGTGCGGTCGTGCGATGTCGCCGAGGCGGCGCGGCTCGTGGCCGGAAGCCCGGTCGTGGTTGCGAGTGTGATCGGGTTTCCGCACGGCGCCTGCCGGCCCGAGGTCAAGGCGGTCGAGGCGCGACTGGCGATCGCCGACGGGGCCCGCGAACTCGACATGGTGATGAATGGTGGGGCGCTGGCATCGGGCGACGAGGCGACGGTGCGGGCCGATATCGCTGCGGTCGTGGCCGAGGCCAAGCCGAAGGGCGTGGTCGTGAAGGTGATCCTCGAGACGTGCTACCTCTCGCCGGAGCAGATCGCCACGGCCTGTCGGCTCGCCGAGTTGGCCGGCGCTGATTTCGTGAAGACCTCGACCGGCTTCGGCGTGAAGGCCTCGGGCTCCACGGGAGCGACTCCGGAAGCGGTGCAGACGATGCTCGACACCGTCGGTGGCCGGCTCCAGGTGAAGGCCTCGGGCGGCATCCGCACCTGGGACGACGCCGTCCGCTACCTCGACATGGGCTGCACGCGGATCGGGGTGGGCGATGCTGCCGCGATCCTCGACGGCAAGCCCGCGACGGGCGACGCCGCCTACTGATACGGCTCGCGCGATCGCCGCACGGCTCGGGGCTGCCCATGCCCCGTCGCCGGACGTTCGCTGCGGGCATCCTGCCCGCAGCTCACTCGGATGCCGCCGGCGCTTCGGCATCCTGCCTGCGCTTGGCGGCATACGCCGGCTCCTGGGCACGGGCAGCCCCTCGCTGAGTTCCGGCCCGTGCCGGCCGACCGGCCGTGAGGCCGCGGGCGGCCCTGGTGCGCGGCTCGTGCGTGCCCACGTGCTCCTAGGACGCACCGTTTCGTGGGCCGCATCCGTCGCGGCGCTTAGAATGCGTCGTCACGAGCATGCAGAGACACGAGGGAGCCCCGTCGAATGAGCAGCCAGCGATTGCCCACCACGCTTGCGGAACTGAAGGCGAGCGGCTGGAAGAGCCGCAGCGTCAAGGACGAGGTGCGGGAGAACTTTCTGCGGATGCTGCGGGATGGCGAAGAGCTCTTTCCGGGAATCGTCGGCTACGACGACACCGTGATCCCCGAAATCAATATCGCGCTCCTCGCCGGACACGACATGCTGTTCCTCGGCGAGAAGGGGCAGGCGAAGAGCCGGGTGATGCGGCTGCTGGTGCGGTTCCTTGACGAGCACCTCCCCTACCTCGACGACCCTGGGATTCCGCTCCACGACGATCCTTATGCTCCGATCACGTCGGCCGGTCGACGGCTCGTGGCGGGGCGTGATCCGGCCGAGGTGCCGATCGCCTGGTGGCCGCGGAGCGAGCGGTATGCCGAGCGGCTCGCGCCGGGCACGAAGTTTGCCGACATCATCGGTGAGATTGATCCGGCGAAGCTGGCGGGCGGCACGAGCATGTCGAGCGAGGAGGCGATTCATCTCGGGCTCATCCCTCGGCTGCACCGCGGCATCTTCGCGATGAACGAGCTGCCGGAGCTCGACGAACTCGTGCAGGTGGGGATGTTCAACATCCTCGAGGAGCGCGACGTGCAGATCCGGGGCTATCCGGTGAAGTTCGACATCGATGTGATGCTGCTCTTCTCGGCCAATCCCTCGACCTACAATCGCTCCGGCAAAGTGATCCCGCAGCTCAAGGACCGGATCGGCGCCGTGATCCACACCCACTATCCCCGCGACCGCGACCTCGGCATCCGGATGGTGGAACAGGAGGCGGGGATCGATCTCGGTGGCGAGTGGCCGGTGGCGGTGCCCCCGTTCATGAAGCAGATCCTCGAGCAGGTCACGATCTCGGCCCGAAAAAGCAAGTTCATCGACCAGCAGTCGGGCGTGAGCGCCCGGTTCTCGATCGCCAACTATGAGACGACCGTCGCCAGCGCCCGGCAGCGGGGCGTACGGCTCGGTGAGAAGCTCGCTGTGCCGCGGATCAGCGACCTCGGGCATCTCTACGCATCGAGCCTGGGCAAGCTCGAGCTCGACATGATGGGGAGCCACCAAATGACCGAACGCCAGGTACTCGACGCTGTGGTGGCCGAGGCGATCGCGACGGTGTTCGAGGAGTATGTGGAGGAGCACGGCCTCGACGAGATCACGAAGGTCTTCGGCCAGGGCGTGAAGATCGAGGTGGGCGATATGGTGCCGTCGGCCGCCTACGAGCGGCTCGTCACCGAGGTGCCCGCCGTCTGGGACAAGGCCTTCGAGATGAATGCCTCGCGAGATCCAGCCGTCCGCGCCAGCTGCATCGAGTTCGTGCTCGCCGGGCTCTACGCCACCGACCGGATCAGCCGCATCCAGTCGCACGGCCGCACCACCTACGACACCGGAGGCCTCCGATGAGATCGCTCCGAGGAGACTTCTGCCGTTGCTGCAGCCTGCGCGTGCCGGAGGATCCCCATGCCCACTCGTGACACGCTCGGCGGCATTGTTCACACCTACCAGCGGTACGACCCGGCGCGGATTCCGCCGCCGCGGCCGCCGGCGGTCGATCTCGTCACGCCTGCGATGGAGCATCTGCTGGAGTTTGGCGACGCCAGCGACCTCACCGAGGAGCAGCTCGCCGAAGCGGTGATGCTCGATCCGGAGCAGATCAAAGGGCTCGGCCCCTCGCTCGAATCGATCCGCCGGCAACTCGAGGAGGCGCGTCGGAAGATCCTCGAGCGGTATCAGACGGACGGCGTTCAGAAGAAGGCCCGGCAGCGGTTTCGCGAGGCGGCGCAGCGGATGCAGCCTCCGGCCAGATCGCGGGAAGGATTTGCCAAGGCCGTCCGCGAGGAACAGATTCGGCAACTCGAGCGGCTCTGGTATGCCCAGGACGACGAACAGTCGCGGTTTGCGGGGCAGCTCCCCGGGCTGATCGAGACGCTCGGCGAGGTGTATCAGATCGACGAACTCGTCGCGAAGTGGCAGTTCATCGGCCGCGAGAAGCTCACGGTGCCGGAGGCGCTCGAGATCAAGGAGCGGCTCGAGGAGATCGAGGAGCTCCTGCGTCAGGTTGAGGAGGCGCGGAAGAATGCCCGGGTGTTTCTGATCGACATGGAGGCGCTCGGGCAGTATGTCGAGCAGGGGGAGCGGGACGAGCTCGACCAGCTTCGTCGCCAGATCCAGGAGATCGTGGAACGGACGGCCGCCGAGCAGGGGCTGCAGCGCACGAAGACCGGGTATCAGCTGACTCCGCAGGCGCTGCGGATTTTTCAGGGCAAACTCCTCGAGCAGATCTTCTCGGCGCTCGATCCTTCGCGGACGGGGCGGCATCAGGGGGGCATCGTCGGTGACGGTGCGGTCGAGCTCGTGCCGACGCGGCCCTACGAGTTTGGCGACTCGGTGGCCCACATGGACATTCCCGGCTCGCTCGTCAACGCGATGCTTCGGCAGGCGGGCGAGGCAGCCAACTCTGGCATCGATCCGGCGCCGCGGCTGCGACTCGATTCCCGCGACATCGAGGTGCATCGCACGCGAAACAATCCGAAGTGTGCCACGACGGTGGTGCTCGACATGAGCGGGTCGATGCGTTACGGCGGTCAGTACGTGAGCGTGAAGCGGATGGCGTTGGCGTTGCAGGGGCTCGTGCTCCGCGAGTATCCCGGCGACTTCGTGCAGTTCATCGAGATGGCGTCGTTCGCGAAGCCTCGGACGGCCGGTGAGATCGTGACCCTGCTCCCGAAGCCGGTCACCATCTTCGATTCAGTCGTCCGGTTGCGGGCCGACATGGCCGATCCAGCCATCTCCGAAGCCGACGTGCCGCCTCACTTCACCAATATCCAGCACGCCCTGACGCTCTCGCGGCAGTATCTGGCGCGGCAGGACACGCCGAACAAGCAGGCGATCATCATCACCGACGGTCTGCCCACGGCCCACTTCGAGGGAAGTCAGCTGTACCTGCTCTACCCGCCCCACCGGCGGACGGAGGAGGCCACGATGCGGGAGGCCGAATGCTGCCGCCGCGAGGGGATCACGGTGAACGTGTTTCTCCTCTCGGGATGGTCTCAGTCGCGGGAAGATATCCAGTTTGCATATCGGCTCGCGGAAGCGGCCCACGGTCGGGTATTCTTCACCGCGGGCAAGGACCTGGAGCGGTTCGTGGTCTGGGACTACCGGGCACGGCGGCGCTCGATCATCGGGTGAAACGCATGCACAAGCCATCGCCCCCCAGGGTCTGCTGACTGGCGAGGCACCGCCGACGGGGTGTCAGTGGGGTTCGTTTGGCGGGCTCTGTCGGCGTTCCCGTGCGAGCATGACCAGCGACACCGTCGCTGCCGTCGCGGCGATCGTTACCAGCGTCCAGAGTGGAACGATCCGGTCGTGTGGCCGATCTTCTGGTTCGCGGGCAGATGTGGCCAGATCGACGGCTGGCAAACCGGCGGCCCGCCGCTCGCGTTCGGCCTGTGCCTCTTGCCGGCCGAGGAAACGGCCCTCGATCTGTCGTTGCCGGACGTCGAACTTGCTGCCGATCAGGCCGATCCCCACGAGAGCCATGAGCGAGAACACGGCGGCCCAGAACCAGCCGCTGTCGGTGAGGGGAGATCGGGGGCGGCTGTCCATCAAGGGCCTCAGCGGTGCCAGAAGACCGGGGTGCAGGACCAAAAGGACGTGGTTTCTCGGCTCGAAAACTCCAGTGTACGCCGGGAAATCAATCGCCCCTGACGCCTTTTCGCATATCTGCTTGTCAAATATCGTGAGCGGCGTAAATTTAACGCATGAGCGACTTTCGTGACACCGACTCAGCCGTGGTGGATCTGCTGCGGCGCGACTCGGCCCTCGGCATCGCCGCCCTGGCCGAGAACCTTGGCGTGACCGCCACGGCCGTGCGCCAACGGCTCGAGCGGCTGATGCTGGCCGGAATCGTGGAGCGACGGGCCGACGCGCGGCCCCGGGGACGGCCGGCCCATGTTTACAGTCTGACGGCGACCGGCCAGCGATTAGGGGGCGACAACTTCCGCGACCTCGCGATGGTGCTGTGGAAGGAACTCCGCGACGTGCGGGATCCCGGCGTTCGGCAGGGGCTGCTCGGGCGGATCGCCGCCTCCCTCGCCGATACTTATCGCGGCCGGATGGCGGGCGAAACCGTCGTCGATCGGCTGCGGAGTATCGCCGGCGTCCTGGGTGAGCGGGATATTGCCTGCTCGGTCGAGGATGGTCCGCTGGCGGTGCTGACTTCGTATTCGTGCCCCTACCCGGACCTCGCGGAGCAGGATCGTGCAGTCTGTGCGACCGAGCGACTGATGCTTCAGGATCTGGTCGGTTCAGCGGTGCACCTCTCCGAGTGCCGCCTCGATGGAGCGTCGTGCTGCCGGTTCACTGTGGCACCCGTCCCCATGACCGCGACCCCGGTTCCCGGCGGACCCTCCGCGGAAGCCGCAACCCCTTGAAAGAAAACCGGTTCCATCATCGAATGCGGCGCAGCGGCAGCCCTTGCCCGACCGTGGTTCGAGCCCTGGAGATATTTCCATGACCGTGACGACCCCCAACCAGACGAAGCCTTGGATCGAGGGCCGGTTCGAGGAGAACCTTGTCCTGACGAGCGTTGAGCAGGCCATCAACTGGGCCCGCCAGTCGAGCATTTGGCCGATGACGTTCGGGCTGGCGTGCTGCGCGATCGAGATGATGGCCGCCGGAGCCAGCCGCTACGACATGGACCGCTTCGGCGCCGGCGCCTTCCGGGCCACGCCGCGGCAGGCCGACCTGATGATCGTGGCCGGCACGGTCACCTACAAGATGGCCAGCCGCGTTCGACGCCTCTACAACCTGATGCCCGATCCGAAATACGTGATTGCCATGGGCGCCTGCACGACCGGCGGCGGACCGTACTTCAAGTGGGGCTATCACGTCGTCAAGGGCGTCGATCTGGTCGTGCCGGTCGACGTCTACGTGCCCGGCTGCCCGCCGCGTCCTGAAAGCCTGCTTGAAGGCCTGATGCGGATTCAGGACAAGATCCTCGGTCAGCGGATCGCGAAGCAGAAAGGCGGCATCGGCAAGATCGCCGACGAACTTCCGATTCCGCATCACTCCGGGTATGTGGCGTCGCCAGTCGCCATCGACGATCTCGTTTTTGACCATCAGAAAGTCCAGTCCTGAAGACGGTCGTGAAACCCTCCGGGTCTGATCCTGCCCCTTCCCTCCCTTCTCAGTCACACCACCCATGACCCACGCTGCGAAAGAAACGCTCGCCATCTCCAGCCTCCACGTCTCCGTCGAGGGGCAGGAGATCCTCAAGGGCGTCGATCTCGAGATCGGCCGCGGCGAGATCCACGCGATCATGGGCCCCAACGGCTCCGGGAAGAGCACGCTCGGCTACGCGATCATGGGCCATCCGTCCTACGAGGTGACGTCGGGTTCGATCGAACTGGTCGATGCCGACGGCACGCGGCACGATCTGCTCGCGATGGAGCCGGATCAGCGGGCCCGCGCCGGCGTGTTCCTCGCGTTTCAGCGGCCGATGTCGATTCCCGGCGTGCGGCTCGCCGACTTCCTCAGGCACGCGGTCACCAACGTCCGCAACCCGGACCGCAAGGAGGGGCACGAGCTGATGCCGATGCGGGATTTCCGCAACGAGCTCAAGAGCAAGATGGGCGAGCTCTCGATGGACACCGAGTTTGCCCGCCGCTATGTCAACGACGGGTTTTCCGGCGGCGAGATGAAGCGGGCCGAGATCCTGCAGCTCGCCATGCTGCGGCCGAAGTTCGCGGTGCTCGACGAGACCGACAGCGGCCTCGATGCCGACGCCGTGCGGCTCGCCAGCGAGAGCATCGCCCGGATCGGCGGCGCCGAGATGGGCATCCTGATCATCACCCATCACGAGCAGCTGCTCGAGCACAACATCCCGCTCAAGACGCATGTCATGCTCGGCGGAAAGATCGTCGAGTCGGGCGGACCGGAACTCGCTCAAGAGCTGCACAAGCGGGGCTACGAGCGGATCCGCGCGGCCTATCCCGAGGCGGCGGAGGCAGAGAAGGCGATGGAAGAGTCGGCGCGGGCCGTGTCGGCCTGACGGCGGTGGTTCGAGCAGGTCTTTGCGGAGCATGTCACACGTGTTGGTCAACGCAGGAGAAGCATGATGTCCACCGGACTCGACGAATCCTCGACGCTCGCAGCTGCCCATTCACAGCTCGGCGAGATCAACAAATACGACTTCCGCACCGACTCCCCCGCCGTCTTCAAAGCCCGCAGAGGCCTCGACGCGACGATCGTCTCGCAGATTTCGGAGATGAAGGGCGAGCCTGTCTGGATGCGGGACTTCCGCCTCAAGTCGCTCGAGATCTTCGAGTCGAAGCCGATGCCCCACTGGGGCGGCCACGTCGGCATCGATTTCCAGGACATTTTCTACTACCTGAAGCCGGCGGAGCAGCAGGGCAAGACGTGGGAAGAGGTGCCCGACGCCATCAAGAAGACGTTCGACCGACTGGGCATTCCCGAGGCGGAGCGGAAGTTTCTCTCCGGTGTGAAGGCGCAGTTCGAGAGCGAGGTGGTGTATGGGTCGCTGCAGGAGGATCTCGCCAAGAAGGGTGTGCTCTTCACCGACACCGACACCGCCGTCCGCG
>JAUMAF010000221.1:0-19621 GCA_032117045.1 Pirellulales bacterium | reverse complement strand
GCTCCCGATGCTGAGGAGCCGGTCGGTGGGCACGCACAGAAGCCGGGAATCTTTGCGACTCACGGGTGATAGCCAGTCGGCCAGCCGGGCATCCTGTAGCAAAATCCCCGGCTTCGAGCATGCCTACCGCCGGCGAACCAAACCGGCACACCATCAGACCCAAGACGCTCGATTCGCATTCCCCGCGGCCTTACGGCCGGTCGGCTTGTACAGACCACGCTCCCGATGCTGAGGAGCCGGTCGGCGGCACGCTACTGCGGACCGATCGAGGGCGGGCACTTCGCGAGGAAGTCCCGAGGGCCGCGGGTCGTGTAATACGGATAGGCCACGGCACCGGTCGGCGGACCGGGCGGCTGCGTCGAGCCGTAGTCAGAGCCGGCGAGCGCCGCCTTCTCCTCGGGTGAGAGGTGATGCTTGGCCAGGCCGCCGTAGCGGCCGACGTGCCGCGAATGACAGGCGCCCCCTTCGCAGTCCTGACAGGCGCCGGTCGGACAGTTGCCGTCGGGACAGCCTTCGGGACCGCACATACCGTCCTGGCACTGGCCGTCTTGACACATGCCATCCTGGCACTGGCCACCCACGTTGGCATGGTGCCCATGGGGACCGTCGGTGTTGAGCAGGAAGAGCCGATCGATGATCGAGCAGCCGCTCGACGAGGCGATCACGGCCGTGACGACGACCAGCCCGAAGGCGCGAGCGAGGCATTTCATGGGCGGGGTTCCCGAGAGGCGGAGCCAGCGCCGCCGGCACATCGCCAGGGGCCGCTCATCCGCGTTCCCCGGTGGTATCGGTCGTGCCGCCCATGCCAGTTGAGCAAACCCTGCGGCCGAGAAGCCCGGCAATCTGGGCAAGGCGCTTGTTCGTAGAAACACTCCCCGAAAGAGACCGGGAAACAACCTCTGGAAACGAACCCCGCGTGCGTCTCCGAGGACCGTTCTCGAGAGACGCGACCGACTCAGCCGCGGAAGCGGCTGGCGATCAGGGAGATGTTTTGGCCGCCGAAGCCGAAGGAGTTCGAGAGGGCGTGGTCGCACTTTCCCTCGCGGACCTTGTTGGGCACGTAGTCGAGATCGCAGTCGGGATCGGGCGTCTCGTAGTTGATGGTCGGCGGCAGCAGTCCGTCGCGAATCGCCAGCAGGCAGACGATGAGCTCCGTGGCGCCGGCAGCTGCGATCAGGTGGCCCATCATGCCCTTCGTGCTCGAAACCGGAATTTTGTAGGCGTGCTCGCCAAACACCTTCTTGATCGCGAGCGACTCGACACGGTCGTTCACGCTCGTGCTGGTGCCGTGGGCGTTGATGTAGTGGATGTCGGTCTTCCCGAGCCCTGCATCCGCCAGCGCCATCGTGATGCATGCCGCCGCTCCCCGTCCCTCGGGATGCGTGTCGGTGATCCGGTAGGCGTCGGCGGTCGAGCCGTAGCCGACGAGCTCACCGTGGATCTTGGCCCCGCGCTTCTTGGCGTGCTCGAGTTCTTCGAGCACCACCATCGCCGCCCCCTCGCCGAGCACGAACCCGTCACGGTCGTTGTCGAACGGCCGGCTGGCCCGCGTCGGCTCGTCGTTCCGCGTCGAGAGCGCCGTCAGCAGATTGAAGCCCGTCACCCCAAAGGGATGGATCATGCTGTGCGTGCCTCCGGAGAGCATCACGTCGGCCTCGCCGCGACGGACGATCTCCGCCGCCTCGCCGATCGCCTGGCTGGAGGCGGCACAAGCGGTGAGGCAGTTGAGATTGGGGCCCTGGGCGTCGAACAGCGCAGCGAGATGACCGGCCGGCATATTCGGCTCCTGCTCGACCTCGGCGAGCGGATGCAGCGTCTCGAGGCCGAGCTTCGTGAACATCGCCACGTCGAGCGTGTCGCCCTCGATGGCCGCCATCATCATCCGAGTGAAGGCCTCGAAATCCTGCTGACCTTCGCCGCTACCGAGATAAATCCCCAGGCGCGTCGGGTCGGTGGGCAATCCCTGCGGCAGGCCCGCGTCGGCCATCGCCTGCAGCGCCGCGCCGGCGGCAAACCGCGTATGGCGACCGCAATACGCCCAGGTCTTCGGATCCTGCCCCTCGTCGGCGATGTCCCAGCCCCGAACCTCGGCGGAAATCTTGGTGGGAAACTTGGAGGCGTCGAAGATCGTGGTCAGGCCCACGCCGGAGGCCCCGGCGACAAGATTCTTCCAGAGCTGCTCCACCCGCACTCCCAGCGGGGTGATGCAACCCATGCCCGTGATCACGACCCTGCGTCTTCCGGCAACCATCAACCGCCTCCCCGCGACATCGTTCGCATCACCAATCGGGCCGTGCGAGCGGCTGGCCCGCCTCGTCCCGGCCGATGTCATAAATATGCATCTGGTCGAGCCAGCGGAGGAGTTCCTCGGGTTCGAAGAGTTTTGGCACGCCCTCGCCTGGCTCGAGGTGCGCGAAGAACAGCTCCGCCTCGCCCTGCAGACGGTCGCCGATCGTGCTGGTCACCTTGGTGAATGAGCCAGTCGGTTTGAGGTCGAGCACCTCGGCCTTGAAGCGGATCGTGTCTCCCGGAACGGCGTCGAAGTGAAACTCGGCCGCCGCCACCTTGGCCAGCACCACCCGCCGATTGAAGTCGATCGCATCGGCCACCAGCAGGCCGGCCGCCTGGGCCATGCCCTCCACGATCAGGGAGTTGGGCATGATCGCCACCCCCGGAAAGTGGTCGTGCAGGTGCTCTTCGGCGAGCGACACGTTCTTGATGGCCGTGGCATGTTTGCCGCGGACAAACTCGTCGAAGCGATCGATCCAAAACCAGCGCATGAATGGCTCCGCGGCCGACCAGCCGCCCCGACACCGAACTCAGGCCGCCAGTTTGCTCTGCACGTACCGCACCATGTCTTCCACGGTGAGCGTGTTCGCGAAGTTCTGCACGCTCGGATTGGCCTCGAACTTCGACAGATCCGCGAAGGGCATCCGTGCCTTGAGGGCGGCAATGCCCGCCGGCGTCACCTTCCCGTCGGCCACGAACTCCGAACTCGAGAGCACGTCCTCGGGGAAGAGTTCGCCCCGCGAAATCTTGATGTTGAAGGCCTTCTCGAGCCGGAACACGATGTCGAGGAAGTCGATCGACTCCGCTCCGAGATCCCCAACCATGGTCGCATTCGGGGTGACGTCGTCTTCATCGACGCCGAGCGCGTCCACGAGGGAGGACTTCACCTTTTCATAGATTTCTTCGCGAGACGGCATCGACGCTTCACCTTGCAAACGAGGGATGGGGAAGCCCGGGGATGGTGATCCCGAAAGGCCGTGTTGTTGTAATGTCGGCCAGCCCGCATGGGAACCCGAACTTGCCCATTTTCCACCCGCCAAAA
The DNA here is from genome assembly GCA_032117045.1 of Pirellulales bacterium. GTDB lineage: Bacteria > Planctomycetota > Planctomycetia > Pirellulales > UBA1268 > QWPN01. Next base: position 16,290 of record JAUMAF010000221.1, on the reverse strand, counting down.
GCGGTCAGCTGGAATAATCGGCCGAAGATCCGCCGAAAAAGGCACGTCTCTGACGTTCTTTGCGCCGTTTCTGCGGAATCGCCGGCCGGCGCCGCGGGTCAGCCCCGAGCGCTGGCCAGGGCGGCCGCCGTCGGGGAGCCATGCGTCACGGAGGCCACGGGCTTCGGTGCAGCCCCAACTCGCGCGGGGTAGAGAAGCGCCCAGAGCTTCCGCATCTCCGACCGCACCCGGGCGTCGAGGGCGGCTCCGTGGGCGGCGCGATCGGCCATGTTGTACCGCTCGAGCACGAGCCGGGCGGTCAGGCTCGTGCGATCGCCGACCGTGCCGCTGGCCTTGATCGTGGTGGTCTTCTCGTCTTGGGCAAGCACTTGGGCGGTCACGGTCAGCACCCGTCCCGGCTCGACGAAATCGCCATACTTCACATTTCGAGCGGCCCGCAGCACGACCATGCTGTGGGCGAAATCCTCGCCCAGGCGAACCGTCCAGGCGGCCGCCTGCGTCATCGACTCGAGCATGAGCACACCGGGCAACACGGGAAACCGGGGGAAGTGGTCGGCAAGATATTCCTCGGCCAACGACACGGTCTTCATGGCGGTGATCGACTTGCCCGGGTCGATCGACAACACCCGGTCGAGCAGCGTGAATCTCATGAACCCTTTCTCCTCCTGAACGATCCGGACCGATCCCGACACCGACCGCCACCGTGGGACGCCGGCCATGGCCCCGCGGGCATCCCACCGTCGAGTGAACGACGAGCCGAGAGTATAGAAGGTAGCGACGCCCCCACAACCGCATGCGGCCCCAAGAAGAGTCCGGCTGCCACGCTGACAGCCGTCACCACCGTCGCGACTGCCAGACTTTCGCAGCGACCGCGATCCGACCGTGCTGTTTCGGCCGTTCCACGCGGTTTCGCCGCGGTGTTCGGGCGTTCATGACGAGTGGCACGCTGTTTGCATTTTGGTCCAGACGCTGATCGCCGGTTGCCTTCAGCCGCCATCACTGCGAATCATTGCTGTCGCATGCTCGCTGCTCACGACGTCAGGAACGACGCCGCAGGGATGGTGTCCGTCTGGTTCGCCTGTCATCACCCGTCTCGAGGAGCCTCGCCATGCCGACCGTTCGCCAGGGTTTTGCGTTTCCGTTCGAAGAACTCCGCGATGAAATCGACCGCGTGTGGACCACCCTTTCGAGAAGCCCCTCGCCGTTCGGATCGACGCTGACGGATTCGATCCAGCCATCCTCCGGACCCCGCTTCGACTGGCCGATGCGGGCCGCGGGCGGGGCTGGCTTCCCGGCCGTGAACATCGCGGAGCAGGACGACACCGTCACGATCGAGGCTGAACTTCCGGGTGTCGGCGAAGCCGATGTCGAGATCTCCGTGACGGGTGACGAACTGCTCATCAAAGGCATGCGGCCGGACGCGTGCCCGGTGGCGGCCGCATCGGTCGGGGCCAAGGGAGGCAACGGCGAGAAGGGCGGAGTTGGCGACCGCGTGACCTGGCACCGCCGGGAGCGGAGCACCGGCGGGTTCGAACGTCGGATCGTGCTGCCGGTCGCCGTCGATGCGACGCGGGTCGAGGCTCGGCTCGTGAATGGCGTGCTCACCATCACCTGCCCGAAGGCGGCGGAATCAAAGCCGCACAAGGTTCAGGTGCGGTCGGCCTGACGACGCGGCTGCATCCAGTTGGGGCCGCCGCCTGCGCTGGTGTTTCGGTTGCTCACCCTCCATCACCCCTCACTCACATCCCCAACCACGCACGAGGAGATTCTTCCATGGTCATGCAAGCGCCGTCCGCAACTTCCCAGGCTCCGTCCACGGCTTCCCCTCAACGACAGCCGATCGCGGCCTACCAGCCCGACGTCGATGTCTACGATCTGGGAGCCGAGGTGTTGTTCATCGCCGATCTGCCGGGCGCTCGGGCCGACGGCATCGACATCACGTTCGAAGACGGCGTGCTCTCGGTGCAGGCCGCCGTGCCGGCCCGCGACCTTCCCGGGCGCGGCGTGCGACAGGAGTATGGCATCGGCAACTATCGCCGGGCGTTTCGGCTCGGAGAGGGCTTCGATGCCTCGCTGATTGCCGCCGACTACAAGCAGGGCGTGCTCACGATCCGCGTGCCGCGACTGGCCGCCGTGATGCCGCGAAAGATCGATGTGAAGGTGTCGTAGCGCCGCAAGGCACGCGCGGCGTCCTTCCCTGGCGTTCGTTGGTGTTTTTTTCTGACTAATCCGAAGAGGAGACATTCCATGAGTCTGATCCCTTTTCGCACGAAGCGGTCGAGCGGGATGGAGTCCGGAAGCCTTGCCACTCTGGCTGACTTCCGCAACGAGATGAACCGGTTGTTCGAGGGCTTCTTCAGCCGGCCGCTCCAGGCCTCGCCTTGGTTCGAGCCGAACGAGCCTGGACGCTGGCTGCCGGCGGTAGACATGTCGGAAAACGACACACAGATCCATGTCCGCGCGGAACTGCCCGGCATCGATCCGAAGGATGTCGATGTCAGTGTGTCGGAGGATCGCCTGCTGATCTGCGGCGAGAAGAAGTCGGAGAAGGAGGCGTCGGGCGAGGGCTGGAGCCACCGAGAGAGCCACTACGGTAGTTTCAGCCGGGCCATTCCCCTGCCCGAGACGGTCGACCCCGGAAACGTCACCGCCCGTTACGACAAGGGCGTGCTCACGGTCGACCTGAAGAAATCGCCGGCGAGCGCGTCCCGCAAGGTGCCGGTGCTGACGGGCGGCAAATAGCCCGATCGCGACACGGTATGCTGCGTGGCCGCGGAGGCTTTTGCTTCCGCGGCCACCTGCTGTTTTCACACCGTCGCCCCCGATGCCAATCGCTCTTGTTCCCAAACCGACCGGCGACCGCGGGCCCCTGTCGATCGATCTCGACGGCATCCTGCCCGATCGCCTCGCATCGCTCTCGCTGGCAGCGATTGCACGGCTCGACATTCGAGCCGACGGCCGGCCCTGCGACCTCGGCGCGCTCTTCGACATCACCGGGACGGCCGACGGCGTGATCGAGTGCCGCGGTGATTTTTCCAGAGTCCATCGCCTGGCGGCCGGCATGCGGTTTGGCGCGATTCGCACGACGGGCTCGGTCGGTCGGCATGCAGCCGAGGGCATGCTCGGGGGCGTGCTCGACGTGAGCGGCGACGCCGGGGATTGGCTGGCGGCGGAAATGGTCGGCGGCGAGGTTCACGTCGGTGGAAACGCCGGCGACAACCTCGCTGCGGCCCTGCCCGGAAGCCTACGTGGGATGCGGGGCGGCCTCGTCGTCGTGGCCGGCAGCGCAGGAGCCCTTGCCGGCTCGCGACTCCGCCGCGGGATCGTGGCCGTTGGCGGCAGCTGCGCCGACGCCGCGGGATTCGAGATGCGAGCCGGATCGCTGGTGATCGGCGGCGACGTCGGTCGGCATCCCGGTCTCGGCATGCGCCGCGGATCCATCATCGCCCTCACCGCCCGGCCGATCCCGCCAGCGACGTTTCGCCGGGGCGCGATCTGGCGGCCGGCGTTTGTTCCGCTCCTTCTCAAGCGACTGATGGCCGCCGGTCTGGCACCGGGGGTCACCGCCGCTCCGGCCACTTGGCAACAGTGGCACGGCGACATGCTGACCGGCGGCCGGGGCGAACTTCTCCACCCGGCGTGACGGCATTCCTCCCTCGTTTTCAGCCCTTTTCCGCTCCCGCCTTTCGCCGACTCGAATCCTCGGCTATCTTCTGGGGTTCCCGTATCCCTGCACATTTGAAGCGAAAAATGCCCACGATCAGCCAACTCGTCCGTAGTCGCCGCCGTCCGAAGCGGAAGTTCTCCAAGTCGCCGGTGCTCGACCGCTGCCCGCAGAAGCGCGGCGTGTGCCTGCAGGTCCGCACGATGACGCCGAAGAAGCCCAACTCGGCCCTTCGGAAGATCGCCCGCGTGCGGCTTTCGAATCAGAAGGAAGTCACGGTCTACATCCCTGGTGAAGGCCACAATCTCCAGGAGCACTCGATCGTGCTCATCCGAGGCGGCCGCGTTCGCGACCTTCCCGGCGTCCGCTACCACGTCATTCGCGGCGCTCTCGACACGCTGGGTGTCCAGGGCCGCAAGCAGTCCCGCAGCCTGTACGGCGCGAAGAAGGGCTGAGAGATCCAAGGTCACCGCATCAGGAACTAAAGAAGACACGATTCCATGGGAAACATCACAGCCAGCCGCACGCAGCTTCGCCCCGACCCGCGGTATGGGTCGCTCCTCGCCAGCAAGTTCATCAACTGCCTGATGGAAGATGGCAAGAAGAGCGTCGCGCAAAACGTTTTCTACAAGGCGATGGAAATCGTCGCCAAGAAGATCACCGAGACCGAGCCAATCGAGGTCTTCAATCGGGCCCTCGAAAATGTGAAGCCAGCCGTCGAGGTTCGCTCGAAGCGGGTCGGTGGTGCCGCCTATCAGGTGCCGATGCAGGTCAACCGCAACCGTCAGCAGTCGCTGGCGATCCGCTGGCTGCTGCAGGCGGTCCGCGAGAAGAAGGGCCGTGGCACCTACGAGAAACTCGCCGAGGAGATCATCGCCGCCTACAAGCGCGAGGGTGCCGCGGTGACCAAGCGCGACAACGTGCATCGCATGGCCGACGCCAACAAGGCCTTTGCCCACTTCGCCTGGTAGGCGCTATTGACGCCTGAAAAGGCATCCCCGCCCTTTTCAGGCTGAGCGTGCCGGTGGCGTCAGGCGATCTCTCGCCCGGCGACCCTGCGACCGACGGCCGCCACGCCGATGGCGAGCAGGCCCACCACCACGCCCACGACGGCGTCCGTGAGCATCCGCAACGGGGTGAACCACCATGGCTCGCCGTGCAGGGAAGCCCCTTCGACGTGCCCGATCGCGAGCGTGTGCATCGCGTCATGCACCATCGGCAGGCCATGGGCGATGATGCCGCCGCCCACGAGAAACATCGCCGCCGTTCCGGCGATCGACAGCGCCCGCATCAGCCATGGGGCGGCAGCCACGATCCGCTGGCCGATCCAGCGGCCCACGACAGAACTGCCGGAGGCGAGCCACGCCCCGAGGTCGTCGAGCTTCACGATCCCAGCCACGAGTCCATACACGCCCACGGTCATCGCCGCCGCGATCGCCACGAGCACCGCCCCCTGCGTCAGGAGGGATCGGTCGGCCACCACTCCCAGCGTGATCACGATGATCTCGGCGGAGAGGATGAAGTCGGTGCGAATGGCCCCGGCGATCTTGTCACGCTCGGTCGGGCCCACGGATGCCGGGTCCACGGCCACCCCGCGGCCCTGCGCGGGCCCGACGTCATGGCCGGTCCGACGACGATGCCCATGGTGCAGGATCTTTTCGGCCCCCTCGTAGCAGAGGTAGCCGCCGCCCGCCATCAGGAGGGGCGTGACCGCCCATGGCACGAACTGGCTCACGGCGAGTGCGACGGGCACGAGGATCGCCTTGTTGATCGCCGAACCGCGGGCCACCGTCATGACCACGGAGAGTTCGCGATCCGCCTCGACGCCCACGAGTTGGCGGGCATTGAGGGCCAGATCGTCGCCCACCACGGCCGCAGTCTTCGTGGCGGCCACCTTGGTCATGGTGGCGACGTCGTCGAGCACGCTGGCGATGTCGTCGAGCAGAAGCAGGAGACTGGAGGCCATGCAATCGACCACGCGAGCGGGATGACGGGTCGGATATCAGCGGAGCCTGACGCGGATCGGCAGCAGGAACTGCGGCCGCCCGGAGAGCAGCTGCACGAGTGTGTCGGCCTCGGCCGCGAGCGGCGCGAGCGAGGGAATCCCGGCAGCCCTGGTGAGCAGCAGTCCGCGGAGCGACGCCCCACCTGCCACCAGGCCCGCCAGCCGGGCGACGGGATCACCGGGCTGGCTCGCCACGCCGAGTAAATCATCAAAGAGCCCCTTCGGTTCTGGCAGCATGAGCCGGTCGACCTCCTCGTCGGCATCGATGCCGGCGAGTGTCTTGGCCTCGTCGATGGCATCGTCGAGCGTGCCCAGCCGATCCACGAGCCCCGCCTCCTTCGCCATGCGACCGGTAAACACTCGGCCCCCGGCGAGCTTCTCGACGTCGGCGGGATCGAGCTTTCGGCCGGCTGCCACCTTCGATGTGAACAGCCGATACACGTCCTTCATGGTTCCCAGAAACGCTTCTCGCTCTGCAGGCGTGAACGGCTCCTGCATCGAGAGCCAGCCGGCATTCCTGCCCTTGCTCACCACATCGGTATGCACACCCACCTTGCCGAGCGCGTCGCCGACGGCGACCTTGCCGCCGACGACCCCGATCGACCCGGTCAGGGTGCCCGGGGCGGCGACGATTCGGTCGGCCGCAACGGCGATGTAATAGCCGCCGCTGGCCGCGATGTCGGAGAGGCTCGCGACCACCGGCTTCGTCGTCCGCTCGGCTTCCCGCCAGATCAGGTCGCTGGCCAGGGCCGAGCCGCCGGGGGAATCGATCCGCAGCACGATCGCCGCCACCTGGTCGTCCTTGACCGCGTCGCGGATCGCCTTGATCACGGTCTCCGAGCCGGCGGCACCGCCCATCAGAAGGTCGTCGGCGCTCTTCCCCTCACGAATCTCGCCAGCCACGTGCACGATGGCGATCCGCTTGCCGCGACCGGCGGGGGCTGCCTGCTTCGTGCCCGAAAACAACTCCATCAGCTTCACGAGCCCACCGACACCCGAAAAATCCTGGTCGATCTTTCGCTCGGCATAATCACGAATGAGTTTTGGCGATTCCTCGCCGATGTGCTCGGCGACGGCAGCGACCACCTCGTCCTCGTAGCCGACCGTATCGATCAGCTTCGCTTTCTTCGCCTCTTCCGGCGTGAACACCCCGACGTCGATCAGCTCCCGAACCGTGTCCTCGGCCATTCCTCGATCGGAAGCCACCCGCTCCACGAGTTGCTCGTAGAGGTCGCCGATGAAGGCCTCGTATTGCGACCGGAGCTGCGGGCTCATGCTGTCGCGGGTGAAAGGCTCGCCGGCCCCCTTGAACTCGCCCACCTGGAGAATTTCGGCGGCGACACCCAGCCGGTCGAGCATCGACTTGAAAAACATCATCTCGGCTCGCACCCCGGTGAGTTCAAGCGTGGCCGCCGGGGGCATCGAGATCGTGTCGCAGCCGCTGGCCATCACGTAGTGCACCGGCGAGCCGCTGACGAGCTGCGCCGCCACCGGCTTGCCCGCAGCCCGCAGCCGACCGATGGCCGCCCGGATCTCCTCGGCGCGGCCCCGGCCAAGATCAGGCGATTCGATTGAGAGCACCACCGCCTTGACCCGCGCGTCGCCGGCCGCCTTGTCGAGCCGCTCGATCAGCCTGTGCAGGTGCGGGGCCACGTCGGCGAGCAGCCCCCCCTGCCCCACGCCGTCGGGCAGGCTGCCAGCGATCCGCAGATGCGCGATCGTCGCCGTCGCCTTCTTCTTGGCAGCGGTCTCGGGCCGCGATCCGGTTTCGGTGGGCTTTTCGGCCACCGCCGGCTCCACCGCCGTCGCCAGATTGAGCGTGGCCACGAGCACCAGCCCGCACGACACTCGAAAGATCAACGTGATCCAGCCCGTCATGGTCGCTTCTCCGGAGAACAGGGGAATAGGCATGGTACCCGTCCGGCCGCCTGGCGGGCGAATCCACCTTGGTCCCCTTGAAAATGAACGGCCGTATAGTAAGATACTGGCGTCCACACAGGATTCGGCCGATACCCAGCCCACCGCCGGGCATCAGGCTTCTCCCCCTCTCCCATCCCGGATCAATCTCGCCCACAAACCAGGAAAGCGGCCCCGCCGCTCGGCATCATGTCAAAGCGAAAAGCGTCTCCCGCCCGAGTTCCCGTCAACGCCAAGCCGAAGCCCCGCCGGGTCGCGGCCGCCGTCGCCGCCGTCCGAGGAAATCCCTTGAATCTGCCCCAGAAAACAGCTGACGCCGAAGGCACTGACGCGCCCACCGAGCGGCAAATGGAGATCTATGCGTTCATCCGCGACAAGATTCATTCCCGCGGCTACGGGCCGACGGTCCGCGAGATTGGCCAGGCCTTCAAGATTCGGTCTCCCAATGGCGTCGTCTGCCATCTCAAGGCCCTGGAGCGGAAGGGGCTGATCACCCGCGGTAAGAACATGTCGCGGGCCATCGAACTGGTCAACGAACCGGCCCACCTCCGCGGACTGGCGATGGCCGGCTGGGTGGCGGCGGGAACGCTGCGGCCTGCCGAAGAGCAGAGCGAGCGGATCGACTTCGAGTCACTCTTCAATCGTGACAATCACTTTGTCCTCAAGGTGATGGGCGAGTCGATGATCGATGCCCAGATCGCCGACGGCGACTGGGTGGTGATCCAGAAAAAGCAGACCGCCCACAGCGGCGACATCGTGGTCGCCCAGACGGAAGATGGTGAAGCCACGCTTAAGCAGTGGTTTCCGGAGCGCGACCGCATTCGCCTCCAGCCGGCCAACTCGTCGATGAAGCCGATCTACGTGAAGAACGCCCGTGTGCTGGGGGTGCTGGTGGGCGTGGTTCGTAAAACCTGACGAAGAACTCGTTGTCCCGACCAGCGAATCTTGGCATTTCTCAGCCGGTTTTATCGAGCGTGCCTTCGTTGGCCTGGTGGAGCTTGTTGTAAAGGGTCTTGAGGCTGATGCCGAGTTCCTCGGCCGTACGGCCCTTGTTGCCCTTGTTGCGCTCCAAGCCCTCGAGGATCGCCCGCATTTCGAGTTCCCGCAGGCTCTCAGGCCGTGACCGGACGGCCTCCGTCGTGGCGAGTGGCTGAGGCTGAGAGGCGGCTTCCTGCACGAGATTGGCGACGGCGTGCGAACCCGCAGCCGCCGCGACCGAGATGGCCGGCGGCTCCGCAGCCGGTCGCAGCAATCCAAACCGTGCCGGGAGGTGGGCAACCGTTACGGGCAGTTCGTCGCACAGCACGAGCGCGTGCTCGACGACGTTGGCGAGTTCGCGGATGTTGCCGGGCCAATGATGAGCGGCCAACGAGGCCAGGGCGGCCGGGTCGGCAAGGATGGCGCCTGCGGCCGCCTGCGGCCGAGCCATCCGCACGAAGTGCTCCACAAGCACCGGGATGTCGTCGCGCCGCTCTCGGAGCGCAGGAATCGCGATTTCGAACGTATTGATGCGAAACAAGAGATCCTCGCGGAAGTCACCCGTCCGCACCATGTCTTCGAGCGAGCGATGGGTGGCGCAGACGACGCGGACATCGACGGTGATCGGATGGTTGTCGCCGACGCGGCGGATCTCGCCACTTTCGAGCGCCCGGAGCAGCCGCGACTGCAACGACTTGGGGAGTTCGCCGACCTCGTCGAGGAACAGCGTGCCGCCGTCGGCGACCTCGAAGAGGCCGGCACGGTGCTCGTCAGCGCCGGTGAAGGCACCCTTGCGATGGCCGAAGAGCTCGCTCTCGACGAGGTGTTCGGGCAAGGCGCCGCAGTTGACGGCGACGAGCGGACCATCGGCCCGAGGGCTGCCCTCGTGGATGGCGCGGGCCACGAGTTCCTTGCCTGTGCCCGTCTCGCCGCGAACGAGCACCGTCGCCTCGCTCGCCGCGACCCGCGCGATCAGCCGCCGAACGTGGGTTAGGCAGGCCGAGTTGCCCACCAGCCGCGTGCTTCCTTCCGCTCGGCGAACCCGCCGCTCCAGGGCTCGCAGGCGAACCGTCAGTTCCCGCTTCTTTCGAACCCGCTCGAGCACCGCCTGAATGTCGGCAAGCTTGCACGGCTTGGTGAGGTAATCGAAGACTCCCTGCCGCACCGCCGTCACGGCGCTCTCGACCGATGACTTTCCGGTGATGATCACCGTCTCGGTATCGGGCGACGTCTCCCGCACTCGGGCGATGACTTCGAGCCCACCCACTCCGGGCATGTCGAGATCGACGATCACGCAGTCGTAGGAGGTGCGGTCGAGCGCCGCGAGCGCCGTGCGTCCGTCGGGGCAGACGGTCGCCTCGTGGCCGAGTCGCGGGAGTTCGATCCGCATCAACTCCTGCAACGAGGCCTCATCGTCGGCAAACAAGACTCGCATCGGTCGGGCATGGGGCTTCAAGGCGGGTTCCTCGATCGCGGGGAGAGTGGGGAAATGAGTGGTCGGCTCAGGCGGCCCGGCCCGGCGTGGGCTCGGTGGCGACTGGCCAAGAGGCCGGCGCATCGGCACCGACCTGAGCGAGCGGAAGCGTGATTCGGAAGCAGGAGCCGCTCCCCGGCCCGTCGCTCGTGGCCTGGATTCTGCCCCCGTGATCGGTGACGATCCGGTGCACGATCGACAGGCCGAGCCCGGTGCCCTGCCCGGCCTTGCGTCTGGTGAAGAACGGCTCGAACAGGTGTTCGAGCACCTCTGCTGTCATCCCGCAGCCGTCGTCGGTGAACGTCAAAACGGCCTCGCCGCCACTCCGCTTCGCCGCCACCCGGACTCGGCCAGTCTCTCCGATCGAGTCGAGCGCATTGACCAGCAGATTGAGCACCACCTGCTTGATCTCCTGCGGGTTGACCATCACCAGCGCGTCCTGGGCGTCGTCGATCTCGATCGAACGGCCGGCGAAGCGGCCCACGTGCCGCAGCATGTCGGCGACGTCGGTGACGAGCACCGTGAGCGCCGTCGCCTGACGTCGTACCTCGCCGAGCCGTGAGAAATCGAGGAGCTTCTCGGTGATCCCCTTGCAGCGAAAAGCCTCGCTCTGGATCAGCGCGAGATATCGACGGGCGACCTGCGCGTCGGCCTCGCCGGCGGCCATTTCCCCGATCCGGCTCTCGAGTGATTCGGCGCACATGGCGATGGAGGCGAGCGGGTTGTTGATTTCGTGGGCCACGCCCGCCGCAAGAAATCCGACGCTCGCCAACTGCTCGCTGCGAATCACTTCTCGTGTTCGCTCCTGGACCTGGCGATCGAGGTCGTCGCGGATCTCCCGAAACCGCTCTGTCATGTCGTTGAGGGCATCGGCCAGTTCGGCCATCTCATCCCGCGTGTCGAGCTGAATGCGATAGTCGAAGTCGCCGGCCGCCACGCGGCGGGAGCCGTGGCCGAGCAGCCGCAGCGGGCGAAACACCCACCGGTAGGTGAGCACGGCGATCGCCATGAGGAGTCCGGCGGCGGCGGTCGCCGCGGTCCAGGTCGTGACGATCAGCGTACGGTAGCGGGTGCGGACTTCACTCGAAAGGTCGTGGAGCCGCTGCTGGAGAAACGACGGCAGCTCGGCCGTCAGTGCGGCAAGCGACTCCAGATGGGGCGTCACGGCCAGCAGCATCGTCCGATGACCCTCGGCGGGTTCGGCGCCTGCGATGCCAGCCCCGTCGACCGTGTGCTGGCGGGCGATCCGGTCGATTGTGGCCAGGCATTCCGCGATCCGTTGGGCCGTCTGATCTTCGCGGGAGCGGTCTGCAAGCCGACTGTCGTCGGGTTCGTAGGCGGCCAGCTCCTGGCGATAAGCCTCGAGCGCCGCTGCCGTGGCCCGCAGCCCGGAGAGGAAAGACTCTCCGGCCACTGATTCGACTCCCAGCGCCCGCGCGTGCTCCAGCCGGAGCACGCCCACGCACTCGCCCAGTTCGCTGGCCCTCGGCAACTCCGCCGCACGGCAGGAGAGGGCCCGAACGAGCCGTCGATAGGAGTAGATGCCCAGAAAGCTGCTGGCCGAAAGCACGGCCACCATGACGCCCACGAGCAGGGCGCCCAGCAGCAGCTTCTCCCGAATCGCTCGTCGCCGTGGCATGTCCGACCTCCGTGCCGGCATGGATACATCCCGCCAGGCATCCTGCGCGGGCTGGGGAGGGTAGCAAAGCCGGCTCACCGCACAAAGGCGGAAACACCGCGAACTCCCGGCTCTTTCACCGGCTGCACCGTCGCCATCGGCGACATCAGCGGTCGCCTACACGAGGCCCCAGCGTTTCCGCAGGAACCACTCGCCGCTCATGCAGGCCGCCATGAGGAGAAACATCGGCCAGGTGTCCCACGGTGCGAGCGACCACTGTTCCTTCGACTCGAAGGTCGGCGGACGCGCGGCGATCTCGGTGAAGATGTCGGGCAGCTCCTCGGGCAGTCGCACGCCGCCGTTGGTCGCCTCGGCGAGCTGCCGCATGAGCAGCGGGTTGGCACGCGGGTTGGCGAGTTCGAGATCCTGACGGAAGACGGTGAATCGCGCCGATCGCTCCCGCGGCACAGCGTCGCCCGGACGGATGGCCCGCACGGTGAGCTTCCAATCCCCCGGCTCCGCACAGTCGGCGATCACCCCGGAAAACGTGTCGCCCTGCCGGCCCACGCGGATAGGCCGGGTCTGGCCGTCGGGAGCGATCACCGTCGCCTCGATCGCCACCCCCTCCTGCGGCGAGCCGTCCGGCCGCGTGAGCCCGGTATCGAAGGGCAGCGGGGTGCCTGGGCTGATGCGTCGCTGCGCCAACCGCACCCAGAGCGTGTCCTGCTCGGTATCGTCCTGCCGAGCCAGCCAGAGCACGAGCTGCCTCCAGAATCGGCGATGCTGGTCCACCGCCCCCTGCATCACCCAGCGCCAGGTGGAGTCGGCGGCGAATGCGAGCACGCGGCCTTCGCCGTATTCGCGTCCCACCAACAGGGGCGTGCCGTCGGCCATCGCCGCAAGCGTCTTCGTCGTCGGCAGCAGGCGGCCGATCCGGCTCGCTCCTTCGAGTGTCGGCATCGCCTCCCAGGCAGCGCGACTATCGTCGTCGGTCTTGCCCAGCCGGAGAATCGACACGTTCCCGAACCTCGGATCGGGCAGCATGCGAATCCCCCCGTCGATGTGCAGTCCCCTTCGTACGGGCTCGTCGAAGGGCTGTCTCGCGAGTCGATCGGCCTCGAAGGGCATGGCCGGACCGAGCGGCGACCCCGCCCACCCTCCGGCCTCGAAGGCATGGAAGCCGCCGAGCAGGCCCAGCCCCGCCCCCGCATTCACCTTCGCGAGCATGGTTCGCGCATCCTCGGGCCGAAGCACGGAGGAATCGAGATCGCCGATCAGAAACACGTCGTAGTCGCCGGCCAGTCGGCGGCCGAGATCGACGGGCCAGCGTTCTCGGCGGGTCGAGTCGATCCACTCAAAGTCCACCTGCATGTCGGGGCTGGCGGCGAGCACCCGCCGCAGAAAACGCTGCTCGACCCGGAGCGCGCCCTCGAGGTAGAGCACCCGCAGGCCGCCATCGATCACCTCGACGAAGGTGGAGAGTTCATTATTGGCGATGATCACCTCTCCTTCCTGAGGCTCGACACGCAGCGTGATCTTCCGCTCTCCGAGCGCCGTGGGCGTCCAGGAAAGACGCACCGCCTCCTCGACCGCCTCGTTGGTGGCCCGAACCCGCGTGCGGGCCACCTCTTCCATCACGCCCGCCTCGTTCTCGGCGAGCAACACCACGGGGGCCTCACGACCCGCGAGCCCGTCGAGCCGCACGCGGCCCGCCACCTCGAGCACGTTCTTGAGATACACGGTCTCTGCCGCGGCCAGATTCACGACGGCCGCATCGCGTCCCTGATCGCCTCCCCGCTGCTGGCCGAAGGTCACGCTCCACAGCGGCGCGCCGGCATCGGCAATTTTTCGCGACGCAGACTGCGGCGGGAGATCGCGTGGGGCGTAGGCATGCTGGGCCCCGTCGCTGAGCACGATCACGCCGGCGAGCGTCCGTCCCGCGGTCGCCCGCAGGCCGTCGTCGATCGCCGCGCCGATGGCCGTCTCCTCAACGCCCGCAGCGTCTGCCCAGGCGGCCAACGGAAAGGGATCGTCGCCAGCCGGAGGCAGGGGATGCACCTCGCGATCGAACCGCCAGACTGCGATCTCAAAATCACCCGACGAGACAAGTTTCTGCGCGGCGGGCCTGGCGGCAGCGAAGGCGCCGACCATCTCGTCCCACCTCGTCCCACCCCCTGGGCCGTCCGCCACCGTCATGCTCTCGGAGGCATCCGCCAGCACCACCACCGTGCCCTGCTGCCGCGCCTTGCGCGTGGCCACGAAGGTGGGCCGCAGCATGCAGGCCACCAGCGCCAGGAAAGCGGCGAGTCTCAGCAGGGTGAGCACGATCCGGCCCGTTGGAGAGATTCGCGAGCGATCCGGCGGCACGGCCAGCAGCACGGCCAACAGTCCGAGAGCCACGACCACGACGAAGGCCCACGACCACACCGGGTCGAACTGCAGCGACAGTTCCTCGAGCGTCCGCATGTCGTTCATCCCGGCACCTTCGGCAACGGCGGAGGGCCGGGTCGCGAGTCGGCCGTGGGCAACGGGGGCGGCTCGGTCGCGGGAACCGGCAGGGGCACGAGCGGATCTGCCGGCGGCACGTCCGCGGCAAAATCGGCCGCCGCCAGACGCTCGGCATCGACACCCTCCCGTGGGGTGTAAAACCGATTGGCGACGATCCAGTCCGCGGCCATCGCCAGTGCCACAAGCACGATCACCCAGGGATAGAGTTCGGAGCCGACCCGCTCACGATTCACATCACGAACAAGTTCGTCTTCGGTCCGTGCCAGCCGATGGCCGGTGCCGAGCACTGCGGCGAGATCCTCGCCCGACAGCCGGCTGAAGTCGGTTGCCGCGGCGGCAAGGTTCACACTGAAGCCCTTCGCCACCCCGCCCACATCGCCACCGGCCCGCACCGCGTAGTTGCCAGGAACCTGCGTCGCAGTGACGGTAATCGTGCCCCTTTTCTGGTCGACGGCAGCTGGAAAATCGTCCCCCGAGGGCGTGCTCACGAACGCCGCCGGCACGTCGCGGCGGTCCAGATGCAACACGGCGGGCGTTCCAGCCACCACGTTGCGATCGTCGGAGGTGTCGATCGCATACAGCAGGGCCTCGTTGGCGAGAATCACGAAGGGCCAAGGCTCGAATCCCGTCGCGAGCGTGTTCCAGGCCTCGGGATCGGCTGCCGACTGCGACACCGGGGTCGTGACGAGCACGACGGCTCCGGCACCGAGGCGATGCTCCGCCACCGCCGTCAGGCCATTGCGATAGGCCGCCACAGGCAACGCGGCCGCATCAGCCGCGAGATCGGCGTCCATAGGCTGCCGCTCGCTGGGTCGAAACTCCCAGTGCCGACTGACTGGAAAATCCTGCCAGGGCACGGCGTCGCCCACCCGCCGAAAGGCCGCCAGGATGGGATGGTCGAGCGACGCGGGCGCCAGGAAATTGCCGTCGCGACTCCGCCACACCCGCACGATCTCGCCCCCCAACACCCGTCGCGACGCGTCGGAGTTGAATCGTTCCGCCGACCCGGCCCGCGGTCCCAGCCAGAGCACGAGCCCTCGGCCACCGGCTACCCAGCGCTCGAGCGACTCCCAGGTCTGCGGGGCCAGCGGCGGCGGATCGAGCAGGACCATGCCCTGCGCCGAATCCCATGAGAGCGTGTCGAGCGATTCGATATCGACCACCTGCGGCTCGAATCGCGCCTTGCCCGATTTCACCAGCGGCGCCGGCGCGATCGCCTGCACCAGAAATGCCGCCGTCCGCGCGGCGGGCCGTGGCGCCGCCACGATCACCCGCGCCGCGGCGCCGACCTCGACCGTGAAGAATCGGACGTTATCAGCCTCGAGATCGTCCGAACCCTCGATCACGACGCGGCCCTGACGCGTGCCCGGATCCAGGCCACCGACGTCGAAATCGACCTGCACGGCCGCAGCCTGCTTCCAGGCCACCGGCTTCACGCCCCGGCGAGCATACTGACCATCACGGCCGAGCACCTCGATCGCCACGTTGCGCACGGCGTCGGGACCAGTCCGCACGGCCGACGCGGTGACGGCCAGCGATGTGCCCGCCGACACGCGCTCGCCGGACAGATCGATCGCGTCGATCGCGTAGTTCTGTGGTGAGGTCGCGGCGACGTCGATGAACAGCACGGCCGGCTCGCCAGGGAGCGATTCCGGCTGCGGGGACGCATTGTCCCAGGCCCCGTGGGAGCAGTCGGTGAACACGTAGAGTTCCCGGCGGGGCAGGTCCGCGGCGGCGAGCAGCCGGCGGGCCTCGGCGATCGCCCCCGGCAGTGACACCGCCTGCGCCGTGGCCGAGAGCCGGTCGATCCGGGCGGAAGCGGCGGCAGGCGTCGCCGAAAACCCGGCTGCGTCTCCGGCGGTGTCGAGCACGGCCACCTTGCTCCCCTCGGGCAGTTTGGCAAGCAGGACTCGGGCCAGTTCCTCCGCCCGCTCGAGCCTCGTCTGATTGCCCTCGCGAAGCGCCATGCGGGACGCCGTATCGAATACGAACGCCGCGACGACCGGCCCTTCACCGTCGGCGAGCCAGCCAGCGCCGCGAAGCACCGGCCGCGCCAGCGCGAGGGCGAGGAGCGCCAAGGCCGCCATCCGCAGGAGCAGCAGGAGGATGTGGCTCACCTGCAGCCG
>JAUMAF010000220.1:0-23708 GCA_032117045.1 Pirellulales bacterium | reverse complement strand
GGGCCTTGGGAGTCGCCTCGCGGGGACTTGCACGTGTCTTCACCGGGCCTGTCCGGTAAAGGATCGGCGGCCGTGGCCCACGACGGGGCGGCCTCGGGAGAATCGAAGTCGGCCGCTCACCGGAAATTGGAAGTCCCGATCGATCTGTCGACGGACGGGATCTGGTACGTGCGATTCCTCATTCGTCGCGGCCCCGCCCCGCCCCGGGACGAACACCGAGCACTGGTTGTGCTGCGGACGCGCGGTCTGACGACGCAGGAAGAGATCGACCGAAGCGCACTCGTCCAGATCGCACTCGGCAAGCACGACGCGGCTTTTCTGCGGGTCGCCGACACGCTCGCACGCGCTTCGCTCCCGCAGGTTGCTGGCCAGACGTATGCCGTGGTTGCCAAGATCGTCGCGGGCAGTTCACAGCCCGATCAAGTGCTCGTCAGCCTGATCGCGGCGGATCGACTCGCTGGCTCGGCGGAACCCACCGAATGGTCCTTGGTCAGTGAAGACGTGGACAGTGACCATCGGTTTGACAAACTCTCGCTCGAGTTCGTCAGCGGCGGTCAGATCGCGGTCGGCGACCTTTGCATCGGACCCACATGGTCGAGCGTGGCGCAACCACTCGACCGCTGAGCCATCTGGTTCCTCGGGCTCCTTCTTTTCTTTTCGTCTCTTCTGCAGCCCTCGTCGACAAGGTGGCCAACCATGCGATCATCGATTCCCCGGACGTCGCTCCGTGCGGCCATGCCTTCGCTCCTGCTGGCCGCCCTGCTCGGGGCATCGCTCTCTGGGCCGGCCTTGGCGCAGAACGGAAGCTGGAACGTCGATGCCGACGGCCTCTGGAGCGGCACCACCAACTGGCTGAACAACACTATCGGGCAGGGCGTTGGCGGTACCGCCACGTTTGCCAACAACATCACGGCGACTCGCACAGTCACGCTCGACACCAATAAATCCCTTGGAAGGTTCGTCTTCGGCGACGCCGACACGTCATCGGCGGCGAGTTGGATCGTGAGTGGTACCAACTCGATGACGATGAATAGCGGTACGAATAGCGCGACGATTACCGTCAACGCCCTTGGCACTGGAGCCACGGCGACGATTTCGGCTGTGCTCGCTGCCAGCGGCACGACGCCGTCCATCATCAAAGACGGTGTTGGAACGTTGGTGCTGGCCGGCACCAATAGTTTTACGACCAAACTCGCGATTACTTCGGGAACCCTCCAGGTCAGCAATGACCGAAATCTGGGTGCCGTAGGCACTTTCGCGGCCGACCGGATCACGATCTCAAACGGAGCCACGCTGCGATCAAGTGCGAGCTTCACCTTGAATGCGACCCGCGGCATCACGATCGGCTCTGGCGGCGGCACGATCAGCGCCAACGGCGGTGCCCTGACAGTTGCTTCGAGGCTCACGGGGGCGGGTAATACAGCAACCGTCGTTGGCGCCAGCGGCTTCGTTCTCCAAAACGCCTCGGGCACTGCGACGGACGTCAGCTGGGATTTCTCAATGAATAACGGCACCAGAGCCTTCTTCGAGGGCACCAATGCCCTCGGCACCGGCAGTGTGAGGGTGCGTAGCGGCGTCAAGCTTACGAGTCAGAGCATGACGACCGGAACGGTGACCAACGCCGTCGCGCTCGACAACGGCGCGGGGTTGACTGCCCGATCAACCGGTGGGGCCCAGACATACACCAATGTGACGCTCCCCACGTCGGGCGCCTTGGTCCTGAACAGCGACGACCAGACCACGGCCGCGCTGACGATCTCGACGGGGGCCTCCCTTGCCGGAGACCTCGCTCTCAACACCTCGCAGGGCGGAACCAACGCCGTCGGTATCGTCTACCTCGACGGCGTGTTTTCCGGGGCAGGCGGCCTCGTGAAGGTGGGCACCGGCACCTCTGGCCGTGTCGTGCTCCGCGGTGCCAACACCTACACCGGCAACACCACGATCAGCACCGGCACGCTGTCGGTGGCCCAGGCGGGGACGCTTGCCACCACGGGGACGGTCAACGTCGCCGCCAGCGGAGCGACGTTTGACATCGCCGGGATCACGGCGTCGAATCTGTCGATCGGTGCGCTCTCGGGTTCCACCGGATCGGTTGTCACGCTCGGCCGCAAGACGCTGTCGGTCGGTGATGCGACCTCGACCACGTTCGCCGGCGAAATCACCGGCACGGCCGGCACGGCCGGCCTGACGAAGACCGGCGCCGGCACCCTCACGCTCTCGGCCAACAACACCTACACGGGCCCGACCAGGATCTCCGCCGGCACGCTGGCGCTCGGTGCGGCGGGCTCGATCGCCTCGTCAAGCACCATCAGCCTGGCGGCCGGCTCGATCTTCGACGCCTCGGCCGTGACCGGCGGCTACACGATTCCAGGGGCGCAGGTGCTCGCGGGGGCCGGAGCGGTCGCCGGCGGCCTGACGGTCGGCGGCAGCGCGGCCGTGATCCCAGTGGCGGGCATAGGCCCACTCACGGTGACCGGCGGCCTCACGCTCGCTGCCGGCGGGAGCTACGACTGGCAGATGCTCGACGCCACGGGCACCGCGGGCACGGGCTGGGGCCTGATCTCGACCGATGCGGTGGCGTTCTCGGGACTCTCTTCCGCGAGCCCGTTCCACGTCAACCTCTGGTCGCTGTCGGCGACCGGCACGAACGGCGAAGCACAGAATTTCGATTGGTCGCTTGCGAGCTCCTGGCGGATTCTGACCTCGGCCTCCACGATCACGGGCTTCGATCCGGCCAACTTCGCACTCACCACGTTGCCGACCGGGGCCTCGCCGGGCTTCACCAACGCAACCCTCGGCGGCACGTTCTCGCTGGCGCTCTCTGGCGACGGTCTTGGCCTCGACGCGGTCTTCACGCCCTCCTTGCCCTACACCTGGTACGGCAACGGCTCCACCGCGGGCGGCGGGGGCACGTGGTCCTCGGCCGGCCTCACGTGGAACGGGGGCTCGGGCATCGTCGCGTGGGATCCGGCGAAGGGGGCTTTGTTCGGCACCGTCGGCGGCACCGTGGCCGTGAGCGGCCCGCAGAGCGTGGGCTCCGGGATCAGCTTCACGACCGACGGCTACACGCTGACCGGCGACGCCCTGTCGCTCACGGGCGACCAGGCGGGAAACACGGTCACGGTGACCGGAACCTCGACGGCCACGATGGCCACAGCCCTCACCGCGGCCAACGGCATGACGAAGAGCGGCGGCGGCTCACTTGTGCTCGCCGGCGACGCTTCGGCGGCCGGCGGCGTGAAGCTCTCGATGGGCACGCTGGCAGTCGGGGCCGGAGGCACGGCTGGCTCGCTCACGGGCGACGTGGACGCCTTGGCGGGCACCACGCTCGCCTTCGATCGCTCCGACGACTCGACCTACGCCGGCGCGATGTCGGGGGCCGGCGGCCTGCGGAAGTCCGGCGCCGGCACGCTCACGCTCACGGGGGCGAACAGTCACACCGGCGGGACCGTGCTCGCCGGCGGGACCGTGGCCCTTGGATCGGCCGACGCGCTTGGTTCTTCCGGCACGATTGCCTTCGTCGGCGGAGCGATTCAGTATTCGGCCGCCAACACGGCCGACTACTCCGCGCGGATCTCCACGGGCACCGGCCAGGCGTTCGTGGTCGACACGAACTTCCAGAACGTGGCGTTCGCCACGGGCCTCGCGGGGGCGGGCAACTCGCTCACGAAGCGCGGCGCCGGCTCGCTCTCGCTCTCGGGCTCGGGCTCGTTCACGGGCGCGACACGGATCGCGGACGGCACCCTCGAGCTTGCGAACGTGGGGGCGCTGGCGGGCTCCACGCTCGACATGAACGCCGCCGATGCCGGCACGCTCGCGCTCTCCCTCACGGGCACCACCTATGCCGTCGGCGGCCTCAAGGGCTCGCGAAACATCGACGTGGGCGGCAATGTTTTCGCGGCTGGTGGCAACGGCGAGAGCACGACCTACGACGGCGTGATCAGCGGCGCCGGCGGATACACCAAGACGGGCACGGGCACGATGGTGCTTACCTCCACGCAGGCCTACGCGGGAACGACGGGTGTGGCCGGTGGCACGTTGCGGGTGGGGCTCTCGAACCAGTTCGCGGCCACGGGCACCCTGTCGCTGGGCGGCAGCGATGCGATCTTCGACATCGGCTCGACCACGCAGACGCTGGCGACCATGATCACCGGTAACGGCGCTCTCACGAACATGGCCGTCACCGGCTCGAGCGGGGCGCTTGTGTTCACCGGGCCCGGCAACTTCGAGGTGGGCCCGGGCGGCACGGTCACGGCGAGCCACCGGGCGGTGGTCTCGCTCGCGGGGATCGCGAACCTCTCCTACACGTCGCCGAACGGCATATTCCGCGTGGGCCTGAAGGGCGGCAGCAGCCAGAGCGGTGCCACGGGCACCTCGTCGCTCACGCTCGCGACCGCCAACACGATCGTGTCGGGCACGCTCGGTCTGGGCGACATCAACGGCAACAACGACGGTGGCGGTGCGCAGCTCTTCCTTGGGCAGATGAACGTGTTGAATGTCGGCTCTGTGACGATGAGCGCCAGCCGCGCCGACTCACTGCTGCAGTTCGCCCCGGGTGCGACGTCGCCGACGCTCGTGGTCCGCGGCACGGACGGCAGCGGTCCGATGGGCACATGGCTCGTGGGCTCCGTCGGCCAGTTAAACTCGGCGAGCCGGAAGGCGTTTACCGCGACGGTGGATCTCTCCTCCGGCACGACCGACGCCGCAGTCAACTGGCTCGTGATCGGCCAGGCGAACAGCATCAGCACCGCGCGTGGCGGCAGCATGCGTTCGAGTTTCACGATGGGCGCGGGCACGCTCGCCACGGGCTCGATCACGGTGGGTCGAATCCTCGGCTCGGGCACCAACGGGGTGGCAGGTGCCTTCAGCGGCCTCGGCACGCTGTCGATCGCGAACCCGGCCGCCCTCGTCACGGCCACGACCGTCTCCGTGGCCGAGAACACGTTCACGGGCACCGGCAGTGCCACCAAGACGGTGTCGGGCACGATCGCCCTCTCGGCGGGGATGCTGCGGGCGGGCACCATTGCCCGCGGAGCGCAGACGGGCACGAACACCGTCGTCGTGAACACGTCGTTCCTCTGGACGGGCGGCACGGTCGGCAACCTCGCGGGGAGCGATCTTACGGTTGATACGCTGCCCCTGACGCTCGCGTCGGGCACGGGCACGTTCCAGGCCGATGCGGGCCGCACCATCACGGTAAACGTCGCCTCGCCGATCACGGGCGCTGGCGGGCTCGTGAAGGCCGGAGCCGGCACCCTCGTGCTGGCCGGATCCAACTCCTTCACGGGGGCCACGACCGTGCAAGACGGCGTGGTTCGGCTTGCCAACAGCTCGGCGCTTGGGTCCAGCACGCTCGCCGTGGTCGCCGGCGGAACGGCGGAAGTCACTGCCTTCCTCTCAACCACCGTGGGCGGGCTCGACCTCTCGGGGAATGGCCTGATCGACGTGACCAGCGGATACATGACTGTCGCAAGCGGGCTGTCGGCCACGGACCTCGTCTCGCAGATCCTCGCCGGCCGGGGTGATGGATCGTGGACCGGCACTCGCGGGATCACGTCCAGCACCGCAGCAGCCGATACCGCCCTGGGCGTTCCCCGCGCGGTCGGCTGGCTCGACAACGGTGCCGGCTCGCTGTCGTTCGCCTTCGCGGCGCCGGGCGACACCAACCTCGATTGGCAGGTGGACGTGCTCGACGCCGCCAACGTCCTCGCAAGTGGCAAGTTCAATACCGGTGCTCCGGCGACCTGGTTCGAGGGGGATTTCAACTACGATGGCGTGGTCGACGTGCTCGATGCCGCCAACTTCATCACGACCGTCCTCTACGATCAGGGGCCCTACAATCCGCCGGCGGGCGTCGTCGCGCAGGTGAGCGCCGTGCCGGAGCCGTCGGCAGTCTCGCTGGCTGCGGTCTTCGGTGGGTGGCTGGTGGTGCGTCGGTGGCGTCGATGGAGATCTCCCTGCCACGTCGAGGGCCTGTAGGCCCTTATGCCACGTCCAGCCGGGCTCGGCTCTTCGGGGCCGCCAACTGCGTACACGCCAAAAATGAGGCCTCTGGGGGCCCTCCCCAGGGCGGGGTGGCACTTTTTGCCGGAGACCGACCGTTGAGATCGTATGCGACTGCAAGAGGCCTCGGCATGATCACGCTTGTGCGGCGCTCGCGGGCCTTCACCCTCGTTGAACTGCTGGTGGTGATCGCGATCATCGCCACGTTGATCGGCCTGCTCCTCCCCGCGGTGCAATCGGCCCGTGAAGCCGCTCGACGGAGTTCGTGCAGCAACAATCTCAAGCAGTTGAGCTTGGCGATGCACAGCTACTACACGGCCAAAGGAAGGCTTCCGCCCGGGAGGAAGTCTTTTGTCACGGTGACGAGCGGGACACAGTTCTCGCCTACCGTGGCATTCATCCTTCCCTTCATCGAAGAGCGAGGCCGTGCGGACCTGTATGACTTTAAACTGAACTGGGACAAGCAGCTCGCCGTCGTCGGGCAGGTGATCCCGGCCTATCAGTGTCCGAGCGACACGTCCCAGGTGATGCAAGTGGCCCTGGGGACGGGCGGTGAACGCAAGGGGAGCTACGGACTGAACTGGGGGCAGAATATCACCTCGACGCCATTTCTCGTGGCGAGGGGAAAGGCCCCGTTCGCGGGACAATACGGTGCCAAGTTTTCCGAGATCACCGATGGCACGAGCAAGACGCTCATGCTCATGGAGATGATCCAGGCACCGTCCGACGCGGGCCAGGCTGTCGATCGGCGAGCGAGGATTTGGAATCCGAGCGGGGGCACCTATCAGGTCTTCACAAAAGAGACGCCAAACTCAAAGGCAAACGATGTTTCGACGTGCGCGAATCGGCCCGAGATCGGACTGCCCTGCACGAACGTCAGCCCGGTGGAGGCTACGTATACGTTGGTGTCCCGCAGCAGGCATGTCGGCGGCGTGACGGTTGCCTTCTGCGATGGCTCGGTGCGATTCGTGACCGAAGACGTCGATCTCGCAGCCTGGCAGGCCGCGAGCAGTATCAACCTGGGTGAGACGGCAGTTCTTCCGTAAGGGCCGTCATTCACGGTTTCGCCAACTGCGTACACGCCAAAAACGAGGCCTCTGGGGGCCCTCCCAAGGGCCGGGTGGCACTTTTTTGCCGGAGACGGGAATGACAGTAGTGGGGGAGTCCGTCTCCTCGGGATGCCCGTTTCCGGCCCGGTGGTTTTGACTGGTGGGCGAACGTTGAGATCGTATGCGACCGCGAGAGGCCTCGGCATGATCACGCTTGTGCGGCGTCCGCGTGCGTTTACGCTCGTTGAACTGCTCGTGGTGATCGCGATCATCGCCACGCTGATCGGCCTCTTGCTACCGGCGGTGCAGTCGGCCCGCGAGGCGTCGCGACGGAGCGCCTGCAGCAACAACCAGAAGCAACTCGGGTTGGCGATGCACAACTACCTCACGGCGAAGCGGAGCCTTCCGCCGGGCAGTAAGCAGTTCACCAATTCGGCGGGCAGTTTGGTCAGGTCGCCCACCGTCGCCTTTCTGCTCCCATTCATCGAGGAGCGGGGTCGCGCCGACCTCTACGACTTCAAGAAGGCCTGGGATGTGCAGGTCGTCGTGGTCGGCCAGTTGATTCCGGCGTATCAGTGTCCAAGCGACGTATCGCGAACCATGGATTCCGCCCAAGGCGTTGAAGGCGACCGAAAAGGGAGTTACGGCATCAACTGGGGGCAGAACACCTTCGGGCAGCCGTTCCCGACTGCGCTGGCGCAGGCGAAGGCGCCATTTTCGGTGAACTACGGTGCCAAGTTTTCCGAGATCACCGACGGCACGAGCAAGACGCTCATGCTCATGGAGATGATCCAGGCGCCCTCCGAGGCGGGGCAGACCGTCGATCGTCGGGCACGCACTTGGAACCCGAACGGGGGTACCTACCAGGTCGTGACCAAGTTCGGCCCCAACGCCTCGTCGGCCGACGTTTCGTACTGTGTGAATCGCCCGGAGATCGGCCTGCCGTGCACGCCTACGACGACGGACGCACCCTGCAGCCTGGTCGCCCGCAGCAGGCACGCGGGGGGCGTGACCACTGCGTTCTGCGACGGATCCGTGCGATTCATCGAAGACGCAGTGGATCTCACGGTCTGGAAGGCGGCGAGCAGCATCAGCCAGGGCGAGTCGGTCTCCCTGCCGTGACTGGGTGCCTCGCATGCCAATCGTTCGCTCCGCCATCCAGGGCAAAAGCGATTCACTGTGGCGCTGCACCGTCGCCGAGCCACGGACAGACTCGGTGGACTTCAATGAACGCCATGCGATACCTTCTCTGTGGCGTCCTGATGCTCGGCTCAGGCATGCTTCGTGCGGCCGTCCCGGTGCCCACGGAGATCGTTCCGGAACGCATTCTGGGCGCGACGCCGCGGAACGTCGTCTTCATCCTGTCCGACGACCATCGCTATGACGCGATGGGTTTCCTCGGCCACCCGTTCGCGAAGACGCCGGCCATGGACTCGATGGCGGCGAACGGTGCGCATGTCAAAAACGCGCTCGTCACCACCTCCCTCTGCTCTCCAAGCCGCGCCTCGATCCTGACCGGCCTCTACACCTTCCGGCACCGAGTGATCGACAACAATCGGCCGATCCCTCCTGGCACGGTGTATTTCCCGCAGTATCTGCAGAAGGCCGGCTATGCGACGGCCTTCATCGGGAAGTGGCACATGGGCGGGGAGAGCGACGCTCCACAGCCGGGCTGGGACCGCTGGGTGAGCTTTGCCGGGCAGGGGCACTACCTGCCGCCCACGCCCGACTCCACGCTCAACGTCGATGGCAAGCGGGTGAAGCAGGCGGGCTACATCACGACCGAACTCACCGACTACGCGATCGATTGGCTGAAAGAGCAGAAGCCCGCTGAGAAGCCGTTTTTTCTCTACCTGTCGCACAAGGCGGTGCATGCCAACTTCACGCCGGAGGACCGCTACGAAGGGACATGCAAGGACATGCCCTTCACCCGCCCCGAGACGGAGAGCCTCGCGGCCGCAGGCCGGCTCACGCCGCGGTGGCTGCGGGATCAGCGCAACTCATGGCACGGCGTCGAGTTTCCCTACCACAGCGACCTCGACATCGAACGCTACTACAAGCGCTACTGCGAGACGCTCCGTTCGGTCGACGACAGCGTCGGTCGCGTGCTCCGGCAGCTCGACGCCATGGGCATTCTCGACGAGACCCTCGTGATCTACATGGGCGACAACGGCTTCATGTTCGGCGAGCATGGGTTGATCGACAAACGGGTGGCCTACGAGGCCTCGATGCGGGTGCCGATGCTCGTGCAATGCCCGGCCCTGATCAAGGGGGGCACGGTGCTCGACCAGATGGTGGCCAACATCGACGTCGCTCCCACCGTGATGGAGGCCATGGGGCTGAAGACACCCCCGCACATCGACGGCACGAGCTTTCTGCCGCTCGCCCGCGGGGAGAGCATCCCGTGGCGCGAGCACTTCCTCTACGTCTACTACTGGGAGAAAAACTTTCCGCAGACTCCCACCATGTTCGCCCTCCGCAC
This sequence comes from Pirellulales bacterium, assembly GCA_032117045.1. GTDB lineage: Bacteria > Planctomycetota > Planctomycetia > Pirellulales > UBA1268 > QWPN01. Next base: position 14,174 of record JAUMAF010000220.1, on the reverse strand, counting down.
GCCCACCCACAAATACATCACCTACTACGGCCTCTGGGACGCGGACGAACTCTATGACTTGGAAGCCGACCCGAAGGAGGCGACCAACCTGCTCTACGACCCGGCCCACGCGAAGAAAGCCCGGAAGATGGAGGGCGATCTCTATCGGCTGATGGGCGACCTCGGCGGCATGGAGATTCCGCTCAACCAACCCAAGGGCGGCATCAACGACAAGCGTCTCCGCTCGCGGGGGGGTGACCGGGCCGCGGATTTCCCAGCGCCGTTCGTGGTCGACGAGCCGCTCAATCAGGATGCAGACTGATCCCGATCACGTCAGCCTGTCCAAGCCCAACGCCGTAAGGCGAGGGGTGGCTTCTGGGCCTGGCACTGGAATCCACGCGGTTCGCCCGCGGCCTCACGGCCGGTCGGCTTTCACGCGGAAATCAGCAAAAAATGGGCTCATTTCAGGCCATCCGCCCCCATTGCTCCGCCTCGAGAAAACTCCCGTGGCACTTTTTCGGCCTCGGGCGGAAATAAGGGTTGGAGGGGACTTTTATGACCCCTGGGAAATCTTTGATGAACTCGGCTTATCGGCTGTGCGAGGGGGAAATCATGATTGCTGCCGTCGTTCCGCAGTTTCGTCTTCGTAGGCATCTCGCCGCGACGCTGGCTGGGGCACTGTTTTCCGCTCTGGTCGCCGGGCCGGCATTGGGGCAGACCCGCGGAAGCTGGAACGTCGATGCCGACGGCCTCTGGAGCGGCACGTCCAACTGGCTAAACGGCTCAGTCGCGGGCGGCGTGAGCGGCACAGCCACATTTGCCAACGACATCACGGCCACCCGCACCGTCACGCTCGACACCGCTCGGTCCATTGGAAGTTTCATCTTCGGCGACTCCGACACGTCATCGGCAGCGAGTTGGATCGTGAGCGGTACTGCCCCTATGACGATGAATAACGGCGCGAATAGTGCGACGATCACCGTCAACGCCCTCGGCACTGGAGCCACAGTGACGATTTCGTCTACGCTCGCTGCCAGCGGCACGACGCCCTCCATCATCAAAGACGGTGTGGGAACGTTGGTGCTGGCTGGCACCAATAATTTTACGGTCCCTCTTGCGATTACTTCGGGAACTCTGCAGGCCAGCACAGACCGAAATCTGGGTGCCGTAGGCACGTTCGCGGCCGACCGGATCACGATCTCAAACGGAGCCACGCTGCGGTCAAGTGCGAGCTTCACCGTGAATGCGACCCGCGGCATCACGATCGGATCTGGCGGCGGTACGATCAGCGCCAACGGCGGTGCCCTGACTATCGCCTCGCGGCTCACCGGGTCGGGCAATACCGCCACCGTGACCGGCTCCAGCGCCGTGATCCTGCAAAACACGTCGGGAACTGCAACGAACGTCAACTGGGATTTCGCTGCGAATAGCGGCATCAGGGCCTTCTTCGAGGGCACCAATGCCCTCGGCACCGGCAGTGTGAGGGTGCGTAGCGGCGTCAAGCTCACGAGCCAGAGCATGACGACCGGATCGGTGACCAACGCCGTCACGCTCGACAATGGCGCGGGGTTGACTGCCCGATCAACCGGTGGGGCTCAGACATACACCAACGTTACGCTCCCCACGTCTGGTTCGGTCCTCCTCAATAACGACGATCAAGCTACATCCGCCCTGACGATCTTGTCGGGTGGAACTCTCACTGGAAACCTCACCGTCAGCACGCAGCAAGGGGGCGCTAACGCCGTCGGCGATGTGACGCTCTCGGGTGTTCTTTCGGGCGCGGGGGGAATCATCAAAACCGGCACCGGTTCGTCCGGAATTCTGGTTCTCGGTACCGCTAACACCTACACCGGCAACACCACGATCAGCACCGGCACGCTGCGGCTCGGAGCCGCTGGCTCGATCGCCAACAGCGGCACGATCAGCGTGGCCAGTGGAGCGGTGTTTGACACCAACGCGGGCCTTTCGCTGGCGGCCGCCCAGTGGCTGATGGGCTCCGGAACGGTGCTCGGCAACGTGTCGTCGCTGGGTACGATTGCTCCGGGGGTCTCCGGCTCGGCCGGCACGCTCTCTTTCGTGAACGATCTGGCGCTCGATTCCGGATCGATCCTGAGCTTCGGTCTGACCGGAACGAACACGACCGTGGGCAGCGGCATCAACGACCTGGCGGCGGTCGCCGGCAATCTCTCGCTCGATGGAACGCTGAATGTCAGCGAGATCGGCGTCGGCAGTTTCCTCTCGGCGACGCAAGGCAACTCTTGGCGGCTGTTCACCTACTCGGGCACGCTCACCAATAATGGTCTCGTGCTCGGAAGCACCCCCACGCTTTCATCTGGCCTGACGTTGGCAGTCGATACCTCCACGCCCAACGAGGTGAATCTGATCGTGGTGCCGGAGCCGGCTGCGGCTGTGTCGGCAATGGTTGGAATCGGCGCCCTCGCAATGCTGCGGGCTCGGCTGACGAGGAAAAAGAATCGCGACATTGTTGACGGGTGCCGACTGAACGAACAGCGTTGAAGCAGCGTACGAAGGCGGCAGGCTATCGGGTAGCAAACGTCGCCATGAACAACCCCGCACGCATCATCGACGCGAACCTCAGGCGGAATCGTCGGTTGCGGCGACGCCATCAGTCGCTGCGGGCGGAGCCGCTCGAGCCGCGGCTCGCCCTCTGTGCGGGGCATGTCTTTGGCGGGCTGGTCGAGCCCGACCTTTCGCCCTCCGGCGGCGGGTTGCAGTCGCTCTCGGCAAGTGGGCAGACCTGGGACGTCGGTCAGTCGTTCGACGTGCTGCTCGCCGCCTCGACCGGCAGGCTTTCCACGCTCGACGGCACGACCACAGCCACCGCCGCCGCAGCCAATGGCCTGCCCGATCTCCACAGTCTGCCGAGGGCCCCGACGGCGATCTATCTCGATTTCGACGGCAATGGGACCACGCTCGGCGCCTACGACATCGATGGCGACCCCGCCACGTTCAACTCCGCCGAGGCGGCGTCCATCACCGAGACCCATCGGCAGACCTCGGCCTACTTCGCGATGTTCGACGTCAACGTGACGACGGTGAAGCCGACCGTGCCGTATGCCTGGATCGTGATCAGCAACGACGTCTCCGGCGGCAGCAGTTACGTGGGCGTGTTTCCCAACTCGAAGCCCGAATCCTGGGTCAGCAGTTCCGTCGCGGAGTCGCGGGTGTCGGGGATCGCCCATGAACTGGGCCACAACTTCGGGCTGTGGCACCAGTCGGAGTATGACCTTCTCGGCAATAAGACCAGCGAGTATTCCAACGGCTACGACTCGCTGCACGGCTCGATCATGGGCGTGGACTACCGCCAGGACGTCCACAAGTGGTTCATCGGCCACCCGAGCAACTCGGCAAGTGCGCTGCAGGACGATGTGGCCGTGATCGCCGGCGTGATCAAGAAGTATCAGCCGGCGGGTGGGGACGGCTTCCGCGCTGATGACTTCGGCGGCACGATCGCCACCGCCTCGGCACTGACGGCCACCAACGGGCTGCGGTCGGCCGCGGGGATCATCGAACGGATGACCGACGTCGACACCTTCTCGTTTACCACGGGCGGGGGCGGGGCCGTCATCTCCGTCGTGCCCACCAAGCCCTCAGGGCTCGATGCGAAGGTGGAGGTGTTTGACGCCGCGGGCACGCTGGTCGTGGCGAGCGACGGCGACACCAATGACCAGCAGATCGTGCTCCCCGTCGGCAGCGGCACGTGGTACGTGTCGGTGTCGAGCCACGGCAACTACGGCGACCTCGGCATGTATGACCTGTCGGTCAACGACCTGCCCGCGGGCTGGGCGTCGGCCGACGTCGGGGCCACCAGCACCCCCGGCGACGCGGGCTTCGGCGGGGGCACCTTCACCGTGGCGGGGGGCGGGACCGCCGTCGGCGGCACGGCCGACTCGTTCCGCTTTGCCTGGCAGAGGCTGACGGGCGACGGCTCGATCGTGGCCCGGGTCACCGGCAATCAAAACACCAACGGCTGGGCGAAGGCGGGCGTGGAGATCCGGGAATCGCTCGCCGCCAACTCGAAGCACGTGGCGATGGTGACCACCGCCGCGCAGGGGCCGCAGTTGATCTCGCGGGCCACCACCGGCGGCTCGTCAGCAACCGTCAACGGCACCGCTGGGGCCTTCACGGCCACGTGGGTCAGGCTCGTCCGCGTCGGAAACGTGATCACCGCATCCCGCTCCGCCGACGGCGCGTCGTGGACCACGGTCGGCTCGGTCACCGTGTCGATGACGTCGACGGTCTCCATCGGACTCCTGAGTTCCGCGAACGCCGCCAATTTGATCAACGAGGCGGCGTTTACGAATGTGTCGCTCACGGGCACGATCAATGCACCGGAGACGGTCAACTCGCTCGCAGCCCCCGCGGGTGTCGCGGTCAGGCAGGGGGGCGGCGCGTCCTTCGTGGTGTCGTGGCAACCGGTCTCCGGGGCGACTGGGTACGTGATCGAGAGCGCGGAGAACGGGGTTGATTTCACGAGCGTGTTTACGGCTGCGTCCTCCGCGATCTCCTGGACGCACACCGGGCTCGCCGGCGCGATGCGGTATTTCTACCGGGTGCGGGCCAGCGATGCGGCGGGTCGTTCCATTCCCTCCGCGATCGTGAACGCCGTCAACCGGCCGAGCCCGGTGACCAAGGCGGCGGTCACGTCGCTGTCGAACTCCCAGCTCGTGCTCAACTGGATCGAAACCAGCGGCGAGACCGGCTATCGCATCGAGCGGTCGACCGACAACGTCACCTTCACGCAGATCGCCACCGTCGCGGCCAACGTGCCGAGTTACACGGCTTCCGGGCTTACGGGGGGCACGCAGTATTGGTTTCGGATCTCGCCGATGAGCGGTTCGGGCGATGGAAACCCGGTGGTGATCACGGGGAGCACGGGCGGATTCCAGGCCGTGACCAACCTCGCCTTCACATCGAAGGCTTCGACGGCCATCGGGCTGGAGTGGACGGCCGTCACCACGGCGACCGGCTACCGGATCGAGCGGTCGACCAACGGCACTTCGTTCACGACGCTCGCCACGGTCGCAGCGGGCACGACCGCCTATTCCGATGCGTCAGTTGCCGTGCTTGGCAAATACTACTACCGCGTGGTGGCCCTCAACGGCACGACCGCGGCGAATCCTTCACCGACGATCTTCACCGCAGCGCCTGCCGCCGTGGCGCTTCCCAAACCGTGGGTGGCGGCAGACGTCGGCAGCGTGCTCGGCGAGGGGGCGACCGGCTTCCAGTCGCCCAAGTTCATTTCAGTGTCCAGCGGAACCGCCATCGGTGGTGCCGCAGACTCGTTTCGCTTCACCTCCCAGCCCTTGGTCGGCGACGGCAGCATCGTGGCCAAGGTGTCGTCGCTGGAGAACACGGGCGGTTGGGCCAAGGGCGGGGTCGTGATCCGCGAGTCGCTCGATCCCAACGCCCGGCAGGCGGTGATGGTCGTGTCGGCCACAAACGGCATCGCCTGGCAGTATCGGCAGAACGTCGGCGGTTCGGGCGTGGTCGTCGCCGGGCCGACGAGTCAGACGGCCCCCGCCTGGGTGAAGGTAACACGGGCAGGGAACCAGTTCACTGGCTCATGGTCGGCCGACGGAGTCACGTGGACGGAGGTGGGCAGCATCACGATTTCCATGGGGATCACCGTCTTGGCCGGCCTGTCCAGCACCAGCGACGCCGCCGCGCGGCTCAACCGCGTGGAGTTCACGGACGTGATGGTGAGTCAGATCCCGACGACCGATTACGTCGCGTCGGTGCCGACCGGGCAGACCGTGGTTGAGACGGGTGGCCTGTCGGGCGTCGGCGTGGTCATCAAGCGCGGGTCTGGAACGCTGATCCTGTCGGGGGCCAACTCCCATGCCGGCGGCATGGTGGTCGAGCAGGGGGAGGTGGTGGTGCGCAACCTCGCCGCTCTCGGCAGTGGCCCCTTGGAGATTCGAGCCGGTGGTCGATTGACGCTGGATGTCGGCGTGGGCGAGCTGATGGTGCCGAGGCTGGTGCTGGATCCCGCCGGCCGGATCGACATCGGGGCAGGGCGTCTCACGGTGGCGGCGGGGCTCACGGAGTCGATTATTCGGCAGATGGTGGTGGACGGCCGCAACGGTGGCGACTGGAACGGAAGCCGGGGATTTGTCTCACGGGCGGCCTCGGCGGGAAGTCGGGCGGTCGGCTACGTTTTTAACCAGGGGCGGGCGACCGTCGCCTATGCCGCCCCGGGCGATACGAACCTCGACGGCATCGTCGACGTGATCGACATCGCGAATCTGGTCGTTCATGGGGAGCCCTCGAGTTCTTCCGACGTGGGCTGGTTGAAGGGAGATTTCAACTACGACGGAAACGTGGACCTGCTCGACATCTCCAACTTTCTCAGTTCGGGGCTGTTCAATCAGGGAAGCTACCTCTCCTCGATGGACGCCGCTTTCGCATCGTTCGGTGGGGAGGAAAACCGTACGTGATGGCCCGCATTGCGCCGTGGTTTCGCCAGGATCGTGATTCGCTAGTGACGGCCCGTCTCGCGGCGTGGACGGCCCTCGTGGCTGCAGTCTGCGTTTTTTGCGGGGTGGTAGCCGCGGAGGAGCCTGCGCGTCCGAACATTCTCCTGCTCTACGTCGATGACCTGCGGCATGACGGACTGGGCGTGACCGGGCACCCGTTCGTCGAGACTCCCAACCTCGACCAGCGTGTTGCCGGCCAGGGAGTCAACTTCCGCAACTCGTTCGTCAACTGCCCGCTGTGCTCGCCTTCACGGGCCTCGTTGATGACCGGCCAATACGCCGCGACCCATGGGTATTACGGCAACGATCGGCTCAACGCGGTGCCCGACGATCGGCTCCCGATCTATCAGCGAACGCTGCGGACCGCCGGCTATCGCACCGGACTGGTTGGCAAGTGGCACATGGATTCGTACTTCGAGCCGCGGGCCGATTTTGACTACTGGGCCGCCTTCCAGGGGCAGGGCGTTCACAACAATCCGACACTCCGGGTCAAAAAAGACGCCGCCGCCGTCAGCACGGTGAGTGGCACCGGCTACACCACCACCATCCTCACCGATTACGCCTTGGACTTTCTCAAGGACTATGGGGCAGGAGGGACGCGATCCGAACCCTTCGCCCTGACGCTGTCGTTCAAGGCGGTGCATGCCCCTGTCGGCCCCCAGTACACGGCATCTGGTGGCCGGTATGCCAGCCAGACGCTCGATCGGCCGCCGAACGCCTCGCCGACATACGGCGGGTTCAACATCAACGAGGAGAAGCCGGTGTTCAGCCGGCCCGGCTTTAATGGACTGGTGCTGAACAACACGCGGGGCAACACCGACCAGATCGGCCAGATGGAGATGATGCGCGACATCGACGCCAACATCGGCCGCGTGCTCGACACGCTGGAGGCGAAAGGCCTGGATAAAAATACACTCGTGATCTTTACCAGCGACAATGGCTTCTTCTGGGGCGAGCATGGACGCGGCGACAAGCGACTCGCCTACGAGGAGTCGATCCGGGTGCCTCTCCTGATGCGCGGGCCGGGCGTCACCCCCGGCCAGACGTCAGACGCCTTGGTGGCCGCCGTCGATCTGGCCCCCACGATTCTCACCGCCGCCGGAATCGCCGTCCCGCCGACCATGCAGGGGAAGCCGCTCAACGGTGTTCTCAAAAACGCCCCCACTGGCGCTGGCGGCTTCAGCCGCGACGCCATCTACGCGGAGTACTACAAGGAGGATAAGTATCCCGACGTGCCACGCTGGGATGCGGTGCGGACTCAGACGCACCTCTACGTCACCCATCCGGAGTTGGGAGCCCAGTACGACGAACTCTACGACATCGTCGGCGACCCGTATCAGATGAACAACCTCCTGCTGCCCGGGCCGGCCACGGCGCTGCCGGGCGACACGCAGCAGGTGCTCGACGACATGCAGGTCCGGCTCAACGATCTCCGTAGAGAGGCCGACGGGGTGAATCCCTTCACCCGCCAGATCGTCATCGGCGACAAGCTCGACTTCACCGCGCTCGAGGGCGGGACGGTCCAGAACGACCCCGACACCAGCCGTGTGGGATCCGGCACGAATTCCGCCGGTGCCGCTTCGGGTCGATCTGCTGTGCTTGCCTACGAACTGCCTCCCCTGGGGGATCCGGCAGTTCTGGAGCGTGCCTTCGTGAGTTTCAACATCGTCCGCCAGACCGGCAACGTCAGCCTCGTGAATGCCGATCTCTGGGCGATCGGGATCACCACCGGCAGCACGCGACTGGCCGAGCACCTCGAGGCCAACATCGAGCTCTCGCTCGCCGATCGGTCTGACAATATCAAACTGCAGGACAACGTCATCAAGATGGGAAACCATCTCTCCCGCACCTTCTCCGACGACACCGCGGCGGGGTTGCTGGCAGGCTACCTTCGCACCTTCTACGACGCGCATCCCGATTACGCCGGCGGGAGTTTTCTGCAGGTCCGGCTCAATCCCGACCGCGACCTCGGCACCGCAACGGCCGGCTGGGACATCTCGTCGATGGATGCCCCCACGAGCGCGACGGATCCGAGGCCATTTTACTTTGGCCAGCCCGGGCTGGTGTATCAGCTCACGGTCGATCGATCGGTGATCAGGATCAACGTGAGCAGCGGCATGCAGACACAGGGTCAGGCGGGGCACCCGATTCTCTCCGGCACCACGCCGCTCCTGAAGACAGGCACGGGCACACTCGTGGTCGATCGGGGAAGCACGCTCAGCGGGTCGTTTACCGTGCAGGCGGGCAGACTCGAGATCGCGAGCGCCGCGGCACTCGGTTCCAGCCGCATCGTGCCCCTCGTCGGCGGCACCGTGACGATTGCTCCCGAAATGAGGACTGTCGTCGGGGGATTAGCAGCGCTCGCTGGCGGCTTGACCGACATCGGCGACGGAGCGATGACGGTGTCCGAGGGATTGAACAAGGACGACATGCTCGCGGCACTCCGCGCCGGTAGAGGCGACGGCTCGTGGAACGGCACGAGCGGGATCACGTCGAGCGTGGCCGCCGCCAGCGGCGGCTCGCGCACCGTCGGCTGGCTCGAGAACGGCGATGGATCGGTGACGGTCGCCTGTGCTGCCATGGGAGACACCAACCTCGACTGGACCATCGACGTCGTCGATGTCGCCAACGTCCTCGCCGGTGGAAAATTCAATACGGGTCTTCCGGCGTCGTGGAATGACGGCGACTTCAACTACGACGGTGTGGTCGATACCCTCGACGTCGCCAAGGTGCTCACCTCCGAACTCTATGGCACGGGATCCTATGCCGGGGCGGGGGAGGGCGGAAACGCGCTGGCCGTACCAGAGCCTTCGACGGCTCACGCCTTCTCGTTGGCCGTCGGCGTTGCGGCCGTCATGCGGATGATCCACCCTCAGAAACCGCCACCAGCGGGGGACTCGTGCCGAAACCACGCCATGCGGAATCCCTAGGACTCCGCTGCGGGGCCGTGGTCTTTCCGCTCCTGGTGGCGATTGCGGCGTGCGGGCGGCATCCGCTCACCGACGAAACCATCGAGCTTGGCCAGGTGCGGGCCACATGGATGCGGCCGACGCAGGTTGTGCCGGAGACGAAGATCAACCGCGAAGGGCTGGCGGGCCGCGTGCTGTGCGGCTACCAGGGGTGGTTCACCGCCGAGGGAGACGGCGCCGACCTGCAGTGGCACCACTGGCGGAAACGCGACCGAGCGCTGCCCGCTGGAACGAAGCCGGCGATCGACATGCTGCCCGACGTCAGCGAACTTGATCGTGACGAGCGTTTCGCCAGTGACCTTGTCGGTGCTGATGGCCGGCCAGTCGAGTTGTTCAGTTCCCACGTGCGGCCCACGGTGTTGCGGCACTTTTTCTGGATGCGGAACTACGGGATCGACGGCGTTTTCGTGCAGCGATTCGGCCTCAATCTGCGGAATCCGCAGCTTCTCGCCCATTCCACGAAGGTGCTCGGCTCGTGTCGCGACGGAGCGATCGAGCATGGGCGAGTGTATGCCGTCATGTATGACCTGACCGGCATGAAGGCAGGCAGCCTTGGGGCTGTTTTCGAGGACTGGCAGCACCTCCGTGGCCTCATGAGGATTGGTGACGATGCGGCCGCCCTCCAGCTCGACGGCCGACCGCTCGTGGCGGTATGGGGCATCGGCTTCGGCAAGGATCGTGACTACACCCTCGACGACTGCCGACAGCTGGTGACAGCGTTGAAGGCGGACGGTTGTGCCGTGCTCTGCGGAGTGCCGACGGGTTGGAGAACATTGGATCGGGACAGCGTTCCCGATCCGGCGCTTCACGACATCATCGCCATGTGCGACGTCGTCTGTCCATGGACAGTGGGGAGGTATGACACGCCGAGCGAGGCGGAGCTGCATGCGGAGCGGGATTGGAGGGCCGACATCGAGTGGTGTCGTGAGCGGAATGTCCGGTATCTCCCGGTGGTCTTTCCCGGCTTCAGTTGGCACAACCTCAAGGGAGGCAAGCTCGATCAGATTCCCCGGCGTGGCGGCCGCTTCCTGTGGACGCAGGCGGTCGAAGCCCGTCGGGCCGGCGCCGATGCCCTCTACGTGGCCATGTTCGACGAGGTCGACGAGGCGACCGCCATCTTTAAATGCATCGATCCGCCGACACGGAAGCTCGCGGACCGGTTCGTCGGCATGGAGAACCTGCCGAGCGACCACTATCTGCGGCTGACCGGGGAGATTGGCCGGCTGCTTCGCAACGAGCGGCTCGTGAACGATGGGCCGCCGGCGTTCGTGCCGCTGCCGTGATCACGGGTCTTTTGGATGCCAGCCTAGGGGCGGACTGACGAATTGACGGGGGCTCTCGCTGCGGTTTACTCGCATGCAGCGTGCTGGCCACACGCGCAGTCATGCTGCGTTGCGACCGCGAACTGGTCTTCTACCGCGGCGGCGTGATATCATGAGTTCATGGAAAGCAGTATCAGAGAAGACGTCGTCACTATGCGCGGGAGCCGTGGTGCGGCAGGCCGATCGGAAGCCTCTGGAAAGTTTGTGCTTCGGCTCGATCCCCGCCTGCATGAACTCCTGCGCGACGAGGCCCGGGCTGCGGCGATGTCGCTCAACGACTGGTGCGGCCGCACACTGGCCGCACCAGGGGCAGACGGGCTTCTTGATGCGGCGCCGGGCGTCGTCCTGACCATCCGATCCCGGTTGGGTTGCGATCTCGTGGGGATCATCATCTACGGTTCGTTTGCGCGAGGCGAGTTGGCCGTCGGATCCGATGTCGATCTGCTCGTGGTGCTTGCCGCCGGCAAGCCGATTACGCGGTCGCTCTACCGCGAGTGGGAAGGATCGCTGCCGACCTGGAACGGACGGGAGATCGATCTCCATTTCGTCCATCTACCGGCGCCGGCCGACCGGGTGTCTGGCAGTTGGGCCGAGGCCGCGGTGTGTGGGATCGTCCTTTACGACAGGGATTTCGCAGTCTCGCAGCGGCTCATCGGAATCAGGGAGCGCATCGCCTCCGGCGGCCTCGTGCGGCGGATGTCGCAGGGGCAGCCCTACTGGATTCACGAGGCTCCCGATGCGCAATCCTGAACTGGGGGCCGACTACATCCGCAGGGCGAGAGCACGGCTGGCGGCAGTGGACGCTCTCTTTGCCGCCCGCAGTTGGGCCGACGTCGTACGAGAGTCGCAGGAGGTGGTCGAACTGGCGCTCAAGGGGCTGTTGCGTGTCGCTGGCGTCGAGCCGCCCCGGATCCACGACGTCTCGGAGGTCCTGACAGCGGAAAAGGCGAGGCTTCCCTCAGCGGTTCAGAAGCATGTCGAAACGTTGGCCGCAGGCTCACGCATGCTGCGCCGCGACCGTGAACTGGCCTTCTACGGCGCGGAAGATCTCACACCCACCGGCTTCTACACGCAGGACGACGCCGTCGCTGCCCGTGAGATCGCCCGCCAGACCGTGGCCGTCGTGGAGCCACACGCTCCGGCCGAGAGCTGACGAGGCCAGCGGCGATTCTCCCGCGGCCTTACGGCTGGTCGGCTTTCACGTGCGAAGCAGCCGAGCGCGAGGGTCGAGGAGAGGTCGTGTCAGTCCGTGAGGCCGAGTGGGAAGGGGCTGAGATTCACCAGGCCCGCGGCCGTGACGAGATAGTCGTTTTCGAGCCGCATGCCGCACCGCAGGCTGGGATCGTAGAGGGCCGGCTCGACGGCGATCACCTCCCCTTCCTCGAGGACGTCGTCCCAGCGCGGGTTGAGATGCGGGGCCTCGTGAACGGCCAGACCAATGCCGTGACCGAGGTGACTCGACCAGGAGCCCACGGCCGCGGTCGCCAGCCATTGCCGGACTTCTTCGTAGATGTCGCGGCAGCGGACGCCCGGCTTCGCGATCCGTTCGACCAGTTCGAGGGCTCCGGTGACGTGCTTCCAGGCGGTGAGCTGCCCATCGGTGGGACGGCCATCCACGGCGATCGCCCGCGATGTATCGGCGAAGTAGCCGCGGTAGGCGGGGCCGAGATCGAGAATGGAGAGATCGCCCGCTTCGCAAGGACGGTTTCTGGGGGGGCCGCCGCGGACGCCGCAGGCGTAGTCGTTGCCGGTGCCAGTGAGCATTTCGCCGCACGAGGCGACTGCCGCCGCCTGCAGTTCGGAAAATACGGTGAGTTCGCTCACGCCCGGCGCGATGATCTCGCGGGCCCGGGCATACATCGCGCCGGCCGCGTCGATTGCCCGGCGCAACACGGCGAGCTCGTCGGCATCCTTCCGGCGCCGAAAGCGAAGCAGGTCGGGCTCGACATCCTCGAGGATGGCATCGCCCAGCCAGCGGGTGACGTGCGGCGGGCAGGAGGAAAACTCCACGCCCACGCGGCGGGGCATGCCCCGGGCGGCGAGCCAGTCGCCAAACACGGCGGCAGACGCCTCCCGCTGATCATTGCGGAGCGTGGACTGCCACTTGGCCTCGTAGGTCCGCACCTCGTCGGCCGCCGCCCGCTCGACGTGCTTGTCGGGGCTCACGAGCAGCACGTCGCCCGTGGCCAGCACGGCCGCCAGCGGCGCGAAGCGAAAATCCCAGCGGTGGCCGGTGAAATACTGCACGTGCTCGGGGGCGACGACGACGACGGCGTCGAGCGACCGCGCTGCCATCAGATCCCGCAGCCGGCGCTGGCGGATCCGGCAGGCATCGAGATCGAGCAGTGGTTCGGTGCCGTTCATGCGTGACTCCTCGGGGCCCGGGAGTGTAGCAGGGGCGGCGCCACCGGCCGGGGCCGCGGGCTCCGGTGAAAGCCGACCGGCCGTGAGGCCGCGGGCAATCCGCGCTGCCACCACGCCGTCGCTGGTACGACCCCACGCCTGACGGCGTTGGGCTTGTACGAGGCAGTGTCAGCTGCCCGTGTAGAAGGTCGCCCGTGAGCTCACCGACTTCTGCCGACGATGGCGGGGCCGCGGCGGGGCGATCATCCGCGAGTCGAGCAGGTCGGCGATCAGGCCGGGATCCATGTCGGCATCCACGGAGTCGGTCGTGACGCCGTCGATCAGATCCTCGAATGCGAGGACCTCGGCGATGGGCCACACCGTCGCCGTGCGGACCGTGCAGGTCTCACCGTCCACCTGCATCGAAAGCAGCGAGGTGCGGGACTCGCGCGAGACGGCGTCGCTGAGGGTCGTGGCGTTCATGGCGTGGCTCCTCGTGGCAGGGTCGGCAGCGGAGGCGTCCGCTGTCGCTGGGTCATGGCACTGCATACGGCGTGCCAGAGCTAAATGTTCTCGGGCAGCATGCGTTACTACTCCGCCAGGCGATCCAGATCCCCCAGAGTGAAGTGGCTCGTGGGTGAGATGACGGACGGCATCGATTGGGTAGCCCCGAACGCCTCGCGACGTTTGCAAATATTGCACGCCGAGCAGCAATCCGCGGGGGCTCGTACAAGCCCAACGGCGTGAGGCGTGGGGTTGAGGCGACGCCTGCCTCACATGGTGCAGTCTGCGGCCTCACGGCCGGTCGGCTTTCATGATGGCCCGGTGGTCGCACGAGCCGATCCCGACTCAGCGGTCGCCGCCGGCGGATTCCTCGGCCGCCCCGCCCTCAGCGTTGACCGTCTCGCCCTTGTCGCCCTTGTCGCCCTTGTCACCCTTGTCACCCTTGTCGCCCGTTCGAATCTGATCGCGAATCCTGGCGGCGAGCTCGTAGTTCTCCGCCTTCACCGCCGCGGCGAGCTGCTCGTCGAGGGTCCGCCCCACGTCATAGCGCTGCCGAA
>JAUMAF010000219.1:0-1901 GCA_032117045.1 Pirellulales bacterium | reverse complement strand
ACGTTCGTGACGGTCGAGGAAGTGGTCGACACCACGCGGATGTTCTTCACTTACACGCCCACCGCGGCGGCCCGACAGGCGGCGGCCGCTCCCGGGGCGACTCCGTCCGACAAGACTGACACCTTCACCGTCGTCGTCAGCGACGGGTTTGGCGGCAGCGTGAGCGTGCCGATCGGCGTGGTGGTCGGCTAACAGAAACCAGGAACCCTACCCTCATGGCACTTTTCTTCGGCCGGTTCGACTCACGCCCCAGCCATTCCCGCGAGGCCGCCCGGCGGCGTCGCAGCGGCACTCGCGAGGGTGCCCTGAAGCTCGAGTCACTCGAGCCGCGGCTGGCGCTGGCGGTCATGCCGGGCCTGCCCGACACGATTGCGCCCGTGGTCCGCTCCGTCGCCCTCCCGGCCGCCGGCACCTACGGCACGGGGAAGCCGCTGACGTTCAAGGTCAACTTCAGCGAGCCGGTGCAGGTGGTCGGCAACCAGAGCGACGTGTTTCTCCCCATCGAAGTCGGCTATGCCATGCGGTCGGCGCAGTACGTGTCGGGCAGCGGCACCAGATCGCTCACGTTCCGCATGAACGTGACGGCCAACGACGTCGACACCGACGGCATCAGCCTGGGCCGGGTGAATGACGCGGCCGTCCGCGACTTCGACTTCGCCGCCAATCAAATCCAGGACCGGGCGGGCAATCCGGCGAGCGACGTGATCCCGGCCGTGAACACGAGCCGCATCCGCGTCGATGCGACCGGCCCGGTGGTGGCCGGCTACGGCAACTTCGTCACCCAGGGCCGCCAGGTGTCGCTGAAGGTGACCTTCGACGGCCCCGTGACCGTGACCGGCAGGCCGACGGTGCCCGTGACGATCGGCGGCGACCCCCGGCAACTCGCCTACGTCGCCGGATCGAAAACCTCGACGCTCACGTTCGCGGTGACGGTGCCACGGGGGGCCTCGCTCGCGAGCCCTGCGTTTCGCGGCACGAACGACCTCCCCGGGGAAGTGATTCTCCTGCCCGCGGGCGCGAACCTCAGGGACCGCCTCGGCAACGCCGTCACCCCGATCGGCGGTGACTTCGGGGAGATCTACACCGACAACGGCGCTGACGACGGCAACCGCGTCGTCGTGATCGGCACGCACTACGAGGTCGTCCGGTCAGCACGGACGGGGAGTAGCGCGGTCCTCAAGGCCGAACTCAACGAGGTGCTCACGACGGAACGGGACGCCTTCAACCCGGCGATGCCCCAGAACTACTGGCGGGATTACCAAAACCCCGAATACCGGCAGGCCCTCTACGACGTCGACGTCTATCGCGTGGCCTATCGCACGACGATCCCCGAGCAGGGCAACCGCCCCACGGTCGCCTACGGGCTGGTCGCGATTCCGAAGGGGGCGGCGGGCGCGATCCCCATGGTCTCCGTCCAGCACGGCACGCTCTGGCTCAAGGAGTCGGGCCCGTCGCAGGCCTTTTCGTGGGACAAGACCTCCGACACCGTCGTGAAGTACGGCTTCCGCGAGAAGGACTTCTACGCCACCGGCTACGAGACGCGGCTGAACGTCGCCGCATTCGCCGGACAGGGCTACGCCGTGATCGCGGCCGACTACGTCGGCATCGGCAACTCGGTCGAGAACGACAGCTTCGTGGTCAAGGCCAGCGAACAGCGGGCCTGCCTCGACATGCTCGCCGCCTCCGATCGGCTCCTGGCGAGCAAGAGCCTGTACCGCTCCCAACTGTTCCTCAACGGCTGGTCGCAGGGCGCGCTCGTGTCGATCTCGTTCCAGGAGGCGCTCGAGGCCGCCGGCGTGGCAATCAGCGGCGTCTCGACGGCGGCCACGCCGGCCAACACGGGGATGTTCGCCGAAGGCTTCATCTTCAATCGTCGGCCGTATTCCGAGGTCACCGTGCCG
>JAUMAF010000218.1:0-6507 GCA_032117045.1 Pirellulales bacterium | reverse complement strand
CAGCCGATGTTTCCGTGGAGTCACCACAGGACGACGCATGACCGCATCGAAGAAACCCTCGTCCGGCGGCAAGAAGCCCGCCGCCCACCAGAAGAAGCCGGCCGCGAAGCACGCCGCGGCCAAACCGGCTGCGAAGCCGGCAGCCGCCAAGGCCGCGGCCGCCAAGGCCGCGGCCGCCAAGGCGGCGCCGGCCAAGACGGCGCCGGCCAAAACGTTGCCGGCCAAGCCCGCTGCCACCAAGGCGGCACCCGTGCCCAAGCCCGCTCCCGTGCCCAAGCCGGTGCCCGAGAAGATTCCGCCGCGTGGCCAGCTGATTCCAAAGCTCCACAAGGCGCTCAAGGCCAGCTACAAGCCGTTCGCCGCCAGCACGAGTCGGCCGCTGCTCGATCAGGTGATGATCGCCTGCTGTCTCGAAAACGCCCCCGCCGATGTGGCAGAGAAGGCCTTTCAACGGCTCATCGATGCGTCGTTCGATCTCAACGAGATTCGCGTGACCACCGTCGCCGAACTCGCAGAGGCGCTCCACGACCTGCCCGATCCGGCGCATGCCGCACTCTCCCTGCGGCGGGTGCTCCAGGGTGTGTTTGAATCGACCTACAACTTCTCCCTGGAGCATGCGAAGAAGCATTCGCTCGCCCATGGGCTGAAGACCCTCGAACAGATCCACGGGATCCCTCCCTTCGTCGTCAATTATGTGGCCTCGACGGCGCTCGGCGGCCATGCGATCCCACTCGACAAGGCCGCCGTTGCGGCGCTCTACGTCTGCGGCCTGACGACGCGTCAGGAGTATGACTCGGGCAAGGTGCCCGGGCTGGAGCGGATCATCGGCAAGAAGTCCGGGCTCGAGTTCAGTTCGCTGCTGCATCAGTTCGGCATCGATGTCCTCACCAATCTCCACGGCGCCACCGTGCGAAAGGTCGTGCAGGCCGTGAATCCAGCCGCGCTCAAGGACCGGATGCCGAAGCGCGGCGAACCGCTGCCAGCCCCGGTGCCGCCGCCCCCGGCGACCGACAAGGAGAGCGTGAAGGCGGCCGAGGCGGCACGACTGGCTGCCGAGGAGCATCGCCCCGCCGGTCCCCAGGCGGCCGCTCGTCCGGCCGGCAAGACACCGATGCCGCCGGCCGGTTCCGGCCCGAAGAAGACGGCCGATGGCAAGCCGGGTGGCAAGCCCGGTCCCAAGCCGTTCGTCGTGAAGCCCAACGTGGGCAAGCCGCTGACGATCAAGCCGCAGATGGCTCCACCGCCGGAGCAGCCGAAGCCGGCAGCCGCAAAGAAGCCGTCCGCTCCATCCAAGCCGGTCGGGAAGAGCGATCCGCATTCGGCCGATCTGAGCAAGCGAAAGCCGCGGTAAGGAAGGCATTCTCGGCGGCAGGACGGCAGCCGACGGACGGAAACACACGGCGAGGGAGGATCACGCGTGGCCGGACATTCCCACTGGGCAAACATCTCCCGCAAGAAGTCGCTGATCGATGCCAAGCGGGGCAAGCTCTGGAGCAAACTCGCCAAGGCCATCATCGTGGCCGCGAAGCATGGCGGCGGCGATCCCGACGCGAACCTACGGCTGCGGTATGCCATCGACGCGGCCAAGGCCGTGAGCATGCCCAAGGAAAACATCCAGCGGGCGATCAAGACCGGCACCGGTGAGTTCAAGGGGGGCGACCTCGAGGAATCGCTCTACGAGGGCTACGGCATGGGCGGCGTGGCGGTGCTCTGCGAGATCCTCACCGACAACAAGAATCGGACGGCTCCCGAGATCCGCAAGATCTTCGAGCTCTGCGGCGGCAAACTCGGCGGCACGGGCTGCGTGGCCTATCTTTTCGAGCGGAAGGGGCTCGTGCGGGTGCCGCAGGCGGCCTGCGACGAGGACCGGCTGATGGAGGTGGCCCTCGAGGCGGGGGCCGACGACGTGAAGCTCGGGGGCGACCGCTGGGAGGTCACCTGCGAACCGTCGGTGATGGCCGCGGTGGTCGATGCGCTCGCCAAGGCCGGCTTGACGGTCGAGTCAAATGAAATCGTTCGCATTCCGACCAACACCGTCGACGTCGACGATGTCGACACGGCCCGCCGTGTGCTCGACCTCGTGGAGCGGCTCGACGATCACGACGACGTGCAGAGCGTGTCGGCGAACTTCAACATTCCCGACGAGGCGCTGGCCCAGTTGGGGTGAGTAGCCCGCCCCGGGCTCCAATCCAAGCCGACCGGCCATAGGGCCGCGGGCATTGGGCCTGCGGACGCGGACGTCGGGCGGCTCGTCCCTCACGGCGCGGCAGTTGCCGCTGCCGCAGCCGGCTGCTCGTCGGCCGTCTCGGGATCGTTGTGCTCGACCTGCGGCCAGTAGTCGTCGAAGTCGAACTGCGGGCTGTTGTCGAGGTCGTGACACTCCAGGCAGTTGTTGACCGCCTTCTGCTTGCCCTCCGGCGTGGCCAGCGTCAGCACGAGTTCCTGCCGGAGCCGCTCCTGCTCGGCCGCGCTCGCTTTCACGTCGCCCCGCTCGACGGCCGTGTGGGCCGCGGCGGGCCCATGGCAGTTCTCGCAGCCCTGATGAGCGAGGTGCGGAGTGGTCGCCATGCCGGTGAAGCCTCCCTCGAAGGGCTCGAACCGCTGCGGTGCCCAGCCCACGACGTGGCACGACAGACACTCGGGATCCCCGTCCCGACGCGGCTTCTGCTCCTCGAGCGTGGTCAAGGCGTGCGCATGCGGCGTTTCTTTCCAGACGTCGTAGGCGTGCTGGTGGCACTCGGCACAGGCCTCGCTGCCGGCAAAGCGGCGGCCGGAGGGATGGCGGATCGGCACGAGACCGAGCCCATCGAGCCCGAGCGTTTCAAGCTTTTGCTGGTAGGTCGCGAGCAGGTCGATCATGTCCTTCGCCTCGCCCCAGCGGGCGTCGAGCGGCACCCGCTGCCCGCGAACCGGCTTCGCCTTGTCGGCGAAGAACCCGATCACGACGGCGAACATTCCCTTGTGGCCGAGTTCCACGAACTTCGCGCCGCCAGGCAGCGATGGAAGTTCGAGCGGTGGCTCGTCAGCACCGCCGGCCGTCACCACGACGTCGAACTGCGGATACTTGGCAGCGAGCGTCTTGGTCTCCTCCGGACCGGCCCACGAGAGCAGCACCTGATGGTCGCAGCCCGCCTTGGCCAGTTCCGGCGCGACCTTCGCGAGCGCGGCCGCGGCCGGGGCGAGCTCCACATCGGCATTCTTGATCCGATCGACTTCCTTGTCGCCAATCACGCTGGTGATGCCGATCTTCAATCCGCCGGCCTCGACAACGCGAAACGTCGGCGTGATGCCGGCATCGAGGCCGAGCAGGCCCACGTTGGCGCTCACGAACGGGGTCGGCTGGTCGCCCACGGCGGCCACCGCCGCCACGAGTTCTTCGGCCGGCAGCCTCAGATCGCCCGGGCCGAAGCCCACGGCCGAGTAGTGCATGGCCCGCAGGCCATCGACGATCGACTGAAACTTCGCCTCGGTCTGCCGGCCAAACCGCTTCACCTGGTTGCCGACATCGACCGTGACCAGAGGCCAGCCTGAAGCCGAGATGGCGCGAAGGAAGTTCTGGCGTCGGCTCAGGCCACCCTTCTGGTTTTCCTTGCCGGTGCAGCCGCACGGCTCGATATAGCCGTCGAGTTCGCCGGTGACGACGATCACCGCCTGCGGCGTGGCCCAGTCGGTGAAGATGGCGCCATTCCGCTGCCGGAAGGTTTCCACGAGTTCGTCGGTGACATCGGCACCGCGGTCAGGTGCAGCGGCCGCGCCTACCAGACACGTCAGGGCGACGACAGCGACACAGCAAGCGGCCGGCAACGACCTCGGGACAATCATGTGGTTCACGGAAGGCGGTGGGTCAGGGGCCAATGGCGACGCAGACTGGGATCGAAAACTCCGGCGACTCCGGATGGCCGGTATCGAGCACGATCCTGCCCGCGGGCCCCTGCTGCGAGCAGAGGTGGTTGACCGCGCGGCTGCCCGGCGGAATGACGATGTCGATCGGGATCCGCACCACGCCGCTGGTGCCGACGGGGCTGCCTGAGCCCACCGTCACCTGAAGCGATTCGGGCACCGCCTCTCGGACCGTCGGCCGCACGCTGTCGCGATGCGGCCCCTTGGCCGTGAGAAATACCCTCGTGCGCAGGCCCGCCTTACCGGAGACCGTCCCCAGAAGAAGCGCCTGCCGGGAGGAATCCCATCCTGGCCCCGCCATGGCAAGGTCACCCGCGACGGTTCCCTCGAGCGGCACTTCGGCCGTCATCTCCTCCGGCATCGTGAACACGACACGAATCATCCTTTTCAGCGGTCCGAGCGGCAGCCCCGGTTGGACATCGACATCGATCCGGAAGCCGCCCGTCGCCCCGGTTTCGGCGGCCACCACGTCGGCAGACAGCGGGGCCGTGGCAAGCAAGAAAAAATGGGCGACCTGCGGATCGTCGACGGAGATGCCTGCCACCGTGGGTGGCTCCGTGCCGTAGGTGAACACGTCGGCAGCCACCTGTGCGCCGGTCGAGGCCGTCATCCGCGAGAGCACGAGTGCCTCGGGGACGGCTCTCCAGGTCGGCACGACGGTGCCCTCGACGACGAACACGAGTTCAGGCCGCCGCGGATCGTCGGTGAGAATCGTCGCCTGCTGCCGGAAGGGACCGCCCGCTCCCCTGCCCTTCCACTGCACGCGGATGTTGGTTTCGCCACCTGGCTGCACCACCTTTGTGCCACCGGGCGAGCCTCCCTCGGCCGCATCGAAATCACTGACAGTGCAGGTGCAACTCGTCTCACCCTTGCGGAGCGTGAGCGGCCCTGCGCCCGTGTTCTTCACGGTGAACTCATGCGATCCGGTGCCGCCCGTTCCCAACGTGCCGAAGGCATGGCGGGTTTCCAGCGTTTCCGCCCGGGGCACCGGACCATCTTCCGCACTGCCGACAGGCAGCAGATCACCGACCTGCCAGGGAGTGGAATGCCTGAGCGCCGCCCCCGCCGCGCCGACGGCCACGCCGGCCACGACCGCCACAAGGGCGACCCGCCACGCATTCAGACCGTTCAATGCCATGATCCCGCCAACACTTCGAGGGAGTTCAAAGACGCATCGCCCGCGTCGTGCAGGCACAACGCCCACCGTTCCGCGGTCATTCTACCGAGTACCTGCGAACCGCCGAGGAGCCGCGCGCCAGGACGGCCCGCGGCCTCACGGCCGGTCGGCTTGTACGGGCAGGAACTCAGCGAGGGGCTGCCCGTGCCCCGGAGCCGGCGTATGCAGCCAAGCGCAGCCAGGATGGCGAAGCGCCGGCGGCATCCGAGTGAGTGAAGGGCAGGATGCCCGTAACGAACGTCCGGCGAAGGGGCATGGGCTGCCCCGAGCCGCGCGCCAGGGCAGCCCGCGGCCTCTCGGCCGGTCGGCTTGTACGGGCAGGAACTCAGCGAGGGGCTGCCCGTGTCCCGGAGCCGGCGTATGCAGCCAAGCGCAGCCAGGATGGCGAAGCGCCGGCGGCATCCGAGTGAGCGAAGGGCAGGATGCCCGCAGCGAACGTCCGGCGACGGGGCATGGGCTGCCCCGAGCCGCGCCAGGGCAGCCCGCGGCCGCTCAATACGACCGGGCGAGCACGCTCCTGCGGGGCACCGGCTTGCCTGTCACCACGCAGGTGCCGGGCTCATCGCCACCCTCCAGCGGAATGCACCGCACGGTCACCTTCAGCGGGTCGAAGGCCGCCGCCACCGCCGGGTCGTCGGCGACATGCACGAGCGCAAAGCCGCCCTTGCCGGCGGCCCCCTCCCCTGCCCCGAAGAACTCGTGCACCTCCGCCGCCGAACCGAGTTGCACCGTCCGCTCGGCGCGGAAGGCCTTCGCCTTTTCGAAGAGCCCCTTCTGGATCTCCTCGAGCAGGGCCGGGGCCTGGGTCACAAACTCCGCCAGTGGCACGGCCGTCCGCTCCTTCGGGCCGCGGTCGCGACGCGTCATGCTGCCGGCACCCGCCGCCAGATCACGGGGGCCGATCTCGACGCGGACAGGCACGCCCTGCTTCACGTGCTGCCAGACCTTGTCGCCGCCCCGCATGTCGCGGGCGTCGATCTTCACCCGGATCGGCTCACCGCCGAAAGTCGCCGCCGAGAGTTCCGCCTGGAGCTTGCGGCAGGCCTCCGTGACCGCCGCCTTCTCCTCGTCGGTGCGGTGGATCGGCAGGAGCACGATCTGATACGGGGCGATTCGCGGCGGGAGCACGAGGCCGTCGTCGTCGGAGTGGGTCATGATCACGGCACCGATGAGCCGCGTCGACACGCCCCACGATGTCGTCCAGCAAAACTCCTCCGCGCCGCTCGTGCTGGCAAACTTGATGTTTTGGCCACGGGCGAAGTTCTGGCCGAGGAAGTGCGACGTGCCCGCCTGGAGGGCCTTGCCGTCCTGCATCATCGCCTCGATGGAGTAGGTGTCGACGGCGCCGGGAAACCGCTCGGCCGCGGGCTTCGGCCCCTTGACCACCGGCATCGCCAGATCCCGCTCGGCGAACGTGGCGTAGACCTCGA
>JAUMAF010000217.1:0-1523 GCA_032117045.1 Pirellulales bacterium | reverse complement strand
CGAGCGACTCGAGCTTCAGATCACTCGCGCGATCGCTCCGGCGACGCCGCCGAGCGGCCTCGCGGGCGCGGCGGGACGGGAGACCTGAATCGCCAAAGAGAGGAGCCATAAAGATACGCTTCCTGGTTTCCGTCAGCCGATCACCACGCCGATTGGCACGCTCACGCCACCGCCAAAGCCATCGCTGACGACGACGGTGAAGGTGTCAGTCTTGTCGGACGGAGTCGCCCCGGGCGCGGCCGCGGCTTGTCGGGCCGCCGCGGTGGGCGTGTAAGTGAAGAACATCCGCGTGGTGTCGACCACTTCCTCGACCGTCACGAACGTCCACGTGACACTCCCCTTGGTCGGCCATGAAGACACGCGGTACTTCAGCGGATCGTTATTGCTGTCGACGCTGGTCAGCAGGCCCGTCACCTCTCCGGTGATGGGATTCGGGGTCGTCACCACGGGTGTGGCCGTGGGGGAACTGTTGCCCGTGATGGCGATGTTGCTGCTCAGGCCCATCTGCCCCGCGGTCCCGTTCCCCATGAAGGCGAACACCCGGTACTGATACCGCTGGCCGGGAGTCAGGCCGGTTACCGTGGCGGACAGAGAAACGGGGCTGACCGCGTCGGCCTGCCTGGTCCAGGTCGTGTCTGTGACGGCTTTGTACTCGACCCTGTAGCCCGTGATCGGCGAGCCGTTCGTCGCCGGGCTCGTCCACGAGAGCGTCGCTCCCGCTCCGCCGTTGATCAGCGTCGCGGTGAGATCCGCCACGGCATTGGGCAGGCCGCGCTTGGCATTGAACCACTCGATCTGTCCGGCGACGGCCGTGAGGGCCGTGCTGCGATGGCTCGCGTACGGAACCTTCACCATTTCGATGTTCGTCTTGCCGAACGTGCCCCGCTGCCAGGTGGCGATGCTCGTGGCCACGGCCTCGGGCCCCGCTTCGTCCTGGTCGCCGTAATACATCCGCATGTCGCTCACCAGCCGGGTCTTGCCCGAGCCCGCGTCACCGAACAGCCTGGCATAGGCCGTCTGCTCGAAGGCTTGGGGATCGCGGGCGGCCTTCTGGTCGATGAATCGTGAAACCTCGGCCGTGGTGGTGACGCCGTCCTGGATAAAGACCGGCACCACCTCCCCGCGAACGTCCAACTGCCACGCGAACGAGGGCGGGGACTTGAACTCCCGCATGTAGAACTTCCGCGACACCTCGTAGTTGCCGCCGAGCAGTTCTAGGGGCGTGTTGACCTGGCCGTGGTAGCCACCGAGCGAGAACGCCGAGAACTGGGGAATGAAGACCCTCCACGGTGCGTCCGGCACGGTCACGGTCGAATACGGCCGGCGATTGAAGATGGACTGGGTGACGAACAGATTCGTGTCGGGCCCCGCCGACGACGTCGACACACCGCTGATGCTCACGCCCCGGGCCTCGAGGGCCTCCTGGAAGGCGACTGTGGCGATTCCGCCCTGCGACCAGCCGTTCAGGAAAAGGTCGGACGTGGTCAGATTCAGGTTCCCGAGGAGCCGCTGCGACGCGGCGA
>JAUMAF010000216.1:15198-24622 GCA_032117045.1 Pirellulales bacterium | reverse complement strand
GACACGCATGACACGGTCGATGATGCCCTTGTCGTGCGGCGGGAGCACCTGCACACCACCGGCCCAATAGACCTTCACGGCGTTGTCGGTGGGCGGATTGTGGCTCGCCGTCACCATGATCCCGCAGGTGCTGTGCGTGAACCGCACCGCGAAGGAGAGCTCCGGCGTGCTGCGGACGCCCCGCAGGAAAAATACCTTGAAGCCGGCGGCGAGCAGCACCTCCGTGCAGAGCTTTGCGAAGTGCTCCGACCGGTGCCGGGTGTCGTAGGCGATGGCGCAGGAGGGCATTTCGCCGCCGGGAACGACGCTCCGCACATAGTCGGCGAGCCCCTGGGCACTCTCGCCGATCGTACGGTCGTTGATCGCGTTGGAACCGACCGGATACATCATTCCCCGGCGGCCACCGGTGCCAAATGGGATCACGGTCCAGTAGACGTCGTCGAGCTCCTTCCAGAGTCCCTGCTCGATGCGGGCGGCGAGGTCTCCGGCAAACTCCGCATACCGTGGCTGCGTCAGCCAGTCGCGCATCGCCGTCGCCGAGTGCTCGGTGATCGTCCCCCCGGCGCGGGCGGCGGCGATCGCGTCGAGGAGCCGGGCGACGTCGGGCAGGGCGGACGGCTGGGCCATGGGGGATCCTCCGGGACGGGCGGGGCTACGGGGGGTGTGGTGCGGCACTTTATACTGCCGGCCCCATGAGCCACCCAGCCACCCGTGACGAACCGTTGATCGTGAGCGTTTCCGGCCTGCGGGGCGTCGTCGGTGCGTCGCTGACCGACGAGGTCGCCGGCCGTTATGCGGCGGCATTCGCCGCCACGCTTCCCTCTGGAGCGATCGTGATCGGTCGCGACGGCCGGCAGAGCGGTCCCGCGCTGGCAGCGACGATCGCCGACCACCTCACGCAACTCGGCCGAGACGTGATCGACTGCGGCGTCGCTTCGACACCCACCGTCGGGATCGTCGTTCGCGACCGCGCCGCGGCCGGCGGCATTCAGATTTCGGCGAGCCACAACCCTGCTCGCTACAACGGCATGAAGCTTTTTTCCGCCGCGGGACGCGTCCTCACGGCGGCCGCGGGTCAGGAGGTGCTCGCCCGTTACGAGTCACTGGCCGCGGGGGAGAAACCGCCGGTAGCGACAGGGCCCCGCGGCAGCGTCAGTCACTGGGACGGCGCTCCCGCCCACGTGCACCTCGTCGCCGCGATCGTCGATGTGGAGGCGATCCGTCGCCGCCGGCCGCGGGTCTGGCTCGACAGCGGTCACGGTGCTGGCAGCTGCGTGGCTCGGCCGCTACTCGAGCATCTCGGCTGCGAGTTCGTCATCGAGGGGTCCACGCCTGATGGACTGTTCGAGCACGAGCCTGAACCCACCACCGAGAATTTGGCCGGCCTGCTGCCCAAGATCGTATCGAGCGGCGCCGACGTGGGATTCTTTCAAGACCCCGATGCCGACCGGCTCGCGATCGCCACGGCCACCGGTCGCTCCATCGGCGAGGAAGCGACGCTCGCCCTGGCTGTCGAGGCGGTGCTTTCCGCAACCCCCGGACCGGTCGTCGTCAACTGTTCGACGAGCGGCATGACGGCGGCAATCGCGGCCCGGCATGGAGCGGTCTGCCGGGTGGCGAAGGTGGGCGAGGCCAATGTCGTCGATGAGATGCTGGCCTGTGGGGCGGTGCTCGGCGGCGAAGGCAACGGCGGCGTGATCGACCCGCGGGTGGTCCTCGTTCGCGACAGCTTCGTGGCGATGGCCCTCGTGCTCGATCGGCTCGCCACCGGCCCCGCTGGCACGACGGTCGAAAGCCTCGCCGCCGCCTTGCCGCGAATGGTGATGAAGAAAACCAAGATCGACCTCTCGCCGAATCTCCGCGGCCCGGCGCTCGCCGCCGGCCTTGCCCGGATCGAGGCGGCGTTTCCCGAGGCGAAAGGGAGCCGTCTCGATGGCCTGCGGCTCGATTGGGAGGGGGGCTGGCTGCTCGTGCGGGCAAGCAACACCGAGCCGATCGTGCGGATTGTCGCCGAGGCAGGCGAGGCCGCCGAGGTCGATCGGGCCATCGAGCGGGCAGCCGCGGCGCTGGGCTGAGCCGTGCCGGTCGCGAGCCCGCGGGGAAACGGCTATCCTCGTCCCGGTATCGCGGCAAAGCGTCGTGGGATTGTGATGCGATCACGGAGTTCGATCATGCGTGTCGGTGTCTCCTGCCTCGCCTTCTGCCTCGGCTCCGTTGCGGCCGTGGCCATGGCGGCCGATTCACCATGCTTCACGCCGTTACGAACGGCCCTCTATCGGGATGGGTGGGTCGATTTCAACAAGGATGGCGTTCGCGATCCGTACGAAGACCCCACCGTCGAGATCGAGGCCCGCATCGACGACCTCCTCGGCCGGATGACGCTCGACGAGAAGACCATGCAGATGGTCACGCTCTACGGCTATCCCCGGGTGCTCAAGGATGAGCTGCCCACCCAGGAGTGGAGGGAGAAGATCTGGAAGGATGGCATCGGCAACATCGACGAGCACATGAACGGCAACGAGGGCACCAAGCCGCTGCCGCGTCCGAAGCACGATATGCCGTGGTCGCTGCATGCGAGAGCCATGAACGAGGTCCAAAAGTTTTTCGTCGAGGAGACGAGGCTCGGCATCCCGGCTGATTTCACCAACGAGGGTATCCGCGGCCTGCATCACACGCAGGCCACGAGCTTCCCCGCCCAGATCGGCGTGGCGGCGTCGTGGGACCGGGAACTCGCCCATGAGATCGGACGCATTACCGGCCGTGAGGCCCATGCCCTCGGATACTCGGGCGTCTATTCGCCGGTGCTCGATCTGCCCCGAGATCCCCGCTGGGGTCGGACCGTGGAGTGCTACTCCGAGGATCCGTTTCTGACCGCCGAACTGGGCGTGCGACAAGTGCGTGGTATCCAGGAAAGCCGGGTGGCCTCCACGGTCAAGCACTTCGCCGTCTACAGCGTGCCGAAGGGGGGCCGTGATGGCGAAGCCCGCACCGATCCGGCGGCGACGTGGCGGGATGTGCAGACGATTTTCCTGTATCCCTTTCGGCGGGCGATTTGTGATGCCGGCGCCATGGGAGTGATGAGCTCCTACAACGACTACGACGGCATTCCAGTCACGGCGAGCAGGCTGTTTCTCACCGACATCCTGCGGCAGGAATGGGGCTTCCGTGGCTACGTCGTGTCGGACAGCCGCGCCGTCGAGTTCATCCACAAGAAGCACCGGATCGCCGCCGACAATGCCGATGGCATCCGGCAGGCAGTGGAGGCAGGGCTGAACGTCCGCACTGATTTCACGAAGCCGGACGATTTCGTGATCCCGCTGCGGCAGTTGGTCCGCGACGGCCGGCTGGCCGAGGCGACGATTGACGATCGGGTTCGCGACGTGCTCCGCGTGAAGTTCTGGCAGGGTTGGTTTGACCGACCGTATCGCGATCCGGCTCTGGCCGATGCGACGGTCCGCACGCCGGCGCATCTGGCGGTTGCAGAGCGTGCCGCCCGCGAGTCGATCGTGCTCCTTCAAAATGAGTCGGCGGTGCTGCCGCTCCGGAAAGATCTTCGTAGGCTGGCCGTCATCGGCCCACTCGCCGACAACGGCCGCGGATGGTGGAGCCGTTATGCCCCGCAGCGGCTCGACTTCGTGACACCACTGGAGGGCATCAGAAAAAAGCTCGGCGATTCGGTCGAAGTCGTGTACGAGAAGGGCGTCGACGTGGTCGACGAGAACTACCCGGAAAGCGACGTGCTTCGTGAGGCGCCGCCGCCCTCCGTGCAGGCCACCATCGACGCGGCCGTGGCCGCCGCCACGGCGGCCGATGCCGTGGTGCTCGTGCTCGGTGAGACCGACGCGATCTGTCGCGAGTCGGCCAGCCGCGTGAGCCTCGACTTGCCGGGCCATCAGGAGTGGCTGCTGCGGGCGGTGCAGGCGGCCGGTAAGCCCACGGTGCTCGTGCTCTCCAATGGCCGCCCGCTCTCGGTCAACTGGGCCGCCCGCCACGTGCCGGCGATTCTCACCGTCTGGTTCCCTGGGGAGAATGCGGGCACCGCCCTGGCCGACGTGCTTTTTGGCGACGTGAATCCATCGGGCCACCTCCCCGTCACGTTTCCCAGGAGCGTGGGGCAGATTCAGCTCAACTTCCCCGCGAAGCCGGGCTCGCAGGCCAAAGACCCCGGCCAGGTCGAAGGACTGCTCTATCCATTCGGGCACGGCCTGAGCTACTCGACCTTCGGTTACGCGAAGCTGGCAATCGAGCCGGGGGCGCAGGGGCCGCGGGGCTCGGTGACCGTGGCGTGCGAGGTCACCAACACCGGGAGCCGAGCGGGGCACGAGGTGGTGCAGCTCTATCTCCGCGACGACTTCAGCACGGTCATCACGCCCGAGAAGGTGCTTCGCGGCTTCGAGCGCGTGCCGCTCGCCCCGGGCGAGACGAAGACCGTGCAGTTCGTGCTCGAGCCTGAGCATCTCGAACTCTACGACCGCGACGGGAACTGGGTCGTCGAACCGGGGCGGTTCACGGTGATGGTCGGAGACTCCTCCGACTCGATCAAGTTGGAGGGCTCGTTCGACATCGACGACGGATCGGCCGCTCGCGAGCGGGAAGCCGCGACGAAGTCGCTGGATGATCCCACCTGATCGGATCGCGCACCGTTCGGCGATCACCGCCCGCTCAGGTCGCGTTGCGAACGACCTTGCGGTCCCGCAGATCTTCGGCAAGAAGCCGAACCTGTTCGCGGAGCTCCCGCACCACGCCGATCGGCTGGGCATGGATCCGACACCGCGGCAGTGTCACGTCGGACGACCAGATCACGATCGATCCCAGTCCACAGAGCCGTTGCAGCAGGGGCTGCCGCACGTGGATGTCCTTGACGCGATAGAGCTCGATGTCGTCCACTTCGAGCGACAGGATGCCATGGGTCACCCGCAGTCGCTCCGTGGTCAGTTCGTAGGTGGTGTGCCGGACGAGCGCCTGCTTCCACGCCGCCCAGATCGGCGGCACGGCCATCGCCACGAGGATGCCGGCGATGGCCAACGGCCCGCGATGCTGTTCGATCGCGAGATACAACAGGGGCGTCAGCAGGGTCATGCAGACCGCGGCGAAGGCCCAGTAGCCACGGACGACGAGTTCCGAGGGCATGCCGATCCAGAGCAGCGACTCGCCTCCCGACAGATTGGCGGAGACGGAGAGGGCGGTCCGGGCCTCCGACGGATCGGACCGCAGCGGCTTCTCCCGGGCCACGAGCCCCTGGGAGCGGGGCTCGCTGCTGGTGGCCTTCGGCTCGCTCATGTCGCTTGGCTCACTCATGGTTTTCCACCACAACTCTAGCACGCGCCCGATGGCGGGGTCCGGAACGGCGGACTGCAGGGAATGCGCCGCCTTGCGGCCCTGCTGCCCGGGCCGGGCGGCTGGCGGATATCCTGACGCGGGGCCGGTGCGGGCTTCGAGGCCGTGGCGGTCGGATTTCCTCAGCCTCATGTGTTGACGGTATGCAGCAGCAGTTCGGACAGCCCGATCCCTCGTCGCTGAGTGACGAGGCGCTGGCGGCGCAGGCAGCCCGAGAGGGATCCGACGGCGTGGCCTTCTCGGCGCTCATGGACCGGTTTCGCGAACGGGTCTGGCGGGTCTGCTGGCGGCTGATGGGCACCGAGCACGATGCCGAGGACGCGGCTCAGGAGGTGTTTGTCAGGCTCTTCTTCGAACGCGGCAAGTTCGCCGGACGGAGCCGCTATTCCACCTGGCTGCACGGCGTGGCCATCCGCACCTGCCTGACGCTGCGGCGGTCACGGACACGGCGACGGCGGCGAGAGTCGCCCGAGTCGGGGGGCGAGGTCGGACTCGCCGAGACTCACGCCGATCCGCAGGGTCCGGCCTCGGCCGCAGTCGACGCGGCCCACGACGCGCAGAAGGTGCTCGAGCACCTCGACGAGGAGGACCGCGCCCTGGTGCTCATGCGGTTTGCCGAGAACCACGACTATGACGAACTCGCCGAGATGTTCGGCACGACCTCCGGCGCCCTCCGGATGAGGATCAGCCGAATCCGCGAGCGGCTCGCCGCCTCAGCCGGCAGGATGCTCGGCGAGGAACGGGGCTGATGCCGCCACCCGTGCCGGCCGTAAGGCCGCGGGTGTCCTGTGGTGCGCGGCTCGGGGCTGCCCGTGCCCCGTCGCCGGACGTTCGTTGCGCCCATCCTGGGCTTCACTCACTCGGATGCCGCCGGCGCTTCGGCATCCTGCCTGCGTCGACCAATCCGCTATCGCGGATCGGTGCCCGGGCATACGCCGGCTCGCGGGGCACGGGCAGCCCCTCGCTGAGTTCATGCCCGTGCCAGCCGACTGGCCGTAAGGCCGCGGGCTGCATCATTGGGCGGCTCGGGACTGCCCATGCCCCCACGGCATGCTGAAAAACAGGGATCGAAAAAAACCTGTGACAGATCGACGGGCAGCGGCAACAGATTGAGTGAGGCGGGACGGCGATGGCGAGGTGCCGGCGACCGAATCTGCCGGGGGTTTCATGGATGGACGTGCTCGACCAGCTTGCCGACGTGGCGGTGCCGCCGGTTCCGGCGGGGCGGACGTTCACGGCCGGTGTGCGGCGGAAGCTGAACCCACGGCTGCTGGTGGTGCACGTCATCGAGTTCGCCCTCGGGGCAACGGCCTGGTCCGTGATGCACATGGCCGCGGCCTTGATCGCGGCGGCGAGATATACGGTGACGGGGTCGTGGCCCGAGGGCACGAAACGGGGGGCGACCGGCGACGGCCGCTGACAGACAAGACACACGCCGGCACGGCTGCCGGCGGAGCATGTTGGGTTGCGGGCCAACTCGATAATTCCCGCAGAGGTCGCCGCGGTCGTCCATGAGGGACGGCCCTGGCAACGGAGGACGTGGACAATGACGGATATCGTGGTGCTCGGGCAGACGGCTGCCGAAACGGCTCGTGAGACGGTGAACGTGTCGCGTCAGGCGCTGGTGGACAGTTTCACGCAGGCATGGACCCAGGTCATCATGATCGCACCGAAGCTGGTGGCGATGGTGGCCGTGCTCGTCGTGGGCTATGTGCTCGCCCGCTGGGTCGGCGGACTGATCGCGGTGATCAGCGAGAAGATCGGCCTCCAGACGGCGGCCCAGAAGAGCGGCCTTGCCCAGAGCATGCACGACGTCGGAATTCGCCGGCCGGTGCCAGCGATCGTCGGCGGCCTGACCTTCTGGCTGCTGATGAGCGTGTTCGTGATGGCCGCCTTCAGCATCCTCGGCCTCGAGAGCGTGTCGCTCGCGATGAAGGAAGTGGTCAACTACATCCCCAAGGTGCTCGTGGCGACGGTGGTGGTCGTGGTCGGCCTCTTGGCGGCGACCTTCGTCCGCGGCGTGGTGGCAACCAGTGCCGATCGCGTCGGCCTGTCGTATGCCGAATACCTCGCCGGCGGCTGCTACTGGGTGCTGTCGATCCTGACCTTCATCGCGGCCTTCAACCAACTGGGCATTCAGTTTGCCCTGCTCGAGAAGCTGATCCTCATCGGGTCGGCCGGTCTCGCCGCGGGCTTTGCCCTGGCGTTCGGCCTCGGCGGTCGCGACGTGATGGCGGGCATCCTCTCCGGCTACTACGTTCGCCAGCGGGTGCAGGCGGGCGACACGGTGAGCGTGGCCGGTTTCGAGGGGACGGTTCGCGAGGTCGGTCCGGTGGCCACGATCATCGAGACTCGTGACAACGGCGTCGTGTCGCGGCACTCGATTCCCAACTCGAAGATGCTGCAGGAGGCGGTCCGCTGACGGTTGGTGGGACAAGCCTTCCGAGGCCTTTGTTCCACAGCCCGCGAAGTCTCTGAGCAGACCATCCGCGACCGTGCCTCGAAGTCGGCCGGCGCAGAACGCAGGGCGTGATCGGTCCACCAGGGACCCACGCACGACACGAACGGGCCCGCGGCGCAGACGCGCCGCGGGCCCCGAGTGTTTGGTATCCTGTCGCCCATGCAACCGACCCTTCTGATTCTCGCCGCCGGCATGGGCAGCCGCTACGGCGGGCTGAAGCAGATCGACCCGATGGGCCCGTCGGGTGAGACGCTCCTCGACTACTCCGTGTTCGACGCGGTCCGCGCCGGGTTTGGCAGGGTCGTGTTCGTGATCCGGCCAGACTTCGAGCGCGACTTTCGCGAGCGGGTCCTCAGCCGGTTCGTCGGGCGGATCGATGCGGACTGTGTCTTCCAGACGCTCGACAGGCTGCCTCCGGGCTTCACGCTGCCCGAGGGCCGTACGAAGCCGTGGGGCACGACCCATGCGGTGCTCTGCGGTCGCGACGCCATCACGACGCCATTCGCCATGATCAACGCCGACGACTTTTATGGACGCGATTCGTTCGCCGTGCTCGGCCGCCGACTGGCGACCCTGACGGCCGACTCGTCGGCCTACTGCATGGTCGGCTTCACCCTGGAGAACACGCTCTCCGACCACGGCACCGTGGCACGGGGCGTGTGCCAGACCGACGACCGAGGCTTTCTCACCACCATCCGGGAGTTGACACAGGTCCGCAGGACAGCCGCCGGCGCCGAGGATGCCGGACCGGCCGGCGTGACGGTGCTCACGGGCAAGGAGCCCGTGTCGATGAACATGTTCGGCTTCACACCGCACGTGTTCGGCCAACTCGAAGGCTGCTTTCGCGATTTCCTGGCCGCGCACGTTTCCGAGCCGAAGAGCGAGTGCTACATCCCGATGTCGGTCGGTGAGCTCGTGACGTCGGGCCAGGCGACCTGCGAGGTGCTGCGGACCACGTCGAGCTGGTTTGGCGCGACCTACAGCGAAGACAAGGCGATCGTGCAGCAGAGCTTGGCGAAGCTCGTTCGCGACGGCGAGTATCCCGCCACGCTCTGGTCGTGATCCGCGGCGCAAGGATCGCCGCGACGGCCGGCCTTATTGCCGCACGAGCACCCGCGAGCCCGGTCCGAGAATGTCGAAGAGCTCCTCGAGATCGCGGACCGACATGATCAGGCTCGTGGCCGGCGACATGTCGTTCGTGATCCCAGGATCCTCGGCGGCTTCGATCACCAGCCCGTCGCCCAGCAGGAGCGAGGGCTTCTGGGCGGATGATTCGGGTATGGTGGCCGTGACGGCCTGCACGTCGCGACCGGCCCCGCGGCGGATCTCGACGACCGGAAGCGAGCTGCCCACCCGGCCAAGAAACTGCCGGCCGACCACGACGGGGAAACTGCCGGCGTAGTTGCCTCCAAGCTGCAGGCTGAGCCGGCGTCTCGAGACGCTCACCACGGCGTCGAACGGGCCGCGAATCAGCTTGAGATGTTCGGCGGGCACCAGATGCTGGGGGTCCGCAATGCCGTTGATCTTCGCGAGCAACTGCCACGACACGCCCAGCGGTGCGGCGATTGCGGGCAGTGTCTCGCCGGCGGCGACGACATGCGGAGGGAGCAGCAGATCCTGCTGCGA
>JAUMAF010000216.1:0-15188 GCA_032117045.1 Pirellulales bacterium | reverse complement strand
GATCACCGGGCCGGCGAGTTGACCGAGCAGATCTTCGAGCCGCTGGCTCTCCTCGAGGCCGAGAGAGGGATCGTCGTACCAGACGGAGAGGGCCGCAAGGGCCTCGGCGTAGCGGCCCGCGGCGAGTTTGTCGTGGGCATCGGCCCAGGCGGTCGCAAATGCCGCCGATGAGCCGGACGCGGCTGACGACGGCGGCGGTGCGGTGGCCGCGGCGGCGGCCACCGTGGGGGGCGCGAGCGTGGCGAACCGATCGGGCCGATCGAGCGGAGAGCCAGCGGCCGCGGTGGGGGCGGAAGTGGGCACGGTGTCGTGCGCGGGGGGTGGGGCCGATTCGGCGGTGAGGTAGGTGGGCGCGGATGGCGAGACGCGTGCAGCTTCCTCGGCTACGACGGCACCCAGCGTGGCTCCCGCACCGGCGGCGACGGCCACGGCGGCTGATTGCAGCGGCAACGCAGCCGGCGCTGCAGTGGGCATCGACGGGGGCGGTGTTCCTGCCGAAAAGGGCTCATTCAGCGGAGGCATCGCGGGCGCGGCTGCCTGCGTGGCGACGGCGGGGGCGACGGGGACTGGAGCCGTGATCGGTGCTGCCACTGCGGCGGCGACGACGGGGGGTGGCATCGTCGAGGCCGGCGGAGCCAGCGGTGCGACCTGAGCCGCCGGCGGGGCAGGGGCGGCGATCTCAACAGCAGGAGGCACGAAGCCCGGTGCCTCCGCGGGAGCCGTCGACGCGGTGCCTTCGGCGGAGGAGGAGGGGCCCTTCTGCACCACGCTATAAGCGCCGTAGAGGATGGTGCCGAAGAGCACGAGGACCACGAGCGGCTTGACCGCTTCCATCGAGTCGGAATCCCGGTCCGAACGGCTGTGATGCTTGGCACGGCTGGCCATGGAACTGCTTCCTCGGGGGGCGGTGCCAGCATCGGGATGCTGGCGCCGGAGGTCGCCCCAATTGGACAACTGGGGCGCAGGAGCCCGGATGCTAGAGAACGAGGGACCCACCCGCCAGACCGCTTCAGGCGTTGAAAATGGCCTCCTCGGGAACGGCCGTGGCCTCCAGTTGATGCCGCAGAGCGATCTGGAGTCGTGCGAAATTGGACTCCGGCCGTATAGTCCCGGGTGTCTGAGGCGGACTCTGCCATAGGTCCATGTAATGCGTTCGCGAGACGTCGACCTGAGCCGCATGCGCGAGGTGGTGGCCGTGGTGCTCGCGGGCGGCCGCGGCGTGCGGCTCGACCCGCTGACCCGGGACCGCGCGAAGCCGGCGGTGCCGTTCGGTGGCACCTACCGGATCATCGACTTCGCGCTCTCCAACTGCCTGAACAGCGGCCTTCGGCGGCTGCTCGTACTCACGCAATACAAGGCGCGGAGCCTCGACCGGCATCTTAATCTTGGATGGCACCGGTTCTTCTGCCGCGAACTCGGCGAGTTTCTCGACGTCCTTCCACCCCAGCAGCGGGTCGATGATCACTGGTATCGCGGCACCGCGGATGCCGTCCACCAAAACATCTACTCACTGGAGAAGACAGCGGCCCGACTGGTCGTCGTGCTGGCCGGCGACCACATCTACAAGATGAACTATCAGTCGCTCATCGAAGCCCACGAGGCGAGCGGAGCCGATGTGACGATTGCAGGACTGCCGGTCGCGCGGGAGGCTGCCCGAGACTTCGGCACGATGGAACTCGATGGCATCAACCGGGTGTGGCGCTTCCACGAGAAGGTCGCCACTCCTCCGCCTTTTCCCGGCCATCCCGGCATGTCGCTGGCGTCGATGGGTGTCTACTGCTTCACGGCCGACTTCCTGCTCGAGCAACTGCGGCTCGACGCCCGCGACCCCGCAAGCGGCCACGACTTCGGCCACGACATCCTGCCGCGGGTCGTGCAGACGCATGCGGTTCACGTCTTTCCATTTCGTGACGAAAACCGCAAAGGTCACGCCTACTGGCGTGATGTCGGCACCGTCGATGCCTACTACGAAGCCAATATGGATCTCGTCGAGATCGATCCGGAACTCAACCTCTATGATGAGCACTGGCCGATCCGCACCCATCACCCCGCCTATCCTCCGCCCAAGTTCGTGTTCGCGGGCGAGGGCCCCGATGCCCGACGCGGCGAAGCGACCGACAGCCTGGTCTGCCCCGGGGCAATCATCTCCGGGGGCCGCGTGAGCCGCTCGATCATCGGTCCCGGGGTTCGCGTCAATAGTTTTGCCCGGGTGGAGGAGAGCATCGTCTGCGAGGGAGTCGATATCGGTCGCCATGCCGTGGTCCGTCGGGCCATCGTCGACAAGGATGTACAGATCCCCCCTGGAGTGACCGTCGGCGTCGATCCCGGGGAGGACGCGGCGTTGGGCTTGACAGTCTCCCCCGAAGGCGTGACCGTCATCCCCAAGGGATTTGTGTTTCCCGAAACTTCGCTTCCCCAGCCCGTGTGCGACATCGCCCACAGGATCCACTGAAACCCGCCGCCATCCGTGCCCAAACGCAACGCCATCCTGCTCGTCGTGATCTGCCTGGCCTGCGCCGCCGCCTACGTGGCGCGGGAGCAGTCGGCGGCCGGCCGCCGTTTCGGGGAGGTCGTCTCGGTCATCCAGTCGTCGTACCTCGACCGCGTTGACGGTGAGGAACTTTTGGATGCCGCGGTGGATGCCGCGATGTCCCGGCTTGACGAACATTCCGCCTTCATTCGGGGCGACGGGCGTGCCGACCTCGAGGCGGTGCTCGACCAGAGCTTCGGCGGCGTGGGGTTGGAACTCTCGATCGACGAAGCGAGCGGCGAGCCCGTCGTGGCCTCGCCCGTGGTCGATTCCCCCGCCTGGCGGGCGGGCCTGAGGTTCGGCGACCGCATCGAGGCAATCGATGGCGAACGGACGTCGGGGCTTTCCCTTGGGGATATCGTCGGCCGGCTCCGAGGGAAGCCCGGCGAGAGCGTCGTGGTGCGAGTTGCCAGTCGCGACGAGCGTGCGGTGCCGACGCTCGACCCAGCCGCAGAAGCTCCTGCCGTAATCACCCGCCGGGATGTGACGCTGGTGCGGGAGCTGATCAAGACGGAGAGCGTGCTCGGCGATCGTCGCCTCCCGAATGGCGCATGGGATTGGATGATCGAGGGAGTTCCGGGCGTTGCCTATGCACGTCTCACCGCATTCGGTGAGCGCACGGCGGAGGAACTGGCCGCGGCGGTCGATGCCATCGTCGCCGAGGGAGACGTCCGGGCCATGGTCCTCGATCTTCGCGGCAATCCGGGCGGCCTGCTGACAGCTGCCGTGGAGGTCTGCGATCTCTTTCTCGAAGAAGGGGTGATCGTTCAGACCCGCGGCCGGCCTGCGATCGGCGCACGCGACCCGGCGGCGATTCTCGAAGCTCGACGCGCGACGAGCGGGCAGCGTCTGGCCGGCGTGCCGATGGTGGTGCTCGTCGATGGTCTCACCGCGAGCGCGGCGGAGATCGTGGCCGCCTGCCTTCAGGATGCAGGTCGGGCCACGATCGTCGGGAGCCGCACGTTCGGCAAGGGAACCGTGCAGTCGATTCTTCCCCTGTCGGATGACCGAGGACTGATCAAGCTGACGACGTCCGAATACCTGCGGCCGAGCCGGGCCAACATCCATCGCCGTGCGGGCGATGGCGACGATGCCCATTGGGGCGTGTCGCCCGATGCCGGATTCGAGCTGACGCCGACGGCGGAATCCTATGCCCGTTGGACGACGTGGCGGCGGGCTCGTGACGCCGCAGGTGGCGTGCCGTTCACCGGCGGCCGCGCGGCTCCGATGGCCCTGCCATGTGAGATCGATCCCGTCCTGGCCCTCGGCATCCGCGAGTTCTCAGCGACGGCCCCGCCTGGTCGGGATTCCGATCCCGACCTCGGCGGCGAGGAAGAAACTTCCCGCGATCACGATGATGCCCCGCGTTCCGACGCGTGATCGGGCCAGCGCCACCGCCTCCGCGGGAGTCGCCGCCACCTCGGGAGTCGGCAGCCGGGCGGTGATGCAGGCAGCAACCAGTCGCTCAACCGAGGCGGCCCGCGGGTTGCGCTGGTAGCGCGTGACGATGACATTGCTGAAGCGTCCGGCGGCGGACGCAAGCATCTGCTCGATCTGCTTGTCGTCGCTGGCTGCAAACACCAGTGCCTGCG
This sequence comes from Pirellulales bacterium, assembly GCA_032117045.1. GTDB lineage: Bacteria > Planctomycetota > Planctomycetia > Pirellulales > UBA1268 > QWPN01. The sequence continues at coordinate 11,066 of JAUMAF010000216.1, read as the reverse complement.
GCGCATGAGCTCCGAGTACGGGATCGAGCGTATCGAGCAGAGACCGCATCGAGGCGACGTTGTGGGCGGCATCGACGATCACAAGGGGCCGCTCACCTCGCGGCTCGATGCGGGCCGGCAGCCGAGTTCGAGCGAGGCCGCGGGCGACGGCTGCATCGCCGATCCGCATGCCCCGGGCTTCGAGCTGCAGGGCCGCGACGATGGCGAGTGCGGCATTGTCCACCTGGTGTCGGCCCGCCATCGCGATCTGGTAGCGCCGCTTCACGGTCGCGCGGCCCGGTGGCTGCAGGTCAAACGATGATCCCCTGAGGGATTCGGCGGGTGTTGATGGCGGCTGGGCGATCACCTTGAAATCTCGCCCCAACTGAAGGAGCGGCGCCCGCCGTCGTGCGGCCATCGCGGTGATCACCCGCCGGGCGCTGGGCTGCGTCGCCCCCGAGATGATCGGGCAGCCACGCTTGATGATTCCCGCCTTCTCACCGGCAATGCGTGCGATCGTCGGCCCCAAGAGCTTCATGTGGTCGAGACTGATGCTCGTGATCACCGTGACCAGCGGGCGGGAGACATTCGTGGCATCGAGCCGGCCCCCGAGGCCCGTTTCGATCACGGCGATGTCGACTTGCTTTCGCGCGAAGTGCACGAAGGCTGCCGCCGTGACGAGCTCGAACCAGGTGAGCCCTCGGCGGCCTTGCCGCAGCGACGTCTGGTCGAGCGATTCGGCCGTTGGCATCACCGTCTCGAAGGCCGCGACCATGTCAGCAGAGGAGATGGGCTCACCGTCGACACAGATCCGCTCTTCGATCGAGTGCACGTGAGGCGACAGGTAGCGGCCTACCCGACGGCCGGATTCCTCGAGGATGGCGGAGAGCATCGCCACCGTGGAGCCTTTGCCCTTGGTGCCCGCGACATGGGCCACCGGAAACTGCAGGTGCGGCCGCCCCAGACCGTCGAGGAGCCGCCGCATACGGGAGAGCTCGAAGGTCCGGGAGGGGCTTCCGCTGGCGGGCGTCCGCTCGTAGTTGGTCCGGGCATCCAGCCAGGCAAGCACGCGATCCCGCGCCGCGGAGGAACGATTGCTGGGGAGCCGACGGTTTTGCATCTTGCGCAGTTTACCGAGGGGCTCAGGAGGTGTGGTCCGTCTGAGGTGGAGCCACGACGGGATCGACTGGAGTCGCCGTTATTCAGCGGTTTTGAGGAAAGAGGCATTGACCCTCGCCGTTCTTTTTCTGACCCTCCGCGGCATGCAGAAGCCTTCCATCACCGCACGGGAAAGATCACCGGGCCGGATCGGCGTCGGGATGCTGGCCGTGGGGGCCTGCATGCTGTTCGCGGCAGCAGTGCGGGCGGAAGACGTCCCGGCGGCTGCTGATCCAGTGAACGCCGTCGTCGACGATGCCGTCGTGCAGGCCATGATGGTCGCCGAGGCGGGTCCGGCGGTCTTCGAGCCGCCGCCGATGTATCTCGCCGATCCGTCCGCCGGCGACGCGTTCGCGGCGATGCCCGTGGGCATCGGTGCCGGACTCGCCAAACCCTGGCCCCGCTGGTTTGCCGGCGCGAGCGGCCTGGTGATGACTCGCACGCTCTCCTCGGGCGTGGCCACGATGCAACCACTCGACGGGAAGCAACTCTCGACGGCCGATGCCGAAGCCACCTGGCCCGGCGGTGTCGATCTCCATCTCGGCCGCTGGTTCGGGATGCGGCAGCAGCATGCCGTCGAACTGATCTATTGGGGTGTCTACAACATCGGCACCTCGAGCAGCGTTGCTTCGAGCGACGGCGGGATCGTCGCCATCCCGCAGGCGCCCGGCGTGACGATTGGCGGCACGCCCGCCTCGAGCTACCTCGTCGACGCCGACGAGCAGCAGATCAGCCGTTCGGACGTCATCAACGACATCGAGATCAACTGGGTCTACTCCCTCTGGGATCGGCCGGAGTTTCTGCCGCGGGAGCGGGCAGTGAATCTGATGTGGCTGGCCGGGTTTCGGTTCTTCCAGGTGGGCGACACGCTGGCCCTGCAAACCACCCCGGCCGATGCCGGGCTTCAGTCGCTCGATCTGAATGTCGCCACCAACAACAACATCTACGGTGCCCAGGTGGGAGCGAAGTTCGACTGGCGGGTGATGCCCCGTATTCGGCTGAACATCCTGCCGAAGTTCATGATCGGCGGCAACTCGATCACCAACACCAGCGCAGTCGTCCAGTCGAATGGCGACTATGGAACGTTCACGGCCGACGGCTCGGCCTCCACGGTCCATTCCACGCTTGGCGTGTTCTCGTGGCTCGGCTCGGTCGACACCGCCGTGGCCTGGGACGTGACCGATCGCTGGAGCCTGTCGATGGGCTATCGCGTCGTGGGTGTCGGCAATATCGCCCAGGCCGACGGTCAATGGCCGACCGTGATCACTTCGCCGGGATCCCTCTCCGGAATCGAGGCAGGGTCGAGCACGATCGTGCACGGTGGATTTGCCGGCTTCGAGGGGCGATACTAAAGCCCCATGAGTGACCCCCACCCACCGCAGTCGGCAGCCGACCTTGCCGCCAAGAAGTGCGCTCCCTGCGAAGGCGGCGTTGCCCGGTATTCGGTGGCCGATGCGGAGGCCCAGGTGGCCGGCCTCGCCGGCTGGCGGCTGACGCACGACGCCACGCGGATCCGTCGCGACTGGACGCTCCCCGACTTCCGTGCGGCCATCAAGATGCTCAACAACGTCGCGGCACTGGCCGAGCGCGAGCAGCACCATCCCGATCTGCATCTCGAGGGCTATCGCCGGGCGTGGATCGAGATTCACACGCATGCGATCGGGGGCCTATCGGAAAACGACTTCGTGCTCGCCGCAAAGATCGACGCGATCACGCCGGCGGCCTAGATCGCATCCGACTTGTGGTGGATCGCCGGAGCATCTGGCGACCACAAAGGGAGCCGCCGGTCGCGGCAAACAACTCAGCCGCCGCAGTAGTCGATCGCCCGCGCGATCTCGCTCTTAAGATCCTTCCGCGGCACGATCCGGTCGATGAAGCCGTGCTCGAGGAGAAACTCGCTCGTTTGAAATCCCTTCGGCAGTTCCACGCGGATGGTCGCCTTGATCGTCCGCGGACCGGCGAATCCGATCAGGGCCCGCGGCTCCGCGAAGCAGAGGTCGCCCAGCGAGGCGAAGCTCGCCGCCACGCCGCCCATGGTGGGATTGGTGAGCACCGAGATGAAGAGCCCGCCCGCCTGTGAGTAGCGGGCCAGAGCCGCCGAGACCTTCGCCATCTGCATCAGGGAGAGGATGCCCTCGTGCATTCGGGCGCCGCCCCCCGACGCGCTGATGATGATCAGCGGGAGCTTGCCAGCCGTGGCCCGCTCGACCAGTCGCGCGAGCCGTTCGCCCACCACGCTGCCCATGCTGCCCATGATGAACGACGAATCGGTCACCCCGCAGGCCACGCGACGGGCGCGAATCATGCCCGTGCCGGTCAGGGCCGCATCCTTGAGACCGGTTCGCTTCTGCTCCGACACGATCCGGTCGGCATAGGGCTTCTTGTCGCGAAATCCGAGCGGGTCGGTCGGCCTGAGATCGGCGTCGCACTCCTCGAACGTGCCGGCGTCGAGCAGCTGCTCCATGCGCTTGGCGGCCGAGACATACCAGTGGAAACCGCACTGCGGGCAGACGTTGAGGAGCTCTTCCGCTTCCTTGCGGTAGATCGTGGCCCCGCAGCCGTCGCACTTGAGCCATAGCCCCTCGGGCACACCACGCTTCGGCCGCGGTGCCGAGCCGTTCGGGGAAGGACGGCTTGCGGCCGGCGGCTCACTCGCCTGCGGCTGTCGTTGCACCGCCGGCGCGGCCGTCTGCACGGCGGAGTCGGAGGCTTTCCCGGATGAAGAGCGGCGGCGTTCCATGCTCGAAACCATCGGGTGACGTTGAATCAGGTCAGGCATCTCCGAAGCGGCATCCTGACGCCGGCATCGTCGTTCCTGACGCTCGTGAGTTTATCGCGGGGACGGTCGGAAACGCTGCGCCGGATTCACCGGGAAACAAACGGTCTGCCCGGGACGGTGGCGGCGGGACCGTTCGACCCAGACCGGTCGCGGGAGGAATGCCACTGGGCAGCCAGCGGAATCTCGTCGGCAAGTTCGACCTGCGGATCAGAGAGCCAGAGATCGCCCATCGAACGGCCCGAGACGAGCCAGCGGACGATGGCATCGAGCGGCTGGGGCACGACCACCGCGATGCGGCCCGTCGGATGCCGCCGGAAGACCTTTTCAAGCGCATCCTCCACCCGCTCGCAGGCCTCCTCGAGGAGTTCGCCCTCCGGCGGTGCGACCGACCAGGGGTTGTCCTGCCACTGGCGATGGAGACGCGGTTGGGTGTCGCGAATCTCCGAGACCAGTCGGCCTTGCCAGAGGCCGAGATCGAGATTGCCCAGATTCGTCGCGCGGCGTGGCTTCAGTCCGCAGGCCAGACCGATGATCCGGCTCGTCTCGATCGCGCACGATGTGCCGGAGGTGTAGATCGCTGCGGGCGGGTTGGCCGCCAGCAGTCGCCCCGTCCGTGTCGCGGCCTCGATGCCTTCCGCCGACAGGGGCATGTCGAGCGTTCCACGAATCCGCTCCTGGATGTCGTAGTCGGTGGCGCCTGAGCGAATCACGATCAGATGGTCGGGCACGGGTGAGCATGTCTCCAGGGTGAAGGAAATCAGGCCGCGTTACGGGCCAACGATTCAAGTTCGAATAGGGCGCGGCCGTAATCGGACGCGCGAATCACGGCACTGCCGGCCACGATCAGTTCGGCGCCGGCCGCAGCCACCGGCGCGATGGTGTCGATCGAAATGCCGCCGTCCACGCCGAGGCGAAACGAGGCATTGAGCCGGCTGCGGGCCGCCGCAAGCCAGGAGAGCTTCTCGATCGCCACGGGATTGAACGCCTGGCCGCCATACCCGGGCTCCACGCTCATCACGAGCACGCCGTCGCAGGAATCGAGATACGGCTCGAGCCGCTCCACCGGCGTGTCGGGGCTGATCGCCAGATGGGCCCGACAGCCCAGCGACGAGATCGTCTCGAGCGCCCGCCGCGGCTCATCGAGCGCCTCGATATGAACGGTCACGATGTCCGAGCCGAGCCTGGCATACTCCTCGATCACCCGCTCCGGCTGCTCCACCATGAGATGCGTCTCGATCGGCACCCCCGCGGCCTTCCGGACCGCCGCGACCACCACCTGTCCATAGGTGAGCTGTGGCACGAACCGCCCGTCCATCACATCGAGGTGCAGGGCCGAGGCTCCGGCTCGCTCGAGCCGCTCCACCTCATGGGCCAGGTGCCCAAAATCACAAAGCAGCAAGGCGGGAAGCACGACCGGACCGCGGGCCTCGAGGGTCGCCGTCAAGCGGTCAAAGGCCTGTCCTGCCTGGTGGGTCACGTGCATGTGCAGCGGAGGGCGGCGGGCCTCCGTTGGCCCGCATCGTTACCGCCCACTTTACCAAGTGGTGGTCAAAGGACTCGTGAAATGCCCGGGCGATCGCTCGGAAGTCGCAACGCAAACGCTTTCTAATGATAGACTTACGCTGAAAAGGAGGATCGCGTGGCACGCCCTTCCGAACCCGCCTTCGACACGTCTTCTCGTCCCTCTCCTGCCTTCTCGCGGTCCGCCGACGGGTCGGGCCTGCTGCCGAGCCACCTCACGCCCGGCGACCGTGAACGGATCGAAGCCCGCGTGCAGGCCATCGGTCGCCAACTCCTCGCGGCAGCCCTCGCGGCTCGGCCGTCGGCGCTCTCGCCGGATTCCTGGGCCGAGCAGGCCGGGGAATGGGCCACGGCTGACGACGATCTCAAGGTGCGGCTGTTTCGGCTCGTCGACTGCATGCCCATGCTCGACGATCCGGCAGCAGTCGATCGGCATCTTCGGGAATACATCGACGACGACGTCATCGACCGCCTGCCGTTCGGCCTGCGCATGGCGCTCAAGGCCTCACGTACGGGCATCCTCGCACCGCTGGCCGCACGCGCCGTCAGGGCCGCGATGCTCGCGCAGGCGCGGAGGTTCATCGCCGGCACCAATCCCACCGAGGCCGCCCGGGCCGCCGCCGCCGAACGCCGCCTGCATCGTGGCTTCACGCTCGACCTGCTCGGCGAGACGGTGACGAGCGAGGCCGAGGCCGAGACCTATGCCGCCGCGTATGCCCGCCTGCTTGCCGAACTGCCGCCGCAGGCCGCTGCCTGGCCACACGACCCGCTCGTGGACGACGGTCCGGGGGCGAACGGGCGGCCGACCGTGCTGCCCCGGGTGAACGTGTCGCTCAAACTCTCGGCGCTCGACAGCCGCTTCGATGCGATCGACCCCGCGGGCACGACCGACCGGGTCCTCGCCCGGCTGCGGCCCCTGTGGCGGCTGGCCCGCGACAACGGCTCGCAGGTCCACATCGACATGGAGAGCCACGCCACCAAGGATCTCGCGCTCGCCATCTTCAAGCGGATCGCGATGGAGGATGAGTTTCGCGGGTGGCCGCACTGCGGCATCGTGGTGCAGTGCTACCTCCACGAATCGCCCCGTGATCTCGTGGCGCTGGCGGAGTGGGCCAAGGCTCGCGGCACGCCCATCTGGGTCCGTCTCGTGAAGGGGGCCTACTGGGACTACGAGACGATCCATGCCCGTGCCGCCGGCTGGCCGATCCCGGTGTGGCAGGAGAAGTGGGAAACCGATGCCTGCTACGAGGCCGCGACGACGTTCGTGATGGAACATGCCAACGTGCTGCGGCCGGCGCTCGGCAGCCACAACCTTAGGTCGCTGGCCCACGGCATGGCCGTCGCGGAGCACCTCGGCATCGATCGCCGCACGGTCGAGATGCAGATGCTCTACGGCATGGGCGACGCCGAGAAGCAGGCGGTGACCGCCGCGGGCTGGCGGATGCGGGTCTACATGCCCTATGGCGAACTCGTGCCGGGCATGGCCTACCTGGTCCGCCGCCTCCTCGAGAACTCGTCGAATGATTCCTTCCTCCGCGCCGGCTTCATCAAGCACGTGCCGCCGGAAGTGTTGTTGGCGTTGCCGGCGCCGCCGGCCGCCGTGCCACCGCCGGCCGCTCCCGCGGCAGGCGACTCGACGACGGCCTTCATCAACGAACCGCTCACCGACTTCTCGATCGTGGCCAATCGCGACGCCATGCGGCATGCGATCGACCGCTTCGGCTCGACGATCGCGACGCTTCCCCGACGGGTGCCCGTGGTCATCGACGGCGTGGCCACCGAGACGGGCGATCGTCTGGTGCGCGAGAACCCCTCGGACCGCCGGCAGGCGGTCGCCGACGTGTCGCTGGCGTCGGCGGCCGACGCCGTGCGCGGCGTGACGGTTGCGGCGGCGGCCGGCCCCGCGTGGCGGGCCGCCGGCGTCGAGCGGCGGGCCGCAGTCCTCCGCGCCGCCGCGTCGATCATGCGGGCGCGGCGGCACGACCTCGCGGCCACGCAGGTATTTGAAGTGGGCAAGCCGTGGCGGGAGGCCGATGCCGACGTCGCCGAGGCCATCGACTTCTGCGACTACTACGCGCGGCAGGCGATCCTGCTCGCCGCTCCCCGGCGGGTTGACGTGCCGGGCGAGGAAAACTCGACCATCCATGCCCCGCGCGGCGTGGCGGTGGTGATCGCGCCGTGGAACTTCCCGCTGGCGATCCTCACGGGCATGACGACGGCGGCGCTGGTGACCGGCAACACGGTCGTGATGAAGCCGGCCGAGCAGTCGTCGCTCGTCGCCAAGCAACTCCACGAGATTCTGCTCGAGGCGGGCACGCCGCCGGCGGCGCTGGCGTTTCTGCCGGGGCGTGGCGAGGTGGTGGGGCCGGCGCTCGTCGCCCATCCCGATACGGCCGTCGTCGCCTTCACCGGCTCCCGTGACGTCGGCCTCGCAATCAACCGTCTCGCCGCGGAGTCCACGGCAGGCGATCACCGGCTCGTCAAACGAGTGATCGCGGAGATGGGAGGCAAGAACGCGATCATCATCGACGACGACGCCGACCTCGACGAGGCGGTGGTGGCGGTCACGCAGAGTGCCTTCGGGTTTCAGGGGCAGAAGTGCTCGGCCTGCTCGCGGGTCATCGTGCTCGATCAGGTGCACGATGCCTTCGTGTCGCGGCTCGCCGGCGCGGTGGGCAGCCTGTCGGTCGGCCCTCCGGCGGATCCCGGCATGCGGATCGGCCCGCTGGTTGACGAGCAGGCCCGCGACCGCGTGCGGTCGTTCATCGACCTCGGCCGCCAGACGGCCCGCGAAGTCGTGGCCATGGACGTGGGCCAGCTCGCTGACCGCGGCTGGTTCGTCGGCCCGCACGTGTTTGCCGACGTTGACCCCACAGGACCGCTCGGCCAGGACGAGATCTTCGGCCCGGTGCTCGCCGTGCTGCGGGCGCGTGACTTCGACCATGCGGTGGCACTCGCCAACGACACACGGTATGCCCTGACGGCGGGGGTGTTTTCCCGCAGCCCCGCGCGGCTGGCCCGGGCCCGGGAAGCCCTCGAGGCGGGCAATGTGTATCTCAATCGCGGGATCACCGGGGCGCTGGTGCACCGGCAGCCGTTCGGCGGGTACCGGATGTCGGGCATTGGCAGCAAGGCGGGCGGTCCGGACTATCTGCTGCAGTTCGTCGTGCCCCGCACCGTGACCGAAAACACGATGCGACGCGGGTTTGCCCCTGTTCAGCCTGCCGGCGAGGGCCGCACCGGCTGAAATCCCCACGATTTCCCGGGGGCTGGCGGCCGCTCACAAAACCCTGACAATCCGACGGTACACCCGGGCCCCGGAGCCGGGATCGCGTGCGGCGGGCCCGACCCACCTCGTTTGCGGCTCGTCCATCGGCCAGGGAGATCAATGCATGGTGCGGCTGCTGAGACGGCGACGGTGGAGTGGACCGCTGATGGCGGTGGCCATCGTCGTGTGCCGTGCGTGGGGCATCTTCGGTGGCCTGCACGCCACGTCGTGCGTGGCGACCGCCCAGGAGGTCGACGCCACCCTGCCTGCCTACAAAAAAGCGGCCGGTGAAGTGGCCGGATCGCTCAAGTGTGTCGGGTCCGACACGATGAACAATCTGGTGGCTCTCTGGGCCGAAGGCTTCAAGAAGTTTTATCCGAGCGTTCGTGAGGGGATCGAGGGCAAGGGCTCGGCCTCGGCGCCGCCCGCGCTTGCCGAGGGCACCTGCACCTTCGGGCCGATGAGCCGCGATTGGAAGCCCTCCGAGATCGACGCCTTCAAGGCGAAGCACGGCTACCCGCCGACCGTTGTGCCGGTCGCGCTCGACATGTTGGCGGTGTTCGTCCATCGCGACAACCCCTTGAAGTCGCTGTCGCTCCAGCAGATCGACGCGATCTTTTCAAAGAATCGCAACGGCGGCGGCACGGGCGACATTCGAACGTGGGGCGATCTCGGCCTCGAGGGCGAATGGAAGGACAAGCCCATCAGTCTGTATGGACGCAACGCCACCAGCGGCACCTACGGCTACTTCAAGGAATTCGCGCTCTTCAAGGGCGACTTCAAGTCGACGGTGAAGGAACAGCCTGGGAGTTCGGCCGTGGTTCAGGCCATCGCGAGCGACCGCTATGGCCTGGGCTACAGCGGAATCGGCTACAAGACCTCTGATGTTCGCGCGGTCCCACTGTCGTCCAAGCCGGATGCCGCGACCGTGGAACCGGTGGCAGCCAACGCCTACTCCGGCGACTATCCGCTGGCACGGTTTCTGCTGTTGAGCGTCAACCGCAAACCCAATGCGGCGCTCGACCCGCTGCGGCGCGAGTTTCTCCGCTACGTGCTGAGCGGCTCGGGGCAGGCAGACGTGCTGAAAGACGGCTATCTGCCGCTCCCGGCACCGGTCGTCGAGCAGGCCCTGAAGGACGCCGGCGTCGAGTGATCGCAGACACCGGCCCGCGTGGCCTCGCGTGATCCACCCCCGTCGGTTCAGCAGCATGCAGCGACAGTCCACCATCACCGGTCGCTCGCGGCGCCGCACGACTCGTCCGTGGGTGAAGGCCTCCGACACGATCGCGCGGGTGGTGATCACGTTTGGAGGCATTGGCACGATCGCCGCGGTGCTCGCCGTCGGCCTGTTTCTGATCGCCGTCGCCGCTCCGCTCTTCCGGCCGGCCCGAGAGACGCTCGACCGGATGGTGCCGCTCGTGGACGGCCGTGCCGTCGCAGTCGGCACCGACGAATCGGCAGCGCTGGCCTGGCTGCTCGACGGGGCTGACGAGGGCGGATCCATTGCCGTCGTTGGGCTCGATGACGGTCGCACGCTGCTCTCGCGGCCTGCTGCCGAGACAGGACTCACGGGCTGCACCGCCGTCCGCGTGCCGCCGGGCGGCTTGCTCGCGGCCGTCGGCTTCCGAGACGGTTCCTTTCGCACCGGCCGCATCGGCCTTGAATCCGTCTATCAGTCGGCCGACGGACTGGCGGTGGATCGCCTGCCGAGCAAGCCCGGCACCGCGGTCGTGATCGACGGGTCGCTGATCGTCCGCTCACCAGGAGATCGCTTCAATCGGGTTTCGCTCGTGACCGAACTGGGGCCAGCCCCGGCGGAGCCGCTCACGGCGCCGATCATCGATGTCGATGTCGTTCCGCTCGCCGGCGGTCCGTTGGTGGCGGCGCTCGACGACGCGGGGCGGGTCCGCGTCGAGACCGTGACCGCGAAGCGAAACATGATGACCGGCAAGACGACCAGCGTGTCGCAGGGGGTTTCGATCGAGCCCCCCGGCGGTTTCAAGGCCAGCTTTCTCCGCGTGTCGGCGCTGGGCGATCAGCTGTTTCTCGTCGCCTCCTCGGGAGACGCCCGAAGGTATCTGATCCGCGACCTCGCTGCCCCAACGCTGATGGAATCATTCGACGCGGCTCCCGGCGTTGCCGAAGTGACGGCCATCGAGCGGCTTTTTGGCGGCGCCACGCTGGCGATCGGCGACTCCGCGGGCTGCGTGCGGATCCTGTTTGCCACCCGCGGCGACGACCGCGTCGGCGAGGATGCCGACCGCGTGACACCCGCCGCGGACGGCCTCCGCGTGGTCGCAGCCCGCACGTTCGACCCGCCCTCGTCTGCCACGGCCCACGCCGCCGTCACCTCGATCGCAG
>JAUMAF010000215.1:0-4336 GCA_032117045.1 Pirellulales bacterium | reverse complement strand
GAAGTCGCCCGCCGCGTTCATCCGCTGCTCGGCGAGCTGCTCGACCTCGAGCGTCACCACCGGCGGAGGCGGCTGCTTCCCGGGCTCGAGCCGCGAGAAGTAGTTGGTGATCAGCCGCTTTGCCCGAGCGGGGTCGAAATCACCCACGAGGATGCCGACGAGGTTGTTGGGGCGGTAGTAGATGTTCCAGTAGTCCTGCGCCTGCTCGAAGGTGTAGCTGTTCAAGTCGCTCGGCCAGCCGATCACCGGCCAGGCATAGCCGCACGACGCCCAGAACATCGCGTCGAACTGCTCCTCGAATTTCCCGGTTGGTGTGCTGTCGGTCCGCAAGCGACGCTCCTCGTGAACGACGTCGCGCTCGGAATAAAACTCCCGAAACACGCTGTCGTGGAGCCGGTCGCTCTCCATCCAGGCCCAGAGCTCGAGCTTGTTGGAGGGCACGGTGATGAAGTAGCAGGTGAGGTCGTAGGTGGTGAAGGCGTTCATCCCGCTGCCGCCGGCCTTGGTGTAGACCTGGTCAAACTCGTCCTTGACGATCGTGGCCGCCTCCGGGCCGGCCTCGCCGCGGCCCTGCTGGGCCTTGATCAGCGCGTCGAGCCGGGCCCGCAGCACCCGGAGCTCCTGGGTGTCGTTGGAGGGGTTCCAGGGATCGTCGATCTCGCCCTTGAAGTACCGGTCGTATTGCCGCGTCCAGACAAGGCGATTGATCTCGTCGCGGACCGCCTTTTGTTCGGCCCGGTATTTCGAGTCGCGGGCGGGATCGCGGGTGCCGATCGTGTCGGTGCCCTTGAACATCATGTGCTCGAAGAAATGGCTGATGCCGGTGAGCCCCGGCCGCTCGTTGACGCTGCCCACGCGGGCGATCCAGCCGGCGCTGACGACATTCGGCTGGTCGTTCCGCGGCACGAGCAGAAACTGCATGCCGTTGGGGAGCGTGAACTCCTCCACCTCGACCTTCTGCGCATGAACGGTGGCGGTGACAGCGGCGAAGAGCAGGGGTGCAAGCAGCGACGAGCGCATGAAGGAATGTCCTCTCGGGTGGTGGCGTGTGGTTATAGCCGAGACGGGCCGTTCGAGACGAACCGTCAGTGCCCGCCCGCCGCCAGCGCCCATTGGAGCAGCGTGAGGAGGATCTCGAACACGATCAGCCCCACGATCGCCCACTCGACGCGGAGCGAGCGGCGATTCTGGAGCAACTCGAGCGCCGTCTCGGCGGTGCGGGAGATGAGCGCCAGCTTGCCGTGGAGCGCGGCATAGCGCTCGCGGATCTCGAAATCGTCGCGAAGGCGGGCCCAGAAACGCTCCAGTTCCGGATGGTCCCAGAGCAGTTCGGGGGAATCATCGACCCGCGCCCCGGCGACGACACGGTGCTCGGCGAGCAGGGCGGCGCCGAGATGCTGGAGGAGTTCGCGGGCGGCCCGGCCCCCTCGGCCCCAGTGATCGAGGTTGGTCGCGAAGGGCTCGATCCGCTCGAACTGACTCTCGATGGCCCGTTCGTGATGGGCCAGCGACACGCTCTTGGCGAGCACGTCGGCGACAAGCTGCAGCTTCTCGATCGTGGTGTCGGCCAGCACGAGCGTATTGCCGTCGAGCGTTTCCTTGCCCGTGGCCTCGATCCGGATGTCGAGGGTCTCCGTCTCCTGATCCGCCTGCGGGAAGGGCTGGCGGATGTGTGGCGCGATCTGGCGGACATATTCCGTGATCGCGGCCGGCGAGGCGTCGAAGAAGACGATCGCGCCGTAGCGAAACAGCACCGCGAGGCCGTTGCCCTCCGGCCGACTGCCCTTGAGCGTGCCGCCGATCAGCGAACTGATCAGCTCCATCACCAACGGGGCGTTGCCGGTGCGGTCAGTCGAGCCGAGCGCTCCCACGTCGATGCCGGTGCCGACCAGCACAGCGCGGGCCTGGAAGCCCGGGCGGCCGGCGGCTGGAAGCCTCACGCCCGATGATGCCGAGGTCGCGGTGGCGGAGTGTTCGGTCATGGTGGTTGGCACCGGTGGATTGTCCAAGTGTCTGGGCGGAGGACGAGGGCATCGTGCGGGAGAATCACAGGCGCCGCCCGCGGCCGTCGCCTACGAGTAAGAATACCGGTATCTGCCGGGCCGCCGCTCGGGAGCAGACGCGACGTGGTGCGATGTTATCCTCCGACCGCATCGATCCGGTGATTCTTTGCCATATCCTTGGCCAGCATCGGGATCTCCATGCCCAGATGCTGGCGTTGCGGGCGGTGTGTGAAGAATCCTCCGCTCCGGCACACGAACGGCTGGGAGACCTGCGCACGCGACTGGCCGGCCTCCGCGAATATCTGCGGCACCACTTCGAGCAGGAGGAATGCGGCGGCTTCATGGAGGAATCGATCGCGCGGATGCCACGACTTTCCACGGTCGTCCGCGAGGTGATGGCCGACCACCCCCGGCTGCTCGCGGAACTCGACGGCTTGCTGGAAAGGCTTCCGATGCGGGATATTTCCGGAGAGGCGTGGACCGCGGTCAAGCGTGACTTCGCGGTGTTCACCGACCATCTGCTGGCCCACGAGAGAAATGAAAATGCCGTCGTGCAAGAAGGCTACAACGAGGATCTCGGGCTGGCCGACTGAGTTTCTCTCGCCGCGGTGGGCGGTGGCGGGTGCTGCGGCAGTGATCGCGATCGCCGCATGGGCGGGATCGCGACCCGCGGCGGAGGAGCCTTCCACTCGGCCCGATCAGGTGGCGGTCTTCATGCGGGCGAAACTTGGGCACTCGCAGAACGTGCTCGAGGGTCTGGCCATCGAAGACTTCGATCTCATCGAGCGGGGCGCCCAGGAACTGTCACTCGTGAGCGAGGATGCCAGTTGGCAGGTGCTTCAGACCGAGGACTACGCGCGGCAGAGTGCCGAGTTTCGCCGGTCATGCGACTCCCTGCGGAAGGCCGCCAAAGACCGGAATCTCGACGGAGCGGCGCTGGCCTGGATGGAGGTGACCATGAAGTGCGTGCAGTGCCACAAATATGTCCGCGACGAGCAGCGGGCCGGCGGGCCGTGAGAGTCGCCCGCGGCCTGACGGCCGGTCGGCGTTCACCGGGCATGAACTCAGCGAGGGGCTGCCCGTGCCCCGCGAGCCGGCGTATGACGACGAGCGCAGCCAGGATGGCGGAGCGATGTCGGCATCCGAGTGAGCGAAGGACAGGATGTCCGGAGAGAACGTCCGGCGATGGGGCATGGGCAGTCCCGAGCCGTGCGCCAGGGCTGCCCGCGGCCTGACGGCCGGTCGGCTTTCACGATTGATCAGCCGTTGCCGTCGTGAACCGTCGCCGGGTCGATCGACCGCGGCACGAACGTGCTGTCGAGCGTCGTCACCTTGTCGATGTGCTCGAGGTCGATGATCACGGGCGGGTCGACAGCGTCCGTCGGTACCGCCCAGCCGAGGAGTTGTACCTTGGGAAGCCGTACGATGAGCATCGTCGGCTGAATCCGCTGGCTGCTGACGGCATCGCCGTCGCGGGATTCCACGTCGATCTCGCGGCAGTCGGTGATCGCGGTGCTGAGCGCTGAAAGAAGCCGGGGACGGGAAGCATACTTCGCGGTATCCCCCGTCTCGACATGGAACACCCGGCGGGCTTCATCGACCTGCGCGACAAGAGCAGCAGGCAGATCCTTCTTGATCTTCGACCGCAGCGACTCGATGCCCGTCCACAGGATCGTGCCCTCGAATGTGCGGAGCAGATCGCGAGCGATGTTGAGGGCCACTATTTCCAGGATCGTGGGCAGTTGGCCGGGAAACTTTCGGCCGGCCGCCTCCTTGTCGAGGATCCAGCCTTGGCGGCGGTCTCCCACGACCTGAGCGCGATCGATGGGATATCCGCAGGCGACGAGAAACTCGCAATCCCGATGAAGCGTGCGGGGCGACAATCGCGAGAGCCCGAGTTGCTCCCTGATCCGCTCGATCAATGTCTGATCGTCCAACGGCTGCCGAGCATTCGACAGAATGTCGAACAACGCGTGGATCCGAAGAAACTGCTCGTAACGGGCGAAGTTTCGCGGCATAAACGGCCGATGGGCGACGAGGGGCTTGCGTCCGCCACCATCGCGACTGCTGCGATCGCGAGACGTTCCAGGTGACGAATCCGCGCGTGGGATCGAATGCGAAGCCCTGCCGCAATGAACAGAACACAACAAAAGCGATACGAGAGTATGTTGACGGGACCGGCACGTTTGGTCGCCAGGCTTTTAAGCCCCCCCCTGCGGGGAGGTTTCAGGCCGCATTGAGATCATCCTTGCCTCTTGCAAGACGTGCTCCCTTCGCGCGGCCCCGCGTGCCGCGAGGAGAACCCTTCTGCCGGTGCGCACTCGTGATCGCCC
>JAUMAF010000214.1:0-5244 GCA_032117045.1 Pirellulales bacterium | reverse complement strand
ATCGACGTTGCTGCCGCCGGATCCGCCCCCGGGATCCGCTGTCGCACCGCCGTCTCGGTGATCCCGAGATTCCGTTCGCCGGCCTCGAGAAGATACGCGGCCAGCAGGGTGTCGAAGGCCGCCCCCTCGAGGCGGATGCCGAGCGTGCGAAGGGCCACGGCCTGTCGTTTGAGATCATGCCCCCGCTTGGCGACGACCGCGTCGGCCAACAGCTCGCGAACCGCCGCGTTCGTGGCCAGGGTCTCGGCAGCGAACCAGGCGAACACGTCTCCCGCGGCGACCAGCGCCCCGACGGGCCGCGTGAGAATGCCGCCAGCCTGCGGACGCACGACACAGATCGCCAGCGGCGCCCCGAGCCGCAGCCGCGCGACGACGGCCGCAATGTCGGCGGGGTCGTGCGGTTCATCCACGGTGATCGGCACCGTGGTGGCCGCGACGACCTCCGGCTCCGGAGCCTCTGTTCCCGACATGTCGAACAGGGTCCGGGCGACCGGCCTCGTGGCCGCGACGGCCTTCGCCGGCTCCGGCCCTGAAACCTTTCCGCCACCACGAACCACCCGATCGAGCAGGCTCCGAAACCCGAACGTCCGCAGGAGATCGGCGAGAGCCTCCTGATCCGGAGCGTGCAGGGCCCCGGCCTTCCAGGGAATCGCCACCGGCACCGCGGTCTCGAGCCGGATCAGTTCACGGCCGGCGCGGGCAGTGGCACCGTGGGCAGTGAGGTTTTCCTTCCGCTTCGCCCCGGAGACCGCCGCGATATTGGCCAGCAGACCGTCGAGCGTGCCGTGCTTCTGGAGGAGCTCCGACGCGATCTTGGGCCCGATCCCCGGCACTCCCGGCACGTTGTCCACACTGTCGCCGACGAGCGACAGGAAATCGACCACCTGGTCGGGTCGGATACCCCACTCCGCCATCAGCTCGTCGCTGCCGAGCGGCAGATTGGTGCGAAGATTCAGCAGCTGGACATGCGGCCCGAGCAACTGCCGGGCATCCTTGTCGGAGGTGGCGATCGTGCACTCGCCGCCGGCGGCAACCGTCTCGGTGGCGAGCGTCGCCAGCACGTCGTCGGCCTCGTAGCCGGACACCTCGAGGCACGGGATGCCAAACACCTCGAGGAGCCGCCGCACGAGCGGAATCTGCGGCACGAGGTCGGCTGGCATCTCTGCCCGATTGGCCTTGTAGGCGGCGAACTTCTCGTGGCGGAAGGTCGGCCCCGGCGGGTCCATCGCGCAGAACAGGTAGTCGGGCTTCTTCTTCTCGATGATGTCGAGCAGGTCGCGGGTCAGCCCGAACACGACCGACACAGGCGTGCCGTCGGCCGCCGTCATCTCGGGCAGCGCATGGAAGAGCTGATACACCCGCGACAGCGTGTCGATCGCCCACACGGTCTTGCCGTGGAGGTCGGGAGGCGCGGCGGTGGCTGGTGCTTCGGCTGGCATCTCGCGGCCAGCATACCGGCCACGCCGCCGGCAGGGACGAATACGGTCAGTCGCCGCCCGGTGGCTCGTACTCGAAATCCTTCCACTTCATGGCCCGGCGGAAGGGCTCGATGCGAAGCACCACCTCGCCATTTTGGAAGATCCGGACGGTGCCGCTCGTCTCGCTGACCGCCACGGCCACGCTCTTGGTGCGGCGGGTGACGGCCGCCGCGGCCCAGTGACGGGCACCGAGGCCTTTCGAGACGGAGACGTTTTCCGCGGAGGCGTCGATGTAGCGGGCGGCCGCCTCGACGGTGCCGTCGGGGCCGATCACGAAGGCGCCGTCGAGTTGCGCGATTTCCTTGATGCCCTCGCGGACCCGGGGGTCGGTGAGCCGCCGCTCCGAGCGGCCGTAGCCGCGGACGGGATCGAAGCCGGCCGAGTGGCTCGACTGGATCACCTTCCGCGTGTCGCCCACGACGAACAACGTGCCGACCGGCTTGCCCTCGCGGCCCTCGCGGCCGATCTCCACCGCGAGATCCACCACGAGCTTGAGCGTTTCGAGCGGAACCTTGGTCTCGAGATTCCGCAGGTCACGGCTGGTGAGCTGGCCGAGATGCTCCTCCAGACGGAGCACGCTCACCGAGTCGGCGGTGCCGGCCTCGAAGCCGCTGTAGACGGCCACGACCTGCGCGTCGGAGCCGATGATCTCCGCGGCCACGCACTCGAGCAGGGCCTGCGCGAGCCGTTCGTGCACCGGCAGCCCGGCCACGTCGAGCGTGACCTGACGGAGCCCGTGATCGGCGGCACCGGCGAGATGCGCCTCATCGTCGGCGGCGACCAGCACCGGCCCGGATGAGGCGAGTTGACGCAGCCGAGCCCAGTCGAGTTGCTCGTCGACGAGAAGCAGGATCGCCTCGGCCGAGGTCGATTCGAACAACCGCACGGCGGCGTCGATCAGGCGTTCGAGTTGGGGTGTGATGTCGGCCACGGCGATGGACCCGTTCCTGGATTGCCGTGCCGCCACGGCGCGGGTCGGAAGGGGCGCCGGGACAACGAGGGTCGCCGAGACAACGGCTCCGCGCTCGACAAACACCGCTTCCGAAGCGTACGCGGCCCACGGAGCCGGTTCAAGGACGCACGACTAGCGGCGAGAGGCCTTCGCCCCCGTGGCCGAACCGCCGGCGGCCGACTCGGGCTGCTCGGCGATCATGGTCGGCTGGCCGGCGGCCTTCATGCCGCCGCCATAGGCGGCGATCCCGCCCGGCAGCACCACGCCCCACGCCCGCTCCTGATAGATGTTGAGCGCGTGCAGGGCGTGCCCCAACGGGCCGAGTTTCCATTCGCGCGAGGGCTCCCGGGCCAGTGCGGCGCAGAGAAACTCGGCAGCCGCCACCACCCGGGGCTCGTACAGCTTCTCCTGATCGAGCGACGAGACGAGCCACTCGAGAATATGGCCCGTGGTCTGGATCTTTCGATCGATGTCGTCCTCGCGATCGGCGTGGTACTTGAACCACTCGGTGCTGAAGGAGCCGTCACGGTTCTGCAGCTTGGTGAGCGCGAAGGTCTGGTAGTCGCGGACATACTTGTCGGCCCGCAGATAGGGGCCGTCGAGCTGGCCTGTCGCCCGGAGCCGTCGCTGGCTGCCGTAGGCCAGACCGAAGAGGCGGTGCGTGCCGCCGCAGGGCGCACCGCGGATCGGCTGCACGATCTCTTCCTCGACGAGACGCGTCAGCGACCACTTCTCGCCATCGCGGCTCTTCCAGGTCGCATCGGTGGGAAGGTAATGGGCCAGCGCGATGAGCGCAAACGTGAGTTCCGTCTTGGGCTTGCAGGAGAGCTTTTCCTCCTCGATCAAGTCGGCGACGGTGAACGACTTGCCCTGGACGGTGAGCGGCGAGTTGGCGGCAACGCGGCACTGCGCCAGGATCGCGAGGTACTGGGCGGAGTGCCCCTGAACGCCGATGCCCTTGAGCGCGACGATGCGATCATCGGTCGCGGCGAGCATCACCTGCCCACGGCAGCGGCCCCCCATGTTCGACCAGCCGATGGCGCTGACGAGGTCACCGGCCGGACCGCCAACGCGAATCTGCGTGGGAATGCCGAAGGCGATGAAGCCGTGCATCACCTCCCAGGGCGTGTGCTGCGCCGTATTGAGAGGCCGACGCTGATAGGTGGCGAGCGTCTGGGCGATCCGCGCCCGCAGCCGCTCAAAACGCTGGGTCTTGGGAGGCGGCGCGCCGGTCGCTTGGAGCCGCGTGACGACGAGCGGCGGCGTCTGCCGTCGCGCCGCCGGGGAGGGTGCGACCACGGCCGTTGCCGGCGGGGCCGGACGGGGCTTGGGGGCGTACGCCGGATTGGCCGCATCGTCCACGACCTTGCCGGCCGCATCCTTCAGCGACGTGCCGAACGTGACGGCATCCCGCCAGGAGGGCGGTGGCTGGTTGGACTTCGCGGCCCCCCTGCTCGCGACCGGAGTGGCGGCCTTCACGGCCGGAGTCATCGCCGGCTTGTCAGACGCCGCACTTCGACGCGATGCGGCGAGGCGATCGACTTCGTCCTGGCTTGGCGGCTGCGGCAGGGCGATGAAGGCCGGCGTCGGCTCGGTCTTCTTCATGAGCCCTTCGAAGAATCGCGCCGCGTTGCCGCGACCACGGGCCGGCGGAGCGGCTGCCGCCTGCCAGGAAACGGCAGACACCGCGCAACCGATGGCGAGCAGCAGGGGCAGTCGCCGACGCAGCAGCAGCCACGCGGTACACGGAGCGCACGCCAATTCACTCGGCGGCGAGGCGGGGTCGTCTCGTGTGGGCATTACTGGCTGCGGTCGGGGAACGGTGGCGCGAGATACGTGTTTGGGGTATCGACCGCCGATCACCGTGGATCGTTGCCGTCATCGACACCAGCCAGAGGGTCGGCGCAGATTACCCGCATCACGCAGCCAGCCCCGTTGTTCAAGGAGGCCAGCTGAGGCGTTCCGTGGTCGCCGGCTCAGAAGAGCTTGCGGAACTCCTCGGCGATCGACCATTCGGCCGACGAGCCAGCCGGATCTGCGGCCCACTCGCGCCACTTGTTGACGTCGTCGCCGAGGTCACGGCCGCTGACCTTCTTGAGGGCTGCGACGGCCCGGTATTGGACGGCGGGATCCGGATCCTCGAGCGCCCTGGCGAGCACAGGGATCGCTTCCTTGTCGCCCAGTTGCCCGAGTTCGCGGAGCGCCCGCAGCCTGACGTCGATTTCACGGTCCGACCGGTAGCGAACTCCCAGCAGTTCGACGGCTTCCGGGCCGCCCCGCTGCCGCCAGGCGGCGCAGGCCGCCATCCGGACCCGCTCGTCGGGATCCTCCATGGCTCCCTTGCAGATCGCGATGGCCGACGGTGTGTCGACGGTGGCCACGGTCTCCAGGATCGCGGAACGCACCCGCGGATCGTGCTCCTCGAGCATCGTCGTGACCAGTTCGCGGGTGAATTCAGCCTGATCGGCGTGGCCGCCCGCCTTGGCCTTCGCGGCGTCAGCCGCAATCGATTCGATCCGCTGGTCGGCCGTTGCCCCGTACTTCGCCTGCTCTTCCAGCGTTTTCTCGCTGGTCGTCAGTTTTCTCCAGGTCGTGCAACCCGCCAACAGGCTGCTGAAAACGGCGATGGCAATCCACGCAGTGGCCGCGACTGGTCGGACCTTCTTCGTCACCCTCATCTCGACCGGCCTCCTGGGGGCGTGGGAGACTAGCGGGCAGCCCGGATGGAGTGAAGACCAAACGGACGGGTTGCCCTTCCCCTGGCGACCGAAACCTGATGCCATTCCGGGCCCGTCGGCCCAGCGAGTTTCCAGA
>JAUMAF010000213.1:0-4639 GCA_032117045.1 Pirellulales bacterium | reverse complement strand
CGTCGCGGACGAGGCGGATGCCAGGATGGCCCGGCTCAATCCGATAGGCCGCCCAGACGTCCATCGCGTCGAACTCCCGCTCGCCGGACGTGTAGCGCGTGCCGCGGACGGTCATCTTCACGCGATGGTCATCCACGTCGAGTTCGACGGGCCTCCGCTTCGCGAAGGTGATCGACCAGGGCGGCTGGTCGGCGTCGTTCTGCAGCTCCATCGGCACGGCGACGTTGTTCTTCTTCATCTGCTCCTCGACGAACTTCTGCGTGATCGTCCGCCCGCCAAGCGTGATCTCAGCGGTGTTGTTGACCATTGACTCGTGGACGCGGGCCGAGAGCACGGCGTCGGGATCGACGGCCGGCGGCGCGGTGAAGGCGGCAATCTGGTCGGCGAGCGACTTGCGGGCGGTGACACAGAGCCGCGACTGGCTAGTGGTGAGGTGCAGGAGTTCGGGATACCAGCCCCGCTCGATCAGCGGCTGACGAAACTTCGCCTGGTAGTCGCGGGAGGCCTGGGCGATCGCGCCGGACGTCTGCGATTCGAACTGCTCCCGCACCTTTGTGCGGGCCCGGCCTTCGGCAATCGCCTCGACCTGGGGCCGCATCTCGGCGATCTTCTTGCTGGCGATCTTGCGGATCAGTCGCTTGCCGAACTTCTTGTTCACGCCGATGCCAGCCGTCCGGGTGTCGGTCGAGGCGTGTGCCTCCACGGGCAGCGATACGATCTTCTGATCGTCGATCAGCATCCGCTTGCGGGCGTCGACCTTTGTGGTGCCGAACGTGCGAACGGTGACGGGCCCCTGCGAACCCTTCGTGTCGGAGTGGTTCGTGGCATCGAGGGCGATGTCGACCACGGCGCTGTCGTTGGATGGCACGAAGTCGAGCCGCACCAGACCAGTGGTGTGGCCCGTGCCCCGAACCCGCGTGCCGAGCACCACGTCGTTGATGGGCGCGACATCGTCAACGGGACGGTTGACGCCCTTGGCGAGCAGGCTCTCATCGACCTCGAGGTAGAGATTGGGGCGATTGACGGCGCCGCGAATGCGGGCGACGGTTCCCGGGGCCTGACCAGAATCCTCGAGTCGCGCGAGCAACGGGCCCACGGGATCGAGCGGTTCGGCGGTGCCGGTGGCCGCGCCGGTCGCCACGGCGGCCGCCAGTTTGTCGAGCCGCTGCAGGTAGACCTCGCCCGCCTGGGGATTCGAAGCGGCGTCGGCGGCCTCGAGATAGCCGCTCAGGGCCCGACGAACGGCCGTAAACTGGGGCATCTCCAGGCCGTTCTCGCCGGAGTCGAACCGAGCGAACAGCTTGCGGAGCACGGCCGGGTCGGCATTGCTTCCCGACGCGGCCTGCTGCTGGAGAGAGGGCCAGTCGAGATACTTCTTCCAGTTGTCGCCGCTCGGGCTGCGGCCCAGAAGCCGCTCCAGCGGTCCGATCGCCTCGCGCACCTTCGACGCGGCGGCGGCCAGCCGGCCCTGGCTCACCGGACGGAAGGCTTCACCGGCACCGAGCGGCTGGCTGGCGAGATTGGCCAGATCAGCCGCCGGCGACTCGTGAACGCCGAATGCAGCGACGGCGAGGAGGGCAAGAACAATCGGCGAAAGGCGGCGTGACGACATGCGGTCGGGCATCCTGATTAGTGCGGAGATGGGGCCGACACGCGGGGCGAAGATGCCCGGCGTCGGAAGGGTCGAAGTGTAGCCGGATCGACCAGCGAGCCTCCACAGCAGGTTTTCGCGGCCGAATTCCCCCCTCCTGCTCAGGCGCCGGCGATGTTTTCGCGATGGTGGGGCTAAGCCTAGTCCAGCAGGGAAGTTGCCGCATTTTACGCAGGCTGTAAGTCGAGCAATGTCATCTCAAAAGGCAGCCTTTTCGCAGCCTCCGCTGCTTGCCAGCGGCGGCTCCAGGCCTTTCAATCCTGTCCCCACCCGACCGGCCTTCCGCGCCGCGTCGTCCACTCCCGCCCTGAGGTCTGCGATGCCCGCCACGATCCTGAAATCCTTCGTCGCCTGCCCGTTCCTCCCCGCCGTCGGCGTGTGTCTGCTGGTGGCGATGCAGTCGCTGGCTGCGGCAACCATCTCGTCGAACTCAGAGACGACCGCTCGGGTCGCCGGTGGCGTGCAACGGATCGACGACTATGCCGCCGCGACCGCCGCAGCCCGCGAAGCTGCCGCCATGCTGCTGGTGTCGGTCGAGCCGCAGGGAGGTGATCCGACCGACGCCGCGGGCAGCCGGCTGGAGCGGCCCGATCTTCAGGAGCGGTTCGCCGCCAGCGGCACGCCTTGGATCTTCTGCCGACTCGGCCAGGCCGACGCCGCAGCCCTCGTGGGCGATCGGAGCCTCGTGGAGATGCGGGGTGGCCCCGGCCTCTTTGTCGTCGATCACGCGCACGATGCCTGGCGGGGCCGGATCGTCTCCATTCTTCCCCGCACGTCGGGCAAGTATTACCGTTTCGCACCGCATCACATCGACGAGCTCGCCTCGCTGCCGTCTGCCTCCCTCACGCAGCGGTCGCTGATCCTCGCCGTGCGGATTCATCCCGAGCATCCGCAGAGCACGCAGGGGGCATGCGACCCGGGTCTCTGCCAGGAAGCCGAGGCCCACTCGGCCCATCAGGCCCGGATCCGCCGCCAGGGCCATCACGGCTGGGACGTGCGGTCGCAGCGGATCGGCGGGTCAGCTGCGGAGGTCTGCGCCGAGAGCTGGGAGCATCAGGATCTCCTCGACTCCTGCATCGACTGCGTGGCCAGCTGGCGGCAATCCTCGGGCCACTGGCGGGCCGTCAGCGGTCGGCACTCGGCCTACGGCTACGACATCCGCCGCGGTTCCAACAGCATCTGGTACGCCACCGGCATCTTCCGGTAGGCGCCGCATCGTGCGGGCCGGACCGCCTGAAGATGACGTTGACGAACTCCTACCCGCCGCCTCACGGCCGGTCGGCTTGCACGGGCATGAACTCAGCGAGGGGCTGCCCGTGCCCCGGAGCCGGCGTATGACGCCAAGCGCAGGCAGGATGCCGAAGCGCCGGCGGCATCCGAGTGAGTGAAGCCCAGGAGGGGCGCAACGAACGTCCGGCGACGGGGCATGGGCAGCCCCGAGCCGCGCACCAGGGCAGCCCGCGGCCTCACGGCCGGTCGGCTTGTACAGCGGGCGTATGACGCCGAGCGCAGGCAGGATGCCGAAGCGCCGGCGGCATCCGAGTGAGTGGAGCCCAGGAGGGGCGCAACGAACGTCCGGCGACGGGGCATGGGCAGCCTCGAGCCGCGCACCAGGGCAGCCCGCGGCCTCACGGCCGGTCGGCTTGCACGGGCAGGAGCGACGTCAGACGATGGTGATCGGAGTGGCCGGGAGCACGAAGATCTTGCCGTCGCCCATGCGGCCGGTGCGGGCGGCGGTCGTGATCCGCTCCACCACTTCCTCGACCCGGGCATCCTCGACCCACATCTGGATCTCGACCTTCGGCAGAAACGCGAGCGAGTATTCGCTGTCGCCATACGCGTCGAGGTAGCTCTTCTGTCGGCCGAAGCCCTTGACCTCGCGGACCGTGCAGGCCTCGAGCGGCGCGAGCTTGAGCGCCTCAAGCACCCGCTCCGCGAGAAACGGCTTCACGATGGCGATCACTTCCTTCACGAATCACCCCGGATGGCACGTCGCCCACGGCATCAGACGCCCATCGCTCAGCTGAAGAAGTTTTCGCCAAACAGGTTCAGCGGAGGTTGGGTGGTGACGGTGATGTCGCCCTTGACCTTCGTCTGGCAGGCCAGACGCATCTGCGACTCGTTGCCGATGTAGGCCAGCGACACTGCCAGCCGACCCGACTCGAGCAGCCCCTTCTTGCTGCAGTTTTCCATCCCCTTGGTGATCAGCACCCGGCAACTGCCGCAGGAAGCAAGGCCGTGGCAGTTGGCGATCTTGTGGATGCCCGGGTAGAGCTGGACCCCCGCCCGGATCGCTTCCTTCCGGAGATTTGCCCCGGCCGGTACTTGAATTTCCTTTTTTTCGTTGGTGAACGTGATCGTGGGCATCGGAAACCTCGATGAATCTGGGACGTTTCGCCGATACTGTAGCCGTCTTCCAGACAACCTTCCAGCGACGAGGATTCGGGCCATGGCGGAACTCACCAAATACCAGCGGTCGATCGTCAAGAACTACTACGAGAACCTCGACACGGCCCTCCTCCAGCGGCTGGGCGAGCAGGTCACCGACCTTTACCTCGCCGAAGGCAAGAAGCGGGAGAAGGTCTGGACGAGCGTGGTCGGATCGCTCGCGAAGCTGGGGGTGCCGCAGAAGCGGATCGACACCATCCGGCAGTCGGACGACGCCCGCAAACTCGCGACCCTTCTGCAGGAACTTCTGGCCAAGGATTGACCGGGCCGGCGGTGCGCCGCATTCTGTGGGGCTTTCCGACCCGGAGGGCCCCGCCATGACCGCACCCGAAGCCTCGACCGCATCCGACCGTGCCGCGGCCATGGACGCTCGCTCTGCGGTCGTCGACGCTCTGCGCTGGAAGAAGCTTCCCGTCCTCGACGACGGCTTCGTGGCACTCGTCGACTGCATGGGAGACGACGGCTCGGTCGTGCAGGCGGCGCGGGTGAGTTACGGCGAGGGCACGCGCAAGGTGAGCGATGATCGTCAGCTCATCCGGT
>JAUMAF010000212.1:6005-11388 GCA_032117045.1 Pirellulales bacterium | reverse complement strand
GGGGAGCGGCAAGTCGACCGTGGCGGGCAAACTCGTGGGCACGCTCGCCGCGATTCGCCTCCGCAGCGATGTCGAGCGGAAGCGAATCGCCGGCCTGGCACCGACCGACCGGCCCGCTGGCGAGGCGGCGACGGCAGCGCTGTATGACGAGTCGTTCACACGCCGGGTCTACGAGCGGCTGGCGTCGCTGGCCCGCTCGGCCCTTGCGGCGGGCCGCAGTGTGGTGGTCGATGCGGCGTGCACGAGGCGGTGGCAGCGGGATCTGCTCGCCACGGTGGCGGCCACCGGCGATGCGCCGCTCGTGTGGCTTGAGTTCGACGTGCCCGCGGAGGCGGCGCTTGCCCGGGTGGCGGCCCGTGAAGCCTTGGGAACCGATCCATCCGACGCGTCGTGCGAGGTGATCCGCCAGCAGGTGGCGAGCCGTGAACCGATCGGCAGCGAGGAACTCGGCCCTGGGACGACGCTCCTGGTGCATGTCGCCGACGGTGATCCTGCGGCCGTGGCCACCGCCGTGGCTGTGCAGTGCGGGCACCTGCGGCCGACTGGGAGTGATCGTTGAAATGTCGTAAGGTGGCAATGAATCAGGTGGGTGGAGTTCTCGCTCTGTCGGCATGCTTTTCAGGAGTCGATCGCATGACACGTCTTCGTGGTGCTTCGCGGCGCGGTTTTTTGTCGGGCTCGCTCGGCGGTGCGGCGGCGCTTGGGAGTGGCTTCGTGCCGTCGTTTGCATGGACGACGACGGCGTTTGCCAACGCCTCCGCCAACGACCGGCCGCGGATCGGCTGCATCGGCACCGGCTCGATGGGCACAGGCGACGCCCAGGCCCACGCGGCGTTCGGCGACATCCTGGCCGTCTGCGACGTCGATAATCGCCATGCCGAGCGGTGCCGCAACGACGACCAGTCGGGCAAGTGTCGGGCCGACGTCTATCGCGACTACCGCCATGTGCTCGACCGCGACGACATCGACGTGGTGAGCATCGTCACGGTCGACCATTGGCATGTGAAGATCGCGATCGAGGCCCTGCAGGCCGGCAAGCACGTCTTCTGCCAGAAGCCCCTCACGCTCACGCTCGAGGAAAATCGACTCGCTCGGGCGGCCGCCGAGCAGCATCCCCACCTGCAGTTTTTCATCGGCACCCAGCAGCGGAGCCAGAAGGATCTGTTCCTGCGGGCGGTCAACATGGTCCACAAGGGCCTGCTGGGAGAGATCACGAAGGTCACCGTCGGCATCAATGGGAGCCCGGCCGGCGGCCCGTTTCCGGTCGAGCAGCCGCCCAAGGAACTCGATTGGGACATGTGGCTCGGCCAGGCGCCGAAGGTCGACTTTCGTGAGAAGCGCTGCCATTACGAATACCGTTGGTGGTATGAGTATTCGGGCGGCAAGTTCACCGACTGGGGCGCCCACCATGTCGACATCGCCCAGTGGGCGCTTCGCGAAGACTCGCGGGGCAAGGGGCCGACGAAGATCGACGGCAGCGATGCGAAACACCCGGTGCCCTTCAAGGACGGCTATCCCACGGTCGACGACTGCTACAACACGTCGCACGACTTTGCCGTGACATGCACTTTCCCCAGCGGCGTCGAGATGGTGATCGACAGTCGCAGCGACAACGGCATCCTCTTCGAGGGCACGAAGGGACGGATCTTCGTCAATCGTGGCAAGATCACCGGCACGCCGATCGCGGAAAACTGGGACAAGGACCACTACACCGCCGCTGACGTCATGGCGCTCTACAAGGGCAAGCCCTTCGAGGGCCACAAGGAAAACTTCTACCGCTGCATCCGCGAGGGTGGCCTGCCGGTATCAGACGTCTTCAGTCACATCATGGCGATGAACACCTGCCACCTGGCGGCGATTGCCGCGCGGCTGGGCCGCACGATCTCGTGGGATCCCTCGAGAGAAATGATCGTGGGCGACGAGGAGGCGGCGTCGTTCGTGGCCCGCCCGCCGAGAGCCGGATTCGAGATCCCGCGCGTCTGATTCGGTACGGGCAGCCCCTCGCTGTGCAAGCCGACCGGCCGTGAGGCCGCGGGCTGGACTGGCGCGCGGCTCGGGGCTGCCCATGCCCCGGAGCCGGACGTTCGTTACGGGCATCCTGCCCTTCACTCACTCGGATGCCGCCAGCGCTTCGCCATCCTGGCTGCGCTTGGCGGCATACGCCGGCTCCGGGGCACGGGCAGCCCCTCGCTGAGTTCTTTGCCAGTGAGAGCCGAATAGACCTGCAGCAGAGAAAACGTTATGAAGAGAAGATGCGCGAGCACGCTGCATGAAGCTTTCAACACCGCAAGGCGGGCCGCGAGACGACGTCGAGGATGCATTGCCGTCCACGCGGTGGGATCGTTGGCTGTTCGTCGTGGCGGTGGTCACACTGCTGCTGCTTGCCGCCGCCACGCCGTGGGTCATTCGGGCGGCCATCGGGATTCTCGGGGTCGACTCGACGACGCCGATCGAATGGGTGCCGAAGACGTTTCCGCCGCGTGAGGCCTACGCCACCTTCACCCGCGAGTTTGAGAGCGGCGACGTGGTCGTGGCATCGTGGCCTGAGTGCACGCTGGGCGCGGCGTCGATTGAGCGATTCATCTCGGCTGCCACCGGCCCGGACGGGCCCCGCGACGCCGGCGGCCAGCCGTGGTTCGAGTCGGTGGTGTCGGGAGATCAGGCTCTTGAGCGGCTCACGTCGCCGCCACTGTCGCTCGACCGTGAGGTGGCGATCGAACGGCTGCAAGGCGTGCTGATCGGGCCGGACGGCAAGCGAACCTGCCTCGTGATCGGCCTGACGAGCGAGGGGCTGGAGGATCGCCGCCGGGCCACGGCGTGGATTCGCGACACGCTCCTCCAGACGGCGACGACGGTGGCTGAAGACCTGCATCTCGCGGGATCCGTCGTCGACAACGTCTGCGTGGACGAGGCGAGCGCCGAGAGCCTGCGTGTCTATGGCGGGCCCGCGGCCGCGATCATCTTCCTGCTCACCTGGTGGTCGCTGCGGTCCATGCGGTATGCGCTGCTCGTGTTTCTGCTCGCCTTGTTTTGTGTTGGCCTCTGTTTTGCCTCGCTCGCCGCCTGGGGCGATCGGATGAATCCGGTGCTGATCGTAATGCCGGTGCTCGTGCTGACGCTCGGCGTGTCGGGGGGCATCCACGTGGTGAACTATTTGATCGAGGCCCGGCAGAACGGGCCGGTGGCCGGGGTGGCCATGCGGGCAATCAGGCTCGGATGGCTCCCGTGTGCCCTCTCGGCCGGTACCACGTCGCTGGGGCTGGCGTCGCTCGTCGTCAGCGAGCTCGAGCCGATTCGCGTGTTTGGCTTCCACGGTGCGATCGGGGTGTTGGCCACGCTGCTCGTGCTGTTTCTCGTGGTGCCGGGAATCTTTTCGCGTTGGCCGATCGAGCGTCGCAGCGACGACGCCAGCCTGCTCGAGGCTGAGTCGCGGTTTGCGTCGGGCGTGGTGCGGTGGGCCGGTCCGATCGTCGTGATCGCGGTCGTCGGCATGGCGATCGCCGCGGCGGGCGTGCCGGGCATCCGCACCTCCGTCTCGATCGACACGCTATTCACCGGGGAAAACAAGGTTATTCGCGACTACGAGTGGCTCGAGCGGGAGATCGGCCCGCTGGTGCCCGTCGAGGTGGTCCTGCGGTTCGGCGAGACATCCGACATCCGGCCGTCGGAACGGCTCGATATGGTGCGGGAAGTTGGTGCGGCGCTCCGGAAACTGCCCGGCGTGAGCGGCGTGGCATCGGCGGCGATGTTCATCCCGGAATCGGCGACGTCGTCCGGATCGCGGGCGGCCGTCCGGAAGGCGGTCGTCGCCCGGAAGCTCGAGTCCAATCTCGCGGAGCTCTCCGATATGAAGATCATCCGCGATCTCGCCGGCGAGCAACTCTGGCGGATCACCGCCCGCACCTCAGCTCTCGCCGGCATCGACTACGGGGAGTTCCTCGACCGGGTGCGGGCCTGCGTCGAGCCCGTGGTGGCCGATCATGGCGGGCTCGCCCATGGTGTGCGGGCCGACTACAGCGGCGTGATGCCGCTCATCAACGCCATCCAAAAGACGCTCCTCCACGATCTGTTCACGAGCTTCCTCTCAGCCTGCGTCGTGATCGCGCTGGTGATGATGGTCGTGGAGCGGAATGCCTTGGCAGGGCTGATTGCGATGATCCCCAATGTGTTTCCCATGGTCCTGCTCTTCGGGCTGTTGGGCTGGACCTCCGCGGCGCTCGACATCGGGAGCGTGATGACAGCCTCCATCGCGCTGGGCATGGCGGTCGACGGCACGTTTCACTTTCTGACGTTCTTTCGCCGCGGCCTGGTCCACGAGGCCGTCCGCGGGGCCGGCACCGAGTTGGCTGGCAGGACTGCCGCCGTGCACGCGGCCTTTCAGCACTCGGCTCCGGCACTCGTCCAGAGCGCCGTGGTCTGTGGCCTGGGCATCCTGGCCTTTGCCGGCAGCTCGTTCGCGCCCACGCGTCAGTTCGCTTGGATGCTGTCGCTCTTGGTGGCTGCGGCGCTCGTCGGCGACCTTATCCTGCTGCCCGCCCTCCTCACCAGTCCGCTGGGCCGTTGGTTTAAGCCTGGCGGCAAGTGAGGCGCTGCTCAGTCTTCGTCGCGGCCCATGCGGGCCTTGATCGCCTTCACCTCGGCGGCTTCCGGCAGTTGCCTGTAGTAGGCGTCGAGCGGATAGCATCCGCTGCGAAGGCCGTGCCGCGGCGCTGTGGTGCAGTCGGAAAACGTGCGGCACACGGCGCCGCGCACGAGCGGCCGGCCCGCGAGAGAGTCGGCCGGCAGCCCGGGATACGAGAGCACCATGCGGCCGAGGCCCACCGAGTCGATCCAGCCCTGCGCGACGGCGGCCTGCGCCGCGTGGACGAGGTACTCCTGCAGATAGGTGTAGCCCGAGCCCACCATCACGAGATCGGGCACGGCCTCCTTCGCCTGCCGAGCCGCGTCGATTTGTCGCCACACGCCGACGAGCGGATCCTCGGGCGGCGGATAGCCATCGGATGGTGCAAACGCGGCCGGACGCTGAATGTGCGGCACCGTGTAGGGGCTGCCGGCGGTGAGATTGACCGCCGCCACGCCCCGGTCGTGGAGGATCTTCAACAGCGCGATCGGCTCGGCGAGGTCGAAGGCGAGCGGGTTGCGCTCGTCGACGCCGAAGCCGCAGTCGTAGGGCAGCGCATTCGCGAAGGGATAGGGTTCGCCGTGGCCATCGACCATGTGCCAGGGCACGATGTCGAAGAGCGACAGCCGCACGCCGATCAGGAGCCCCGGGCATTCCGCCGTGACGCGGTCGATGAGCAGCCGCGTGCGGCCGGCGAAGTCACCTCCCCAGGGGCCCAGCCGGCGGCGGCCAGCTTCCCGTAGCCGGCCCGGCCGCAGGCGG
>JAUMAF010000212.1:0-5995 GCA_032117045.1 Pirellulales bacterium | reverse complement strand
CACCGCTTCCCCGCCCCAGATGAGCTTCGCGCCGCTCTCCCCGAAGTGCCGCCAGCGCCTGAGCAGGATCTCGGTGGGCTGCCCGTCAGGGCTCGCGTCCCAGCCCTCCATGGGATGGATGCACCAGCGGTTGCCGACGGTGCGGTCGCCGAGCGCGAGCGGCCGGGCGAGTGGGGATCCTTCAGCGGCTGAGAGCGGCAGATCGTCCAGCGGCAGCGGGGCGGCGAGTGAAGCCAGGTGATCGCGGAGGTCGGCAACCGAGCGAAATCGAGCGATGCGGGGATACGAGGTCATGAGACGGCCCCTGAAGAGTGAATATCCGTGAGCATAGCGGCGAAGCAGAGAGTCGCCATCGGGCGGCGCAACGCGGGCGCAAAAGGTGGACCATTGGCGACGCGTGCGGCTTCACCGATACTTTTTGCATGAGCACTCCACATACCGTCGATCCTGCATCGCTCGTCCGGCCCCGCCGGGTCATCACCGGCATGTCGGCGATCCTGCTGCCGATGAAGGCGGATCACTCCGTCGACTGGGAGGGCTTCGCAGCCCATGTGTCGCGGACGGCCGCGGCCGGAATCACGCCTGCCATCAATATGGACACGGGCTATGTGCAGTTGATCGACGATGCCACGAGGCGGCAGGCGCTCGCCATCGCCCGCGACTCGGTCGGCCCCGCCGGCACGATGGTGGCGGGAGCCTGCGTGGTGGACTCGCCCGGGGCGGCGTTCGACGAGGCCGCCTACGGCCGGCAGATCGAGATGATGCTGGCGGTCGGGGCCACCGCCGTGATCTTTCCCTCATACGGCCTCACGGCCGGCGGCGATGCGGCGCTGCTCGCCGGCTATCGGGCGCTGGCCCGGCGGGTGCCGGCCTTCATCGGCTTCGAGCTCTCGACCGCCTTCGTGCCCTGCGGCCGGATGCTCTCGCTCGAGGGCTATGCCGAACTGATGCAGATTCCCAACTGCCTCGGCGCCAAACATTCGTCGCTGTCGCGACGATTGGAATGGGAGCGGCTCGCGATCCGCGATCGGCTGCGGCCCGATTTCAAGGTGTTTACCGGCAACGACCTCGCGATCGACATGGTCCGCTACGGCAGCGACTGGCTGCTCGGCCTCTCGACCGCGGCCCCCGCGGCCTTCGCGCAACGTGACCAGTGGTGGGCGGCCGGCGACAGTCGATTCGATGAACTCGACGACGCGCTGCAGGCCCTCGGCGATTTCGCATTCCGCCCGCCCGTGCCGGCCTACAAGCATTCGATGGCGCAGGCCCTGCACCTTCAGGGCCTGATCGCCACCGACGAGCCGCATCCGCAAAGCCAACGGCGGCCCTCCTCCGACCGCGAGATCATCCGCACCATTCTCCACCGTATCGACGCCGCCATGCAGGCAACCTGACACCTCATCAGAAAGGCAGACCCCATGACAGCCCCTTCGCCCCAGGCCGCGATCGCCGCGCTCGGCCTCGTGCTGCCGCCGGTCGGCAAGCCTGCCGGGGCCTACAAGCCCTGCCTCGTGGTGGATCGGATGGTGTATGTGTCGGGCCACCTGCCGCTGCAGGCCGACGGCTCGCTGATCAAGGGGAAGGTGGGCGTCGAACTCGATGCCGATGCCGGCAAGGCGGCGGCTCGTCAGGTGGGGCTCGCGATTCTGGCCACGCTGGTCGCCAATCTCGGCAGCCTCGACCGCATCGGCCGCGTCATCAAACTCATGGGGCTCGTGAACTGTCCGTCCGATTTCGTGCAGCATCCCCACGTGATCAACGGCTGCAGCGAGCTCTTTGCCGAGGTCTGGGGGCCGGATCGGGGGGTGGGCGTGCGCAGCGCGTTCGGCGCGGGCTCGCTGCCGCTCGGTGTGGCCGTCGAGATCGAGGCGGTGTTCGAGGCGGCGTGAGGCCGCGGGGCCGTCGCTGCAACGAGGGGCTGCCCGTACCCCGTCGCCGGACGCTCGCGGCGGGCATCGTGCCCGCCGCTCACTCGGATGCCGACGTCGCTTCGCCATCCTGGCTGCGCTTGTCGGCATACGCCGGCTCCGGGGTACGGGCAGCCCCTCGCCGAGTTCAGGATGGTCGCAGCACGCTGGCGATCCAGCCCTCGAGCGGATCGAGGTCGGACGGCAGGCCGTAGTCGGGCAGCCGCGAGGCGTGGGCTGCCTGCAGGCCGCAGATCACGGCGTCGAGCAGGTCGCCACCACCGTCGTCGATGAGCCGCCGTGTCCAGGATGCCGTCGCTTCCAGTCGCACGGCCAGGCCCGCGGTGCCCGCCACGAGCGCCTTTAGGATCGTCCGGCGGTTGGCCCGTCGCTCCGGTGTTTGTGCTGCTGGTGTGTCGCTCTTATAAGACCGGCGGCAGGCCTGCCGCGCCGTGAATCCGGGATAGGCCTCGACCGCAATCCGCGGGGCGGCGCGACCACAATGCGGCACCCGATGCGCCGGAAAGGCGAGGCCGGCCGCGAGCATGCGTCCGATCCCGGCCTGCATCATCCACGCGACCGGTGGATTGGTCCAGCGCATCGCCGGACTCGAGCCGGCGGGCCTGTCGGCCGCCCGCCAGGCAAACTTGTCGCCGGCGGGCCGGGCCGCGCACCAGCGGCGGAAGCAGTCGCGGAGCGCGTCGCGGGGCTCGGCACAGTAAAAATCCACGAACCGCCGCCAGTCGGTGGGCCAGCCCTCGTGCTCGATGAGCGTTCGCGGCTGGCCGAAGGGCAGGTCGAAGCCGCCGAGCCATGGCCCCGGCTCACGGAGAAACGCCTCGAAGGCGGCGAGTGTCTCGAGGGAGCGGACCGTTTCCAGCCGGTAGACGGGGTCGCGCGAGCGGCCCATGAGATCGCCGACCGCGACGGTGATCGGCTTCCGAGGCCGAGGCGCCGACGTGAAGTCGATCCCGAACACGCGATCGCCCACGGTTCGCCCTGACACGGCTCAGCCCACGATGACGGTGGGCCGCTTGGCCGGATCGGCGATCGCCTGATCGAGGAGATCCACGACCCGGTTGGGCACGTCGCCCTGGCCGAAGAGCACGTAGTCGAGCGCGAGCTTGAGGCTGCCTCCCTTGCTCCATCCGAAGACGATGTCGAGCGGCGCCCCGCTCTTGGTCATCTCCATCGCCAGTTGGGCGATCGTGTGCGACACCGAGACGACGTCGCGGGCCACGATCACGAAGCGATTGCCCTCCTGGCGGGCCGAGATGATCGGCGAGTTTTGAAACTCACTCACGTCACCGTAGTGAACCTCGAGAAACACCAGTGGCACGTTCTCGGGGATCCGGTGCTTGCGGCGGATCTCGGCCTCTTTGTCGGCCAGCGACCGGCTGCCAGGGCGATGGGGCACCAGCACGCGAAACGCCCCCTCGAGCACGATGTCGGTCCAGAGCATGCGGTCGGCGTCGTCGGCAAACCGAAACTCCTTGTGCCGCATCTCGTCGCTGCGGAAGAACCGTGAGGTGAAAGAGATCGCCATCACCGTGGCGATGAAGATCGACGCGATGATGATGCCGTCGGGCCGTTCGTAGATGTTGGCGAGCGTGGTGTAGACGAAGACCAGGGTGATCAGCCCGAAGCCGATCCGCTGGGCCTGCAGGGCCAGCCCATGATGCGGCTCGGGCTGTTTGCGGAGCTCGTGCACGAACGAGGCGATGCAGGCGCTCGTCATCAGCACGAGCACGCCGGTGGCGTAGGCGCCGCCCTGTGCCGAGACATCGGCCCGAAAGGCGAGCGTGACGATCAGATTGATGACGGTGAACGCGATCACCAGCGGACG
Source organism: Pirellulales bacterium (assembly GCA_032117045.1). Lineage (GTDB taxonomy): Bacteria > Planctomycetota > Planctomycetia > Pirellulales > UBA1268 > QWPN01. The sequence continues at coordinate 2,242 of JAUMAF010000212.1, read as the reverse complement.
ATAGGCCCCGGCCCATTCGGGCGCCATGCCGTAGCGGGGCAGGTAGCGGGGCACCATGTTGAGGAGCCCGCCCATCGCCGACGCGCCGGCAAACCACAGGATCAGGATCGTGCTGATGTCATAGATCGTGCCAAACACGTCGCCGAAGAGCGGGCAGACCGGATGGGGGCTCTCGCCGTGGGCGAGATAGGCGAGCGCCCGGTCCATGGCCTTGCCCTTCACGGGCTCGAGCTGCAGCTCCTCGGCCGGAATGAGCGTGTTGGTGCCGGTGGCGAGCGACGAGCCGATCAGGAAGCACGACATGATCAAGGCCGCGACCACCAGCATCCGCCGCGTGTTGGCGATTCGGGCCGCCTCGTTGTGGGGATCCGCCTCGGTGCCCCGGACCATGTGGATGTGGAGCACGCCCGTCTCGAAGCCGGAGAGGCCGAGGGCGAGCTTCGGAAACACGAGGAGCGAGATGCCCAGGGCCACCCAGGGGCCGGTGCCGGTGAGCGGGGCATGCGCGAGGTGGTAGTGGCCCGTCGAGATCTCGCCCCACCACTGCTGGAAGAGGGCCGGATGACCGACGAGATACCACACGCTCGCCGCGATCACCACGAAGGAAAGGCCGAGAAAGGCGATCACCAGCACCGTGGCGATGCCGACCACCTCGCCGTAGCCCTTGAGAAACATCGCCCCGAGCAGCACGAGGAGAAACATCGTCACGGCCATCTGGCCCTGCATCCAGGCCGGCGTCTCTCCGGTGTAGAGCGGGTTGCTGATCAAGTGGGCCGCGGCGTCGGCGGCGGAGAGGGTCTTCGTGATCACGAAGTCGGTGGCGGCGAAGCCGATCAGCACGAGCACGATCAGCTTGGCGCCCCAACCACTGAACATCCGCTCGATCATGCCGATCGAGCCGACGCCGTCGGGGGTTTCGCCCGCCACGTGCCGGTAGATCGGCAGGGCGCCGAAGAGCGTGACCAGCACGAGCACGAGCGTTGCCAGCGGGGCGAGCGTGCCGGCCCCCTCGAAGGCGATCGACGGCTGGTAGCCGAGGGTGCTGAAGTAATCGACGCCGCACAGGCACATGATCAGCAGCCACGGATAGTGGCGATGATCATGATGGGATTGGCTCAAGGAGGGCTCCTCTCCGGGGAAGCCGCACAGTATCCGCGAGCCGGGAAATCCCTGCAACCTCCAGCCGGAGCGGGTCTTCGCCTCTGATTTGGGATATGATTTTCAAAGTTCATTGTGTCCATTTCGGGATGCTGCATGGCCCCGTTCGCCGTCCGTTCGCACCGCCGCGGGATCGTCGCGGTTCGTGTGGCTCTCGTGTGCATCGCTGGCGTGGCCGCGGCGGTCGCGGTGCATGCCGGCGAGCCGCCGGCCGTGCTCGACCTGCCGGGTGGAGGCACGCTGCCGGCCGCCATCGTGCCGATGCCCGCGGCCTCGGCGGGGCCACACCGCACGCTTGTGCTTCAGTCGCCACTGTTCCTGCGGCCCTTCGAGTTTCATCTCGACGAGATCGTCGGCGTGCGATTCACGCGTCCGGCGCATCAGCCTGCTGCCGCTGCATTTCGGTTTCTGCTGCGGGGCGGCGACATGCTCGACGGCGATCTCGAGTCGATCGATGCCGAGAGTGTCGTGATGAGGCCGCGCGGTAGCGCGACGGGAGCGGTGCGGATCCGTCGCGAAGTGATCGAGGGGCTGTCTCGGCTGGGGGGAGTGATTGCCGGCACCTATGTCGGGCCTGGTGGCCTCACGGGCTGGGAGCATGCGCCGAACGGTGCGTGGCGGGCCGAGGCGGGCCACATCGCCACGATGCAAGCGGGAACGGCCCTGCTCGACTCCGGAGCGCCGGCGCGAGCCTGTTACGACGTGGTGCTTTCCTGGCGTCGTCGTCCCGAACTCCGGCTGTCGGTCGCCGCGGCCGCGAAGCCTCGCGACGACGCCTTTGCGGTCGAGCTGTTTCGCCTGCAGGATGGCACGGCCGACGCGGCCGTCGTGCGTCAGGAAGCCGACACCGCCGCGATCGAGCCGCTCGAGATCGGGGACCAGAAAATCCGCACGCTCCGGATCGTGATCTTCGTCGATCAGGAGAAGGGTCGCTTGGCGGCGTTCACGGTCGCCGACGGAGTGGCTGGCCCCGTCACCGACATCGTCCTGCCGCCGCCGGCAGTGCGGGAGCCTTCGGGCCGCTTTCGTCTCGAAGTCGGGACGGGCGATGTGTGCCTGGAGAGTCTGCGGGTGTCTCCGTGGA
>JAUMAF010000211.1:0-1596 GCA_032117045.1 Pirellulales bacterium | reverse complement strand
TCGCTTCAGCTCGCCTGAATTGCCCGGCTTCTACTGCGCAAATCTCGTGCCGAACAGGATTGCCATCCTGGGCTTCACTCACTCGGATGCCGCCGGCGCTTCGGCATCCTGCCTGCGCTTGACGGCATACGCCGCCTCCGGGGCATGGGCAGCCCCTCGCTGAGTTCATGGCCGTTCCTTCAGATGCTGCAACGCTCCCGATGCTGAGGAACCGGTCGGTGGGCACGCACAGAAGCCGGGAATCTTTGCGACTCACAAGGAATACCCAGTCGGACAGCAAGGCATCCTGGAGCAAAATCCCCGGCTTCGAGCATGCCTACCGCCGGCGGTCAGCGGCGGGAGGCCAGCCGTGCCATCGCCTTCACGACCTCGTCCTCGATCGCCGCCGGCGAAACGCCAAACGCGTCCTCGAAGTCCCGGAGCCGCTGCGTTGGGGAGTCATCGGCAAGGGGCTGCTTGGCGGCCTGTGTGCGGAGGTAGGCGACAAACTGCGGCTTGCGGGTCTCCACGAGATGCCGGGTGAGCGCCCATGCCGTGGCGTAGGCATCGAGCGCTCCATCGGCCCCACGGAAGCGGTCGTCCGCCGCGACGAGCGCGGCGACATCGCCAGTCCGGTGGGCGGCGAGGAAATGGTCGAGCCGTGGTCGATTGACCGTTCCGATGCCCCGCCAGCCGCGGGCATTCTCCAGGTCGGGTGTCTCGAAATAGGTGGCGATGCCTTCGCTGACCCAGAGGGGCACGGGCGCGAGGCGGCGATGCATGCCGCAGTTAAACGCCATCTGGTGGGTCGCTTCGTGGACGAGCGTCGACACGAGCCCCACCGCCGCCGGACTACTGAGAATCTCGAGGGCGGCGCCGCCCATCGGCCGCCCGCCTGGCCGCGGCACGCCATCGGTGCCGGTCAGGTCGAATGTCGTCACGCGGTTGGAGAGCATGTTGTAAAAGCCGACGACCCGATCGGTGGCGGCTCCCAGATCACGGGCTGCATGCGCTTCATACGAGCCGCGATCGGCGAAGATCACGATCACGAGTGGACGCGGCGGATCGTCGATGTCGAGGCCCGCCCGGCTCCAGAAGTTGCCGAACGCCTCGTGCAGCCGCTCGAAGAGCGCACCGCTCCATCTGGCATAGTCACGCGACGTGTTGAAGCAGATGACGTAGTGCTTCGTGACATGGACGTCGAATCCGGCGGGCAGTTCCGCAAGGATCCGCTGACCGAGTTCGCGGGGTGTCTCCTCGGCCGGGGAATCGGTGAGCGGCTCACGGGCGACAATCGACTCCGGCTGGAGGAGTTCGTAGCGCTCATCGGCGAGTTCGACGAGCATCCCGCCATCGGCGGCCTCGACGAGCACGGTCGCGTCGAGCGTGCGGGTGCCGCCGGGGGAATGAACCTCGATCCGTTCCCGGGCGGCTCGTGCTGCGACGGTCGGCTGGTGAACCGGCCGGGGCTCGGCCGTGGCTGCGATGCAGGCCACGCCCACCGCGACCGCGATCATGCTGCGGAAACGGCGCAGGTGGGGCATGGCTGGCGACCTCTGGAAACTCGCTGGGCCGACGGGCCCGGAATGGCATCAGGTTTCGGTCGCCAGGGGAAGG
>JAUMAF010000210.1:0-4347 GCA_032117045.1 Pirellulales bacterium | reverse complement strand
GTCGGTGTTGAACGTGAACGCGACGGGGTCTTTGACGAAGTGAAAGAGGTGGGCGTGCGACCGGCTGAACTTCTGCTTGCAGTTGACGCCGAAGGTGTAATACCAGACCACCCAGCTGCGGCAGGTGAGGCCGAGTTCGCGGGTCGCGATCACCTTCAACTCGGCGGCGTATTCGTCGCCGATCGCCAACCAGAACGTGCCGTCGGGGCGGAGCACGCGAACGATCTCGCCCATCCACCGCTTCGACCACTTCAAGTAAACGTCGGCGGCGAGTCGGTCGTCGTAGGCGTCGTAGTCGTAGCCGATGTTGAAGGGTGGATCGGCGAAGGCGAGATGCACGCTGCCGGCGGGCATCCGCGCCAGCAGATCGAGGCAGTCGCCCTGATGCACACGGCCAAGGGCCGGCTCGGCGGTGGCCGAATCAGACGGCGACGACGGAAAGAGTTCCTTCTGCGGCATGCGATGTAGTGTAAGGATCGCGAAACGGTCTGGCCAAGGTGCTGGGTTCTGGACAAGCCCAACGCCGTGAGGAGTGGGGTGAACCCCGGTTGGCCCCGGAACCAAACGCAGGGCTGCCCGCGGCCTCACGGCCGGTCGGCTTTCACGGGCATGAACTCAGCGAGGGGCTGCCCGTGCCCCGTCGCCGGCGTATGACGCCAAGCGCAGGCAGGATGCCGAAGCGCCGGCGGCATCCGAGAGAGTGAAGCCCAGGATGGGCGCAACGAACGTCCGGCGACGGGGCACGGGCAGCCCCGAGCCCTCCGAACGTCCGGCGACGGGGCACGGGCAGCCCCTCGCCTCCGCAGAGCTCGCAGGTCACCCGCCCACACCCGCCGCTCACGCGGTTTTTTACGCCTTAATCAAGCACCCCACGGCTGCTAGAATATCGGGCTTGGTTTTCGCTTCCCCGCCCCCGCAAGGATCGCCCGCTCTCGTGCCCGCCACTCCCTCCGTCAGCAAGGCCCAGCAGAAGGCGATCCAGAAGGCCGACACGCTCATCGAGGCGCTCGGCTGGATCCGCAAGTTCCGCGACACGACCACCGTCATCAAGCTCGGTGGGAGCGTTGTCGAACACCCCGACTCCCTCCGCCACCTGCTGCTCGACATTGTCTTTCTCTCCACGCTCGGCATGCGGATCGTCGTCGTCCATGGCGGCGGCAAGGCGATCAGCCGCGCGATGGACGCGGCCGGCATCGCGGCGAAGTTCGTGCAGGGCCGCCGCTACACCGACGATGCCACCCTCGCGATCGTCGAGCAGGTGCTCGCCACCGATCTCAACCACGACCTCGTCGCGAAGATCGAGGAGTTTGGCGGCCGGGCGATGTCGCTCAACTTTCTCTCGACGAACGTCCTCTTCGGCGAGCGGCTCACGCTCGATGGCACCGATGGCCAGCCGGTCGATCTCGGCCATGTCGGCGAGGTGACCCGCGTCGATCGGCTCACGATCGACAACCTCATGTATGCCGGCCAGGTGCCGGTGATTCCGTCGATGGCGCTGGGCCCTGACGGCGAGAAGCTCAACGTCAACGCCGACACTGCGGCGACGGCCGTGGCCGCCGGCATTGGGGCCGAGAAGCTCGTCGTGCTTTCCGACATTCCGGGCGTGCTCCGCGACGTCGCCGATCCCGAGAGCCTGATTCCGCACCTCACGGCCGCCGAGGCCCGCCGGCTGATCGCCGACGGCACCATCGCGGCCGGCATGATCCCCAAGATCGAGGGCTGTCTCGACACCCTCGACCGCGGCGTGAAGAAGATCCACATCATCGACGGCCGGCTGCGGCACTCGCTCCTGCTCGAGATCTACACCACCAGCGGCGTGGGCACCGAGCTCGTTCGCGACGAGGCGCTGTCGTCGCCCAAGGCCGCTGCCACCGCCACGGCCAAACGCTAGGCCACCTCTCCACAGCTCACGTCAGTCCGGTCACCGGCAATTCAGGGAGTCATTCGCATGGCCACGCTCGATTCTGCAGTGCATGCCGTCGGCGACTCGACGCAACGGGTCATCGACACCTTCCATCGCTACGTCGTGCCCAACTACAAGCGGTTCCCGGTGTGCCTCGTGAAGGGCGAGGGCTCGCGGGTGTGGGATGCCGAGGGCCAGGAATACCTCGACCTCTTTCCGGGCTGGGGCTGCAACCTCCTGGGCCACTGCCCCGAGGCGGTGGTCAAGGCCGTGCAGGAGCAGGTCGCAAAGCTGATCCACGTGCCCAACACCTGGTATACCGAGCCGCAGGGCGAATGGGCGAAGCTGCTCTCGGAGCGGTCGTTCGGCGGGCAGGCCTTCTTCTGCAACTCCGGCACCGAGGCCAACGAGGCGGCAATCAAGCTCGTTCGCCTTCGCACCAACGGCGAGAAGTACAAGATCATCACGTTCCAGGGGGGCTTCCACGGCCGCACCATGGGCAGCGTGACGGCGACGGCCCAGCCGAAATACCACGAGGGCCTCGGGCCGATGCTCGCGGGTTTTCAGTATGCCCCGCACGGCGACCTCGCCGCCGTCGAGAAGCTCGTGGACGACCGCACCGGCGGCATCTTGGTCGAGCCGATCCTGGGCGAAGGGGGCGTGGTGCCCGCGCCGCCGGGCTTCCTCCAGGGCCTGCGGAAGATCGCCGACGAACGTGACCTGCTGCTCGTGTTCGACGAAGTGCAGTGCGGCTGCGGCCGCACCGGCAAGTGGTTCGGCTACCAGCACTTCGGCGTCGTGCCCGACGTGATGACGCTTGCCAAGAGCCTCTGCGCCGGCATCGCCGGCGGCGCGATGCTCACCACGGTCGAACTGGCCAAGCACCTCCGGCCGGGGATGCATGCCTCCACGTTCGGCGGCAATCCGATCGCCGCGGCCGCCGGCATCGCCACGATCCGGATGATCGAGGAGCAGGGGCTGCTCGCCCATGTCGACCGGGCCGCCGAGGCCTTCCGCACCCGGCTGCAGGCGCTCCAGAACAGATGTGATGCCGTCCGCGACGTTCGCGTGATGGGCATGATGATCGGCGTCGAGCTCTCGATCGATTGTGCGGCCGTCGTGCAGGCGTGCCTCGACCGCAACCTGCTCGTCAACGCCACGCAGGGCCGCGTCATCCGGCTCCTGCCGGCGATGACGATCAGCCAGGCCGATGTCGAGGACGGCTGCGACCGGCTGGCCGAGGCGATCCTCGAGGTGGCCTCGCGAGGCTAGACATCATGTCGATCCGTCATCTGATCGTTCCCGAAGACATGACCGCGGCCGAGATCGAGGCCGTGTTTGCGATCTCGCGCGACCTGGAGCAGAAGTTTGCCGCGGGCCGCCGCGATGCCCTCCTGCCGGGCCGCGTGCTCGCGCTCGTGTTCGAGAAGCAGAGCCTCCGCACGCGGGTGAGCTTTCAGGCGGCGATGACCCACCTCGGGGGCTCGAGCCTGTTTCTCGGCGCCGACACCGGCTTCGCCTCCTCGCGGGAGAGCGTGGCCGACTTTGGCCGGGTGCTCAGTCAGTATGTGGATGCGATCGTCTGCCGCACGAAGGCCCACGACACGATCGTGCAACTGGCCGAGGTCTCGACGGTGCCGGTGATCAACGGCCTTTCCGACTTCACGCATCCCTGCCAGGCCTTGGCCGACATCTACACGCTCCGTCAGGAGGCGGGCCGCGTCAACGGCCTGACGCTCGCCTTCGTGGGCGACGGCAACAACATGGCGCGGTCGCTGGCGGTGGTCTGCGGTCTGCTCGGCATGCGGTTCGTGCTGGCCGCCCCGGAGAAGTATCAGTTCGACGCCGCCTTCCGCTCGCACCTGAAAAAGATTCTGCCCGCCGCCGAGATCGTCGAGACGACCGATCCGGTGGCGGCGGTGCAGGATGCCGCGGTGGTCTATACCGACGTCTGGGCGAGCATGGGTCAGGAGGGGGAGCGGCAGGAGCGGATCAAGGCCTTCCTGCCGTATCAGGTCAACGCGTCCCTGATGAAGCACTGCCCGAGCAGCCTGTTCATGCACTGCCTGCCGGCGCGTCGCGGCGAGGAGGTCACCGACGAGGTGATCGACGGGCCGCAGAGCGTGGTGGTGACACAGGCGGCCAACCGCATGCACCTGCAGAAGGGGCTCCTCGCCTGGCTGCTCGGCCACGCGTGACCGCTGGCCCCGCTCTTACTCGGCCTTCTTCGCTTCGAGCGTGATCGACGCGGAGTTGATGCAATACCGCAGGCCCGTCGGCGGCGGGCCGTCGTTGAAGACGTGGCCGAGGTGGGCGCCGCAGCGGCGACAGGTGACCTCGGTGCGGGCCATGCCGTGCGTGCGGTCGTCGTGCTCGGCGATCGCGGTGCCCTGCACGCCGTCCACCGGCGCATAAAAACTCGGCCACCCGCAGCCGCTGTGAAA
>JAUMAF010000209.1:0-9753 GCA_032117045.1 Pirellulales bacterium | reverse complement strand
CCGCACACGAGCACCGCCGGCCAGACGCCGACGAGTCCTTTCCATCCGGCCATCGTGCAGACCATCCATGCCGGGACGAGCAGCGAGAAGAACGGCAACTGGTGGCCGGCCATCGCCGAGATCGCCTGCTCGTCCAGGCCGGTGACCTTCGCGAGCGTGACGATCGGCGTGCCGAGGGCCCCGAAGGCGACCGGCGCGGTGTTGGCGATCAGGGCCAGGCAGGCGGCCTCGACCGCCGGGAACCCTGCGCCCACCATCAGGGCCGCCGAGATGGCGACGGGCGCGCCGAACCCTGCGGCTCCCTCGAGGAACGCGCCAAACGAGAAGGCGATGAGCAGCGCCTGCAGGCGATGATCGGCGGAGAGTCCTGTCACCGACCGCTTCATGACCTCGATCGCCCCAGCCTCGCCCGAGAGTCGGTAGAGAAACATGGCAGTGACGACGATCCAGCCGATCGGAAACAGGCCGAAGAGGGCTCCGTGCACCGCAGCCATGGCGACCGCGTCCCCCGGCATGCCAAACACGAAGCAGGCGATCAGCATCGCGGCCGCGAGGCCGGCAAGGGCTGCCCGCAGGCCGGACCAGCCGGCGTAGGCAAGCAGCCCGAGCAGCACGACCAGCGGCACCGCTGCCGCAAGCGTCGACAGGAGCGGTGACCCCAGCGGATCGTATGAATGATGCCAGACCATCACGGCAGGATACCCAGCGCTGGAAGATCTCGTCGCAGCGACTACTTCAACGACTTGAGAAATGCGATCACGTCGAGGAACTCGTTGGGCGAGAGCGTGGCGGCGAGTCCCTCGGGCATGCTGCTCTGCCGGAGTTGCGTCCGCTCGTCGATGTCGGCGACGGCGATCTTCTTCCGCTCCTTGCCGTCGAAGATCACGACCTCCTCGGGCGTCTCGCCGGCCAGCAATCCCACGATGCTGCGGCCATCGTTCGTGAGGATCGACGTGGAGAGATATTTCTCCGCCACGTCGGCATTCGGATCGATGATCGACTCGACCAACTTGTAGGGTGAAAGCCGCGTGCCCACGCCGGACATGTCGGGGCCGAAGTCGGCCCCTTCGTCGAAGACCTTGTGGCAGTTGATGCAGACGCGGCGAAACACCACCTTGCCGTTGCCGCGGCTGCCTCCCTTGATGTCGGCGAGGGCCTGCATCGCCTTGTTGCGGGCCTCTTCCGGCTGAGACTCCTTGCTCGTCAGGATGGCGAGATACGGCATGATCTCCTGGGCTTGCCGTTCGAGTCCGAGCACGCTTTCGACGATCTTCGCCGCGGGTGAATCCTTGGCGGCAAACGTGCCGGCAGCGTGGGCCTTCCGCCAGACGGGCATGTGGGCGGCGAGGGCCGCATCGCAGGTGTAGGCCACGTAGCGGTCGGAGGGCTCGGCATTGGCCGCGGCCACGACGGCCGCCATCGCTGTCGGAGTCTCGAAGAAACTCAGGCCGCGAACGGCCTCCGTGCGGACGCGGGGGTGCGAATCGACCGCCCGCTTCGAGAGCCGGGTCTCGGCATCGGCGATCCGGTCGCGTTCATCGGCGAGCACCCGCGTGGCTGCTGCCCGGGCGTCGGGCGTCTCGGCCGCGAGCACTTGATCGAGGAGGCCGCCATCGACCGCGTGAAAACTCTGCTGGAGCCAGAGGGCTTCGGTGCGGAGCCGATCGACGACATCCCGCGGCAGTGACGAGGTCTCGAGGGAGGCCAGCCAGTCACGGACGGCGGCGAGCACCTCGTCGCGCGGTCGGGATTGAAGGTCGGCGCGGGCCCGATAGCGCGTCCGCCACTCATGCGCCATGAGCTGGTCGAGCACCTCGCGGATGGACTTGCCGGCCTGCGTGTCGGGGGCCAGGAGCGGCTTCTCCTTGTAGACCAGCCGATAGATTCGGCCGTGGAGGTGGTCACGGTTCGGATCGCGTTGGCTGTATTGCATGTGGCCGATCAGCGGATTGGCCCAGTCACCAAACCAGAGGGCGCCGTCAGGGCCGATCTGCGGATCGACGGGACGAAAGTGCTTGTCGGTGCTCTTCAGGAGGTCGAAGGCCGTGTTCGGATCCTGGGGATCGTGTCGCACCCGCTCTCCCTTGTAGCCGGCGCCGTCGTCGGAGATGGTCCAACGGGGCATGCCGTTGGTATTGATCACGCAGGCGTAGATGAACTGGTCCTGCACGTCGTCGGGGAACTGCCGCGTGCGGAGATAGTCACTGCCCACGACGGGCCTCATTTTCTCGGTGTCGAACACCGCATTCATGCCTTTACGGCCGCCGTATTGGCCGCCGGAGAGCGGCGTATCCCAGTGCTGGGAGGCGCCGGTGCCGTCACCGCAAATGCCCTGGCCCCATTCGTTGAAGACATAGCACCATGGATTGCCGTAGCCCGGCGTCTTGAAATGGCGGATCTTCCAGGTTCGTGGATCGAGGACATAGGCCCCGGACGAGCCGAAGTTGCGGAACGGGCCCCACGGCGTCTCGACAGCCGTGCTCATCGCCACCCCTTCGAGCATATGCAAGAGGCCGCCCGGGCTGGCCTCGAAGGCGCCGGCCGTGTGATGCGTGTCTTCAGTGGCCCAGCCATCGAGAACGTGAACGACCACGTCGGCCTTGTCGTCGCCGTCGGTATCTTTGAGCCAGAGCATTCGTGGCTGGTCCATCACGAGCACGCCGCCGTCGAAGAACTGAAAGCCGGTGGGACAGTGGAGCTTGTCGTAAAAGACGGTGCTCGTGTCCGCCGTGCCGTCGTGGTCGGTGTCTTCGAGGATCACGAGCTTGTCGGCGGGTTTCGGAGATCCGGGCTGCCACTGCGGATAGCTCGGCATCGTCGATACCCAGAGTCGTCCCTGAGAATCGAACGCCAGTTGCACCGGTTTGGCGATCTCCGGAAACCGCGACTCGTCTGCAAAGAGCTCGATCTCAAACCCCGGAGGCACGGTACAGGTCTTGAGAAACTCGGCGGGCGACAGGATCGCAGGCCCCCCCTCGGGATTCTCGCTGTAGGCCTGCCGTGGCTCACCAAACCGGGTCTGCGGCACAAACAGGTCGCCGGTGGCGGAGTCGTCCGGGGTGTCGGTGACGACCTTGCCCTCGGCAATGTCCCAGACGTAGCGATCGCGGACCGCCGCCATGTTGCGGAGCTTGATGAACTCGCGAGGAAAAGTCTCGGTGTCCCAGGTGCGGCGGCCGCCGTAGACATACCAGCCGTTGACCATTCGGTAATCCTGCAGGTGCGTCCACGACTTGTCGTTGACGGCGGCGCGGAGCTTCTCGAAGCGGTTGGCAGGGAGCGCCGCCGGCGGCGGTCCGAAGAGAGCTCGATCGAGCACCTCGGCGACGAAGGCATCGCCTCGGTCGTTGACGTGACAGCCGTTGATGGTCCGTTGCAGCCCCGGCTGGGCGGCGAATTCTTTCTGCGTGGCATCGAAGAGGTCGATGAAGGCGATGCCGCGCTTGGCCGCGACGGCCTTGGCGGCATCGCGGTAGCGAGAAAGGGTCTGGTTTTGGGCGATTGCGTCGGGCAGGAGCGGGTTGCCGCTCGATTCAACCGCGATCGGCGACACGATCACCAGTCGCGGCGACGAACCGCTGTCGTCGCGAGGGTATGTTCTGGCGAGTTCATCGAGAAGCTTCTCGTAGTCGGCCTGAAACGTCGCAACGCCCTCCGGGCCCGCGAACGACTCATTGAAGCCGAAGAACAAGAAAAAGGTGTCGGCGCCGAACGCCGTCAGGGGGTCGTCGAGTTTGGTGTAGTCGCTGGGCCGCTGGCGATTGCCCACCTCGTCGGCCGGTCGGGCGAAGTTGCGAACGACGAGATGCTTGCCAGGAAAACGCTGGTGGAGCAGTGACTCGAAGTGGCCGAAAAGGTTCATCCGCTCGGCCGTGGAATTGCCGACCAGGGCGATCCGCTCGCCTTCGATCAACGTGAGCGGCAGGCTGCTTGGAGGCAACTGGTCCCTGGCCGGCCGCGGCGGCTGCTTCAAGAGTGCCTGGGCCGTGGCGAGGGGGTCGCTCTCCTTGGGCTTGTCGTCGGCCCGCGTCTGATGCCCGGCCACGAGGCCGATACCGAGTGCCAGCACGATGCTGCATGCAAGCGGCAGGAAACGGTGATCCGGCGAGCATGCACGACGAAACATCGCGGGTTCCTGCGAGAGAGAGTCGGCCGCCGCGACGAGTCAGCAGAGCCGCACCGAGAACGACAAGTATAGTCCGCGATCGCCGTGCCCCACCATCACACGGCAGCACGAAACCGCTTTCGCGGGTGCCGTTGTGGTCCTTCGAAAACGCGCACGCTTACGCCAGCAGATCCGTCACCACGCGGGCGTGCTCGACGCCGGTGAGCTTCTGGTCGAGGCCGAGATGACGGAAGGTGAAACGCTCGTGATCGAAACCGAGCAGGTGCAGCGCCGTGGCGTGGAAATCACGGATGTGCACGGGATCCCTGACGATGTTGTAGGAGAAGTCGTCGGTCTCGCCGTGGATCGTGCCCCCCTTCGCGCCGCCGCCGGCCATCCACATCGTGAAGCATCGGGGGTGATGATCGCGTCCGTAGTTCTCCTTCGAGAGGCCCCCCTGCGAGTAGACCGTTCTCCCGAACTCACCTCCCCAGATCACGAGCGTGTCATCGAGGAGTCCGCGGGCCTTGAGATCCTGGATCAGACCATAGCAGGGCTGGTCGATGTCCTTGCAACCACTTGTCAGCCGGCCGACCACGTTGGCGTGAGTGTCCCAGTGGTTGAGATAGATCTGCACGAACCGCACGCCCCGCTCGACCATCCTCCGGGCCATCAGCACGGAGTTGGCGAACGTGCCGGGATCCTTGACGTCGTCGCCGTACATGGACAGCGTGGCAGCCGACTCATCCGCAAGGTTCGTCAACTCCGGCACGCTTGACTGCATCCGGAAGGCCATCTCGTATTGGGCGATCCGCGTTCTCGTTTCGGGATCGCCAATCTGCTCAAGCGTTCGTTGATTGAGGGCCTGGAGGCCGTCGAGGGTGGTGCGGCGGACCTCCGCAGGCACGCCGGGGGGATTGTTGATGTAGAGAATCGGATCGCCCGCACTGCGAAAACTCACACCCGAGTATTCGCCCGGCAGGAAGCCGCTCGACCAGAGCCGGGCGCCGATGGCCTGCGGCTGCTCCGTCTTGCTCGAGCGGGCGACGAGCACGACGAACGTGGGCAGATCTTTGTTGAGGCTGCCGAGACCGTAGCTCGTCCAGGAGCCCAGGCAGGGACGGCCCACGATCTGGTTGCCCGTCTGCATGTAACAGATGGCAGGCTCGTGATTGATCGCCTCGGTATGCATCGAGCGAATGAAGCACATCTCGTCGACCATCTTGGCGGTCCACGGAAGCAACTCGGAGACCCACATCCCGCACTGCCCATGCTGAGCAAAGGCAAACTTCGAGGGGGCGACGGGAAATCGCTTCTGCCCCGACGTCATCGTGGTCAGCCGCTGGCCGTTACGGATGCTCTCGGGGAGGTCCTTGTCGTACCAGTCATCCATCTTCGGCTTGTAGTCGAAGAGGTCCTGCTGCGGTGGGCCGCCGACCATATGGAGATAGATGACATGCTTCGCCTTGGGGGCGAAGTGGGGGCCGATCGCGCCGGCGACCCGCTCGACGGTGCCGGCTGATTGCACGCCGTTGCCGAGGGCGAGTCCGTCGCCGGCCAGCGCCGCCAAGGCCGCGCCGCCCAGCAGATGGCTGCCGCTTTCGAAAAATCTCCGACGGGTGAGGTTCAGTCCGAGCTCGTCGAGGGGAGAACGAATGGGAGGATTCATTTGCAGAGCACCTCGTCGAGATTCATGAGCTGGTTGGCGAGCATCGTCCAGCCGGCGAGCAGCACGGGATCGTCCGCCCGTGGTTTCGAGTCGCCGACGGCCACCAAAGCTTTCGCATCCTCCGGATGGCTCGTGTAGTGCCTTGCGAGATCGGCGAGTGATTGCCTCGCAATCGTCATTTCATCGGCCGCGAGGGAGCGGGCCAGCAGCCGCACGGCGAGGAAGTCGATCCGCGATTCGTCCGTCGCCCCGCCAAGTTCGAGCGCCCGGTCGGCCAGCACCCGGGCAGCCTCGATGAACTGCGGGTCGTTGAGGGTGACGAGCGCCTGCAGGGGCGTGTTGGTCCGCTCCCGTTTCACGCAGCAGCTCTCCCGCGATGGCGCGTTGAATATTTCCAGGGAACTCGGCGGTGCCGAACGCTTCCAAAACCAGTACATGCTCCGCCGGTAGAGCCCCTCGCCCGAATCCCGCTTGTAGAACCGCGTGTTGCTGTTGTCCATCGCGACGGCCTCCCAGACGCCTTCGGGCTGATAGGGCTTCACGCTCGGGCCGCCGATCGTCCGGACGAGCAGGCCGCTGGCAGCGAGCGCATGGTCGCGAACCATCTCGGCGTCCATGCGAAACCTCGGCCCCCGGGAGAGCAGCCGGTTGGCGGCGTCCTTCACGAGTTTGTCGGGCGTCGTCGCTGCCGATTGGCGATAGGCGGCGCTCGTCACCAGGAGCGTGAAGAACTTCTTCACGTCCCAGCCCGTCTCGCGAAACTCGACGGCCAGCCAGTCGAGCAACTCTGGGTGGCTCGGCAGTTCGCCGGTGATGCCAAAATCGCCGCTCGTGCGCACGAGGCCCGTCCCGAAGACCTCCTGCCAGAAACGATTGACGGTCACGCGGGCGGTCAGCGGATGATCCTGCATCAGGAGCCACTGGGCGAGCCCCAGCCGGTTGTCGGGGAGATCTTCCGGGAATACCGGCAGGAAGCCGGGCGTGTCGGGCAGGACCTCGTCCTTCCGCTTGTCATACTCGCCGCGGTCGAGCACGAAGGCCTTCGCCATCCCGTCCTTCTCGTGCATCACGTGGGCGATCGTGCCCCGCTTGCGGATCGACGCCTGCTCATTCTCGATGGCCGATACCTTCGAAAGGACCGACTGATAGTCCGTGTCGTTCGTGGCGAGCCACCAGTCGTAGAACCGGCCGGCCGGTTTGAGCCGTTCTGCGGGTGGCAACTTGACGAGTTCCGCGAGCGCCGCGCCTTTGGCGAGCCCCTCGACTTCGGCCGCGGTGAAGGACCTGTCCCAGATCGCCAGACCGGCGAGGCCCACGCTGCGACATTCAGCCCCCTTTGATCGGCCTCCGATGACCAGCGGCACCTCGGTCCGAATCGTATTCTTCTTGAAGGAGTTGTTCTCGACCTTCGGCTTCTGCGGCTTGCCGTCGAAGGAAATCGTGATCCCCTCGGGGGTTCCGGAGCCATCCGAGGTGATCGTGACGAGGGTCCACGTGTCGGGTTTGAGCTGCCCGGAACTCGCCACCTTGACCGCGTTGTCCGGCCACGAGTGAATCAGGTGCATGGCGATCCGCCGATCCTGCACCCACACATCCCAGCCGCGGTGGTTCGCGTCCTTGTCCTCGTCCATTCGCGCGATGATCGCGTAACTGCCGTCGATGGCCGGCACCCGAACCCGCATTGAGATCGTGAACGGCTGGTCGTATTCGAAGTCGCCGGCCGCGGGTATCTCGGCGGCCCGGCCGTCGAGGAGGAGGGCCGAACCGCCGTCGGGGCCTGCCTGCCGCGTGGTCGAAGCCGAGAGCGTCAGATCGAGGTCCTTGCCGTAGAGCCGTCCGCCGGTCAACGAGCCCTCGCCTTCGAGGAAGGGCAGGTCCAGCAGCGGGGTTTCCTGCGGCAGCAGCTTGGCGACCGTCTCGGCGTTTGCCGACTGCAGCCAGGCATTGAACTCCGAACGAGCCGCCTTTTTCCGATCGGCCACCGCCTCCTGCGCGGCGGGCAGTTGCTGCTCAAGTTCCGTGAACCGGGGCTGGTCCTCGGGCTGTGGCACCGTGAGGATCGGCGGCGTGTCCTGCACGTTGCCGTCCTTCGCCTCCTGGGTCGTGTTGTTGAAGAAGGCCGAGAGTTCGTAGAACTCCTTCTGCGACAGCGGGTCGAACTTGTGGTCGTGGCAGACGGCGCAGCCCGCCGTGAGGCCCATCCACACCGCCGCGGTGGTTTCGGTACGGTCGCGGGCGTACAGGACGAGGTATTCCTCGTCGATGATGCCGCCCTCGTTGGTGGTGATGTTGCAACGGTTGAAGCCGCTGGCGATGCGACTGTCGAGAATTTCGGCGGGAGACGCCGGCGGACCGTGATTCTGCACGAGGTCGCCGGCAAGCTGCAGGATCGTGAACTGATCGAACGGCATGTTGCGATTGAACGCGTTGATCACCCACTGCCTGAACGTCCACATCTCTCGGTAGTTATCGATGTGGATGCCGTGAGTGTCGGCATAGCGGGCGTAGTCGAGCCAGTGGCGGCCGCGGTGCTCACCCCATTCGAGGCTCGCCAGGAGCGACGCGACCAGCCGGTCGTAGGCGTCGGCCGCGGGGTCGGCGACGAAGGCATCCACCACGGCGGGATCCGGCGGCAGCCCTGTGAGGTCGAGTGCGAGGCGGCGGGCGAGCGTGCGGCGGTCGGCCTCCGGCGCGGGCTCGAGACCCTCCTGCTCGAGCTTTGCGAGGATGAAGCGATCGATCGGGTTGCGAACCCAGGCCTCGTTGGTGACGGCGGGTGGTTCGGGCCGCACGGGCGGTTTGAACGACCAGTGCGGCTCGTACTCGGCCCCCGCGGCGATCCACTGCTTGAGGAGTTCCTTCTGCTCCGCTGTGAGCACTTTCTTGGTGCTCGGA
The DNA here is from genome assembly GCA_032117045.1 of Pirellulales bacterium. Taxonomy (GTDB): domain Bacteria; phylum Planctomycetota; class Planctomycetia; order Pirellulales; family UBA1268; genus QWPN01. The sequence continues at coordinate 1,084 of JAUMAF010000209.1, read as the reverse complement.
GGCGGCATCACCTCCTCGGGATCGTCGGAGAAGATGCGATCGAGCATCACGCTCGAATCGGGGTCGCCAGGCACGATCGCCGTCGACTCGACCGCCGCGTCGCGATCGTCCAATCGCAGGTCCGCCTGTCGTCCGGCGCTGTCGGCTCCGTGGCAGGAGAAGCAGTTCTCCACCAGGAGCGGCCGGATGTCCCGGTTGAAGCTCGGCGGCTCAGGACGAGCAGCCTCGCCGGCGGCCAGCGGCCCGCTGACGACGGCCAGCATGATGATCACAGGCAAACGCATACGATCTCCCGGTTGCAGACACGCCGGAACCGGCAATTTCGGCACGCGGCAGTGCGATCCAAGGAATCGGCGTTGCGCTCCGCCGTCCATCTCGACCGGAGTGTCTCCGGCGACAAACCTCCCTCAAAACTGTATCGGTAGACTCTAGCACTCGATTTGGACCTCGGCAAGATTCCGGAGCTGATCCCGATCTCGGGTCGCCCGAATCCACCCGCTGAGCCCCGAGGAGGACGCGATGGGATCGATCGTTCACGGCCGCCGTCGAACGCTGGCCCTGGCCTGCGGTGGGTTCATGTTCCTGCTTGGAGAAGTCCTGATGACGCAACCCACGAGTTTCGCCGACGAGCAGCCGCAGGATCCCCGCGCTGAGGCGGCCCGGGCGATTGCCACTCGGATTCTCACCGAAACGGGCGACCGGCCGGCGGACGACCCCGAGCGGCTGATCCTGCTCGCCGCTGCAGTTGAAAAGGCGCCCGTGGAAACTCGGCCAGTGCTCGAGGCCATCCGAGCCAACTGGACCTGGGACTATTTTCAAACGAACCGCTGGCGGTTCGCCCAGCGAACCAGCGGCGGCGTGGCGGCCACCGACCTCGCGGCCATCAACTCCTGGGATCTCCCGGCCATCGTGGGTGAGATCCGCGGCCGGTTTGCTGCGGCGCTTGCCGGCGGCGACAAACTCAAGAAGCTCCCTGTTGGCGAGTGGACGGCGATCATCTCGAAGGGCACGATGCCCGACGCCTACCGGCCCACGGTCTGGGACGTGGTGGCCCACGATGCGGTCGCGTTTGCCACGTCTGGTG
>JAUMAF010000208.1:0-21879 GCA_032117045.1 Pirellulales bacterium | reverse complement strand
AGGATCTGCACTCCTTCACGAGCAGCCAGACCAGACATCGGGCCATCCGGTCGCACCCCGTGGGCCGGTCGTCCCGCCCGCCGCTACGAGCGTCGTTGCCCGGAGAAGACCCCGCTCCACAGGATCGCGTCGGAGAACGTCGAGAGCTGGCTCGCCTGGCGGGAAGCCGCCGAGCGGCCCGTGCCGGGATACGTCGAGGAGGAGCTTCGCTGCTATTTCGAGTGCGGCATCCTCTGCTTCCGATTTGCCCGCGCGCGGTGCACGGGCTGCGGCCAGGGGTTCGTGGTGGCGTTTTCGTGCAAGGCACGGGGCGTCTGCCCGTCCTGCAACGGCCGCCACATGGCACAGACCGCCGCACACCTCTCCGATCACGTCATCCCGCCGGTGCCCGTACGGCAGTGGGTGATCTCCGTGCCGAAGCGATTGCGAGGCATGCTCGCCGACCGCCCTGCCGCCGTCTCAGCCCTCACGAAGATCTTCATCGCAGAGATTTAGCGGCTGCTTCTCGCGGCGTCACGCGGGATCCCTGATGCCGTCATGCCGAGAGCCGCCCGCCCGCGGCTCGGCGGCATCTCCTTCCCGAACCGCTTCGGTTCGGCGCTCAACCATCATGTCCACCTCCACGCCTGTGTGACCGACGGTGTCTTCGTGCGGGCTGCTGCCGAAGCAGGCTGTGATACCCCGCCGGCGTTCCTGCCGGCCCGGCCGATCACGCCGGCCGATCTGGCTGCACTCACCGAGCGGGTGTGTCGTCGCACGATCCGATGGTTCAGGCTTGCGGGCCTGCTCGACGCTGCGGCCGCCGCCGACATGCTGGCCTGGGAGAACAGCGGGTTTTCAGGAGACGCGCGTGTTCGAATCACGCTCGTCGACCGCGATGTGCCCAGCTATTTTCGGAGTCTGGAACACCTGCTGCGCTATTGTGCTCGGCCACCCTTTGCTCTCGACCGACTCTCCGTGAATCGTGACGCGAGCGGCCGGATCGCCCGCATCCGCTACGTACTGCCCAGACACAAAGCCGCGAACTGGGTCGGGCCCGGCCGCGGCCGCAAGTCAACGCGGCCGGGGGCCAACGGCGTCGTCGAACTTATTCCGTTTGAGTTCCTCGCCACCGATCGCAGCCGCCCACGGCCCGCCCACCGACTGGGGCGACCTCGTGCAGATCCATGACGACCGGGCAATCTTTCAGGCGTCGCCCGACGAGCTGCCCGCGATCGACATCAACAGCCTCTGAGCAGTGACGGCCGCAAGCCGCCGAAGCGCCGGGAACGGCAACCTGGAACGCGGTCTGCGCCGACGCAAGAAAAACACCACCGCAAGGAGATACGCGGCGTTTTGGCGAACCGCCACCGGACGGCCGACACGCCGAATCTCGCTGCTCAAAGACAGTCCGTCAGCCGGAAGACTGTTGCGGAAGTGCCATTGACCGGGCTCACCTTTTTGAAACACGTCGGCATCGACGAGAAAACTTCGGCAGGGGGGAAGAGAAACACGGCCCGACGACGGCCAGGGCCTGGGGGATAAGCGACCTGTTCCGCTGGGTCTGGCGGCACGTCCACTCGACCACCGCCGACCGCTTCTTCAGACGCTGGTACGCATGGGCAGTGCCGTGCCGCCTGTGTCCGATGGTGAGGGTGGCGAAGATGCTCAAGCGTCATCTGCCCAACCTTCTGACCTACTTCCACTACCCAATCACGAACGCGACAACCGAGGCCTTCAACAGCGTCATCCAAGCCTTGAAGTATGCGGCTCGGGGCTTTCGCTCGTTCGACAACTACCGGACGCGGATCCTCTTCTTCTGCGGCAAGCTCGACCTCAGGCCGCCGCTACCTTGCCACTGAAATCCCGGAAGAACCCGATTCGTGAAGTCATCGCAGCTTGCCCCGCGCGGGAGTCGCAGATTGGATCGGGCCGAGGCGGCTGTGGAACTCGTATTGGTCGCCGCGGTAAAGCGTGCGCTCCCACCACAGGGGCGAGTCGTCTTCGAGATAACCGATCGAGACCACTTCTAACGCCGGAGATTTGGCAGTGGTCTTAAGGTTCTTGGCTTCGCTGGCTGTCAGCAGCACCGCGCGTATGATTTCGTTCGCGCCGCCGATCTTGAGGCCGTGTGTCTCGGTCCAGGTGCGATACAGCGAACCTTCCGCTTGCGACTTCGTCAGCTTCGGGCAGTGGCGCTGCACGACGTAGCGGTGCTCCAGAATCACCGGCACGCCGTCCGCAAGGCGGAGGCGATCAAGTTCCCATAATTCATCAGTCAGCGCGACACCTAAAGCGACGTGGAGTGATTCACCAATCTCGGCGGCAGTCAGCTTGCCGAACGTGATCAGTTCCGTGCCGGGCTTTTTCCCGGCAGCGCGAGCCTTCTCGGTAAAGCTGACCAGCGAACGGACGTCGTAGTCGATCACGTCGCGCCGGACGAACGTGCCGAGCCCCTTGCGGAATTCCAGAAACCCTTCGGACACCAGGCTGGCGAGCGACTTGTTGGCGGTGGCGCGGCTGACCTGAAACCTCTCGGCGACTTCGCGCTCCGTCAGAAACTGGTCGCCCGAGCGATACTCCGCCGCCAGCGCCGCACGCAGCCGCTGGTTCAGCTGCTGATAGACCGGGCTGCGAACGAGTGACGTATCCATGTTGTTGAGAATCTCACGAGGACTTGATACCGTGGCCTAGCCACTGTAGCGTGATGCCATCGAGCCGGCAATCCGTTCGTTGGCATTCCTGACTTCGGGCAGTCCACTGAGTGATCCGCCTCAGGGCGGAACGGCAAACAGAAGCCTCTCCCGCAACGACTTGGCGCGACCCATGAGCAAGCATTTTTGGATGGCATTCGCCGTGATGCTCGGTGTGCAGCAGTCGGCGCGGGCGTTGGACATTCCGTTACACCCCGATGAGGCAAAGATCGTCGAGCAGATCATCTCCGTCGAAGGGCATGCGGTTGAAGTGGCCGAGGTTCCTGGTTGGGCGATAGGGGGCGTCATCAATCGGTTGAAGGAAGCGGGTGTTGAGACGGCGGGCCTCAAGACTTGGGGCGTGCGGGACACGACAAACAACGCGGTGTCGTTCAACTGTGTTTATGACGCGAACGGTCGCGTGCTGGCACTCTTCGGCAATGGCCCGTGGCTGCGCGACGAGAGTCTGCGCGCCCTCAAAGGCATGCCGGAACTGCGAAGCATTCGCTTCGATCACAACGGCTTCCTGAGGCAGCATCCGCTGTCCCCGCTCTACAGTGGCAAAGGGTTCGATGTATTTGCGGATTCGAAGCTGATCGACATCAAGCTCACGCTCGGCATCAACGACGCGGGCATGGAGCAAGCGGCGAAAATCAAAGGGCTGAAGTCCTTCACGGTGGTGCATTCGCAGGTGAGCGAAGCTGGGGTGAAGTTCTTTGAAGGGCACGCGTCGCTCGAAGCCTTCACGGTCGCTGAGATGGGCAACGTCTCGCAGGCGGCTCTGGCATCGATCGCGAAGATGCCGAAGGTGGAGCATGTCGGCTTTCAAGAGGCGTTCGTCACTTACGAACGTGGCTTTAAACACCTGCTCGCGATGAAGGGCCGACTCACAACGCTCGACCTCTCGATGAGCTTGGTCAACGCGGCCGATTTGGAGCTTGTGCGGGCGGATCATCCCGACGCGAAGATCACCACGATCCCGCCCGCCGAAATCGTGAAGCGGCACAGCTATGTGGCCGCCAGACTCGCTGGCGTCGCCACAGGCGAAGCCGCCGAGGAACTGAAGAAGGCCGTCGCGGAATTCGAAGCCAGCAAGACGTCGTCGAAGTAGCAAACGCGAGATTCGGGGCCTGCCTCCCGGCGTTCGCGAGATGATCTGGAACAATTCCGACAGTCTGGAAGCCTGTCCCAGGGGCAAGCGATTCGGGAGCACATCGATGAACACCAGCTCGAAGACTGCAATGAAAAACATCGTGTCCTGGGCTCGCCGAGCTCTAGGCATCGTGCTGTGTTTGTCAGCTTCGACAGCCCTGGCCGCAGGCCCCGAGTTCTTCGAGCAGAAGGTGTTGCCGTTCGTGAAGGCGCATTGCCATGAATGCCACAGCGGCAACGACCCTCGGGCGTCGTTTTCGATTGAGGGGTTGAAGCCCGACTTCAGTCAGCCCCGTTTTGCGAGCCGCTGGGCTGAGGTGATGGATGCCATCAACCTGGGCACGATGCCGCCTCAGGACAAGCCGCGACCACCTGCCGCGGAAGGCCTTGCCGTGGCGGAATGGATCGGCGGCGAGATTCGGCGAGTTCAGCAGGAGAGCCGAATGGCCGGGGGGCAGATCCTGCTGCGACGCCTCAACCGAGACGAATACGCGAACACCGTCGTCGACCTGCTGTCGCTCGATGTTGGCATGACGGACACGATTCGCAACCTGCTTCCTGCCGATGGCACGGCGGAAGGATTCGACCGCATCGCCGCCGCGCTCTATTTAGACCAGACCCAAATGGAGAGCTACCTCGACGTAGCCAAGTTCATCGCAGACCGGGCGATCTTCGAGAAACCACTCGCGACGAACAAGCTGGTGTGGGAGCCGCAGAAATGGATTGGTTTCCACGGCGACAAGCACGTGCAGACGGACATCAGCAAAGACATCGTTCTCAAGGCCGGCGTACGGGACGGTGAAAACCGGAAAGACGGAATCGTCGCCTGGAACTCAGGCGCGGGCAGGCCCGAGCCGGATAACGATCCGGAGAAGTTCTATGAGTCGGGCGCTGGCCCTCAACCAGATCTCACCCAGACCGTCACGACGGACGGCTATTATCGAATTCGCTTTCCCGCCGGAGCCTCGCGTGGCGATCGAGGGACGCCAATTCGGCTGAAACTCACTTACGCACAAGGGAGCTCCATCGCCACCGAGCACACCATCAAGGAAGTGCAAGGCACCATCGACGAGCCGGTCATGCACGAAGCCCTGATGTTTCTCCGAGCGCCCGGACCTGATCAAAGAGTGGGCCTGAATTGGCGATGGAACGCCCCCAAAATCATCATGACCAATCCCGCACACACCGCGGCGTGGTTGGGATTCATGGGGGCTCAAGGCAAACTCGCAAAGGGCCGAACGGACAAGGCGGATGAGGCCACGATGGCCAAGCTCACTCAAGACCGCGAAGCCGCCTTCCAGGCTCTCGCCACTTTCGATCAAGAGGTCTTTCAAATCATCCCCGGCAAGAGCCTCGAGACCGCACCGAAGATTTTCCTGAGCACCTTTGAAATCGAAGGCCCCATTCAAGAGTGGCCGCCGAAATCGCATCTGGCCTTGGGGTTCAAAGAGAGCGACGCTCCGAACGAGCAGGCAATCCGCCGCATGTTCTCCGAGTTCATCCCCCGCGCGTTCCGTCGGCCTGTGGATGCCGAGGAGGTCGACGCCATCGTCTCCAATATCCTGCACGCACAGCGGGAGTTCGGGTTGTCGCCTCACGAGACTTTGCGTTACGGACTGCAGGCTCTGCTGGTCGCGCCGGGGTTCCTCATGATCCAGGAACCGCAGCGGGAGCGGACGGCGCGTCCCCTGAACAACTACGAGCTGGCCAATCGGCTTTCGTATTTTCTCTGGAACTCGATGCCGGACGCCGAACTGCTCCAACAGGCTGCGGCCGGTCGATTGACCGAACAAGCGATCCGTCGCCAGCAGGTGGATCGCATGCTGAAGGACCCGAAGATCGGGCGCTTTGTGGAGAGCTTTGCCGGGCAATGGCTCGATGTCAGGCGATACGGCTCGGTCCAGCCATCGGAACACTACCGGGATCGCCCCCCCCCGTGGGGCCCCCGCTATGACAACGAACTGGAGGTGGCGTCTCGCAAGGAACCGGTGGCGTTCTTTCAATACGTGTTGGATCACAATCGTCCGATCACAGACTTCATCGACTCGGATTATCTCGTCATCAACGATCGACTGGCCACGCTCTACCAAATCGCAGACGTGAAGGGGCCCGAGTTCCGCAGGGTCAGCATTCCCGCAGGCGTCGAGCGCGGCGGAGTGCTGGGGATGTCCGGTCTGCTGACGTTGTTGTCCGACGGCAATCGAACACTGCCCGTGCGTCGCGCCGCCTGGGTGCGTGAGAAACTGCTGAACGATCCCCCGTCACCCCCGCCGCCTGGCGCGGGTGAGATTCAGCCGAACACCGCAGGAGCGAATTTGACGGTGCGACAACGGCTGGAGCTCCATCGCAAGGAACCGACCTGCGCGAGTTGCCACGCCACGCTCGACGGCTACGGAATGGCGCTGGAGAACTACGACGCCATCGGTGCGTGGTGCACGAAACAGGATGAACAGGGACGTCCCCATCCTCATGGGCGACCGCTCGACGTCAGCGGCAGTCTCAAGTCAGGCTGCACGTTCTCAACCTTGAAGGAGTACAAGCAAGCGCTCCTGGCAGAGCGAGATCGCTTCGGCCGAGCCTTCGTGACCACGGCACTCACCTACGCGCTGACGCGTCCCGTGGGAGTCATTGATGGGGATGTGGTCGACGGGATTTCCAAGCAAGTGGAGGATGACGATTTCCGATTCCACACGGTCATCCACGCGATTGTCGGAAGCCGACTTTTCCTGACGAAATGAGCGTCGGCTTTCGCCCCACGCGGTACGGCGGACTTCCAGTCCGTCGCGCCGATCCACGGACTCGAAGTCCGTCGTACAAAGAACGCTCGAACCCACGGGAAACCAACTCCATGACGCTCACACAAAACAAGATTCTGACCCGCCGCACTTTCCTCCGTGGCACGGGTGTCGCCATCGCACTCCCGTGGCTCGAATGCATGAGCCCGATGTCCCGGTCGGTCGCGAACGCCGGCGGCATCTCGGCAACCGAGCGGCCGAAGCGAGCCGTCTTCTGCATGTGGGGCATGGGGGTGAACGGTCGCGACTACACCCCGAAGACCTTTGGCAAGGACTGGGAGGTCACGCCGATCCTGAAGCCGCTCGAACACCTGCGCGATGAGTTCACGATCATCTCCGGATTGCGACTGACCCACTCCGGCGGACACGGCGGCGATCGGACCTTTCTCACCGGCACCAACACGCGTGCGGGTGGAGCCAAACTGCGTGTCTCCTGTGATCAAGAGTTGGCCGAGGCCATTGGCAAAGAGACTCGCTTCCCGTCCATGGTGTTGGGGGTTCGGCGTGGCACGGGCTTCGGTCTCACGGTCGATCACACGCTTTCCTGGACCACATTCGGCACTCCACTGCCCGCCGAGAATCGTCCTGACGTCATCTTCGATCGCTTGTTCCGCGCCGAGACGCCCGGGGAAATCGCCGCCCGCAAACAGGCTTCGAGCCGCCGAGGGTCGATTCTCGACATGGTGGATGCGTCCGCCAAGCGGCTGAATGCGAAGCTCGGCACGAACGATCAACAGAAGTTGGACGAGTACTTCACCTCGATCCGCCAAGTTGAGCAGCAGATGCAGACCGATCTCGACTGGATGTCCAAACCACGGCCGAAAGTCGATCCCGTCAACTTCGGCAGGACGCAGGCGCTCGATCCCGACCAGGGCCGCGGCGACACCTTCGATTACCGCAACTATCAGCGGCTGATGTATGACGTCATCACGCTCGCTCTACAGACCGATAGCACGCGCGTCATCTCCTACATGCCCCGGATGGACTTGTCGGACGGAACCTTCACGTTCAATTCCTTGGGTTGTCCGTACAACTACCACGAAATGACCCACCACGGCGAAGACTCGAAACTGTTGGAGTGGCTCACCAAAGTCGACACCTGGTACTCGGCCGAGTGGGCTTACTTCGTCGAGAAACTCAAGGGTGTCAACGAAGGCAGCGAAACGCTGCTCGACCACACGCTGCTCACGTGGAGCAGCAGCGGCGGCACGCTGAACGCGCACAACAACACCGAGCTGCCTGCGATGTTGTTCGGCGGCAAGGCACTGGGAATCAAACATCAGGGCCACCTCAGCCAAAAGGACACGCGACTTGGCAACCTGTGGCAGTCTTACTTCCACGTCCTTGGCGTCAAAGTCCCTGACAACTTCCAAGGGGGCGAAGCCGACGGCGTTATCAAAGAACTCGTGTGAACACGATTTTGAGGCTCCAGATCATGAATCTCATGAGACCATTCTTCCTGCCGACCCTGTTCCTGAACCCTCATATCCCCTGGTGCAGGAAATCCAACCCGGTCACCGGCACTGCTCACCCCTCGGCCCCGCCTCGCGTCACCGCCGCCCCGAGCTCGTGCGGCGCCCCCGCCGGCAGCGACGCGATGCGGGCGATGAGCGTGGCGGGAAAGAGGATGCCGCAGAGCGACTCGAGCGTGCAGAGTGCGTTGGCCCACGCGCCCACCGGCGACAAGTCGGCGTATCCGGCCGTCGTGAGCGTCGAGAAGCTCAGCCAGAGGAAGTCGATCCAACGTGGCTCACGTATCCCCTCGAGGTCGAGCGGCCGCACGTAGGCAGCCGGTGCGGCGAGACCCAGGACCGTGTGGAGGACCGCGAACACAAATCCGAGCATGACGTAGCTGGCCGCACCGCACAGGATCCGCTGCGAAGCCGCGATGTCGGCGGAGAAGGCGTGACGCACGCTCAGCGACGCCCCCCAGACGTAGGCCACCACGAGCAGGACCGTGCCCGGCTGGCGGACGGGCAGCGCCTCACCCCAGAGCAGCAGCAACACGATCGACAGCCCGCTGACCGCCACGAGCACGACCGCGGGAAGCCGATGCCCGAGCAGCAGGACCGTGATCGCCGAGACGGCGATCGCGCCGGCGAACATCTCGACCGGTGTGTGCCGTTCACCGCGATCCACGAGCGGCACGAGCAGCACGAGCAGGATCTGGCCGAGAAAGATGAGCCCACCGTGCTGGGCGAGGGGATGGCGGGAGAGGAACGACGTCATGGGCCGGGCTCGCTGCATTGGTCGCCACGGAGGGTGACTCGCTCGTGCTGGGACGTCAACAACGTCGAAGTACGCCACGCACGTCGGTGCGGGCACGGCCCGTCGGGGCGAACCGGATGCGGCCCGGCTGAAGACCGATGCTCCGTCGGTCCTTCGCGAAAAGACGTCGTCATCCGCCCGTATTCGGCCCTTGGTCGTGCCGTGTGCGGAACGGCCGGGCGGGGTGCACTACATTTGTGGTGCGACACGACCACGATCCCGGAGAAGCACACGATGGTGCCCGAACCCGCCCCAGCCGGCCGCCGGAGGTTCCTCGCCACCTCGGCGGCGGCGATGTCAACGATGGCCGCCGCGCGGGCCGGTCACGCGGCCGCCGACGCCGGTCGCACGCCGCTCCAGCTGGGGCTCGTGACCTACCAGTGGGGCAAGGCGATGGAGCTGCCCGAACTGCTCGAGGTCTGCGGCCGCACGGGCTTCACCGGCGTGGAGCTCCGCAGCACCCACGCCCATGGCGTCGAGCCGGGCATGAGCGCCGCGGCACGCGCCGACGTCCGGCACCGGTTCGCCGACAGCCCGGTGAAGCTCGTGGGCCTCGGCAGCGCCTGCGAATACCATGCGACCGACCCGGCCGTGGTGCGTCGCAATATCGACGAGACGAAGGCCTTCGTCGACCTGTGCGCCGAACTCGGTGGCAGCGGTGTGAAGGTGCGGCCCAACGGCCTGCCCAAGGAAGTGCCCGTCGAGAAGACGCTCGAGCAGATCGGGGCAGCACTGCGAGTCGTCGGCGACCATGCCGCGATGGCGGGGCAGCAGATCCGCGTCGAGGTGCACGGTGCCGGCACGCAGGAGATCCCCCACATGCGCCGGATCATGGAGGTCGCGGACCATCCGCACGTGGTCGTGTGCTGGAACTGCAACGCGGCCGACCTCGCAGGCGACGGATTCGACGCGAACTTCACCGCACTCGAACGGTGGATGGGCACGGTGCACATCCACGATCTCCGTCCGGGCAAGGTGAACTATCCGTGGGAGCGGCTCTTTCCGCGGCTTGCGGCCTGCCGGGCCGCGGGGTTCACCGGCTGGTGTCTGCTCGAGGACGGGTCCGTGCCGGACGACATCCCGGCGGCGATGCGCGAGAATAGGGCCGTCTTCGACCGCCTGGCGTCTTGACGGCAGGGTGTACGCCCCGCGATCCATCGCGCTCGCGCCCGAGTCTGGAGGATCTGCCACCATGAACCACCCGGCACGCGTTACTGGCCGCCCGATCACCTCGCGATTCCGTCCCGTGCTTGCGGCGCTCGTGCTGCTCGCGGCAGCCCGCGCGATGGCGGCACCCGCCGTTGTCGAGAGCGATCCGCTCCCGCCGCACGAGCAGCGGGCGGCGTTCCATCTCCCGCCCGGTTTCGAGATCCAGCTCGTGGCCGCGGAGCCGACGATCCAGAAGCCGATGAACATGGCGTTCGACCCGCGGGGGCGGCTGTGGGTGACGCACTCGGTCGAATACCCGTTCGCGGCCGCAACCGACACCACGCCGCGCGATGCGCTCACCGTGCTCGGCGACTTCGGCCCCGACGGCCTGGCGCGCACGGCGACACGGTTCGCCGACGGCCTCAATATCCCGATCGGCGTCCTGCCCCTGCCATGTCCGGACCCGGCCGGACGTGGCCAGCAGGCGATCGTGTGGTCGATCCCGCACATCTGGAAGCTCACCGACACCGACGGCGACGGCCGGTGCGACCACCGGGAGGTGCTCTACGGGCCCTTCGCTTTCGACGACACGCACGGCAACCAAAACTCGTTTCGCCTGGCGGCCGACGGCTGGGTCTATGCCAACCACGGCTTCCGCAACCACTCGAGCGTGAAGCTCCGTGGCGAGGGGAACGTGGTACTCGAACTGCGGTCGGGCAACGGATACCGCTTCCGCCCCGACGGCTCGGCCATCGAGCAGGTGTCGTGGGGCCAGGTGAATCCATTCGGCATGGACATCGACGCGCTCGGCAACCGCTTCAATGCCGACTGCCATTCCCGCCCGTTGACGATGCTCCTCCGCGGCGGCCGCTACCTCACGCCCACCTGGGCACCGCGCAACGGCGACTACGACGACGGCCTCGGCGTCGCACCGGAGACCACGGCCGACGGTCATGGCTCGACGGGCATCTGCGCGGTCGCGATCTGCGACACCGAGCGGATGCCGCCCGCCTGGCAGGGCTCGGTGTTCGTTGGCAACGTCGTCACCAACGTCGTCCATCGCGACGTCGTCGAGTGGCGGGGCTCGTCGCCGTGGGTCGAGAAACCGGAGGCCTTCCTGGCCTGCGACGACTGGTGGTTCCGGCCCGTCGATCTCGCGTTCGGCCCCGACGGGAATCTCTACGTCGCCGACTTCTACAACTGCATCATCGGCCACTACGAGGTGGACCTGAAGCACCCGCGGCGCGATCGCGAGCGCGGGCGCATCTGGCGCGTGGTGTGGACGGGGGCGGGCGCGACGCCGGCCCTCCCCGACCTCGCGCGGCTCGCGACCGACGACCTCGCGGCCCTGCTCGACGCCCCCAGTGAACCGCTCCGCCGGCTCGCCTTCGACCAGCTCGTCGCCCGCGGCCGCACCGATCCGGCCGTGGCGGCGGCGCTGCGGGCACCCGGTGCCGGCGAGCACCGGCGGGCGAGGTCGCTCCGCGTGCTCGGCCTCCTCGGCCAGCTCGACGGGGAGACGATCGCAGCCGCGGCGGCCGACGACGCGCGCGTCGTGCGCGTACACCTCGTGCAGGCGGTGGAGGCCCTCCCGTCGCGGGAGCCGGCCCATGAGAGGCTGTTCCGGACCGCGCTTGCCGACCACGACCCCTTCGTGCGCCGCGCGGCGGCCGAGGCACTCGGCGCGCGAGCGTCACTCGACGCGCTGCCCGACCTGCTCGCGGCCGTGCGCACGGCAGCCCCCGACGACGTCCAGTTGGCCCACGCCCTGCGCCGCGCGATCGCCGCATCGCTCGCATCGGTCGACGCGGAGACCCTCGCCGCCATCCCCGTCGCAGCCGACGACCTTGGAAACCTCCTCGACATCGTGGCCGACCTGCCGGGGCCCGTGCTTGCGCGTTTTGCCCTCGGGCTTGCCCGCCAGACCCGTCCTGCCACCACGCTGCACGAGCGGCTGTGCCGTAGCGCGGCCCGCCACGGCGACGACGCGCTCGTCGAGGAGGCAGCGACCCTCGCGCGGACGACATGCGGAGACGACGTCGACGCGAACGCCGCGGTGATCCGGGCGCTGCTCGACGGGCGTCGCGAGTCGGGCCGCCCGCCCGCCGACGAGGGCGTCGTGGCGGATTGGGCCCACTGGCTGGTCACCGCGGTCGCCTCGCTGCCCGCGACGACCCGGCCATCCGACGCGGTCATGCAGACCGTCGTGACCGCGGCGGGGCGGCTCGCCATGCGGGATGCGGGCGGCTTCGTGCTCGGCGTCGTGGGCGACGCAGCTCGGCCGGTGGAGGTGCGCCGTGAGGCGGCGGCCACGGCGCTCGCACTCGATCGCGAGGCGGCCGTCGCGGCACTCGTGGCCGAGGTCGCGGACCAGGGAGAACCGCTGGCCGTGCGGGCCGCCTTCGCGCGGCAGCTCGCGGTGCTCGACCTGCCAACGGCCCGCGCGGCGATCGCGCTGGCGCTCTCGACCGCACCGGCCCCCGAGCAGCAGTCACTGGCGCTCGAGTCCCTGGTCGATCGCACGGCCGCCGAGGCGCTCGTGGGGCTCGTCGAGCGGGGGAGGGTGTCGGCCCGCATCCTGCAGGACCCGCAGGTCGCCCGCCGCGTCCGGGACGTGGGCCTTGACGATGCCGACGCCCTGATCGCCCGGCTCACCGCCGGCCTCACCTCGCCCGACGAGCGCGTCCGCGGCCTCATCGAGCGCGTGACGCAGCGGATCGCAGCCGGGGGCGGGTCAGCCGCGGCGGGCGGCGCGCTCTTCAAGGAGAAGTGCGGCGCCTGCCACCGCCACGGCGGTGTCGGCGGCCTCATCGCCCCGCAGCTCGAAGGGGTCGCCCAGCGCGGGCCGGCGCGGCTTCTCGAGGACATCCTCGATCCCAACCGCAACGTCGACGAGGCGTTTCGCACCACCGTGGTGACGCTCGTCGATGGCCGCGTCGTCTCCGGCCTGAGGGTGCGGGACGACGGTGCCGACGTCGTGCTCGTGGATGCCGGCGGTCGCGAGGTGCGGGTGCCGCGCGTCTCGATCGACGAGCTCGCCGTCACGCCCCTCTCGCCGATGCCGGCCAACATGGCCGATCAGGTGCCAGAGGACGCCCTGCCCGACCTCGTCGCCTTCCTGCGGGCCGCGGCCCCGCGGTGATCCGCCGGGATGCTTCGCTCAGCAACACGGCCCGGGTGGATCTCCGCTTCCGGTGTTCCAGCGCCTCGGACTCGGTGGCACGCGCCGCGGTCCCGCCTGGATTCGCGGGAAGGCTCCACGCTGGCGGAGCTGCCCCGCACCGGGCTATCCTCCTCTGGTGAATGGCGGGAGCCATGCGCCCGCCAGCGACCGTGTGACGCGACCTCGAAGACGCGGCTCAGCGGACACCATGCAGCACCTCCCCGCGCTTCGCGCGACCGTGTTGACGGCCATCGTCGCCCTCGTGCCGGACCGGGCGGTGCGCGGCCTCGACCTCCCGATGCCTTTCGTGAAGCAGCACTGCGGCGCGTGCCACGACGCCGCGGAGCCGGCGGGGGATTTCGGGCTCGATGCGCTCGAGCCCGGTCGTGCCGACGGCCCGGCCCACCGGGCGTGGTCGCGCGTCCTCGCGCGGGTGCAGAGTGGAGAGATGCCGCCGCCCGACCACGGTGATCGACCCGCCGAGCCCGAGGTCCGGGCGTTCCTCCGTGACCTCGCCGGTGCATTCCACGACGAGGCGCTCGCCAGACGGGGGGAGAAGGGCCGCGTGCGGACGCGCCGACTGAATCGGCTCGAGTACGAAAATACCGTGCATGATCTGCTCGCCATCGACGTGCCGCTCCAATCGCTCCTGCCGGAGGACGACCTGCGCGACGGCTTCGCCAACCAGACCGAAGCCCTGAGCGTCTCGCCCGTGCACATCCAGCACTACATGGCGGCTGCCGATCGGGCGATCGAGGCGGCGAGTGTGCGCCAAGCCCGACCGGAAACGAAGACGCACCGCTTCGCCTTCGACCACGAGGCGGAGAAACCGTGGTCGGCCTACCTCCACAACAGGCTGCAGTGCAATCTCCACGGCGAGAATCTGCACTTCTTCCTCGACACCCACATCGAGGTGCCGGTCTCCCTCCATCAGTTCGACGCCTTGCTCCGGACCACCCCGGGCACCTATCGCATCCGCGTCCCGACCGAGTCCCGCGACACCACCGACGGCGGAGACCTCGTCTACAGCGTCTGGGTCGCCGCCGGCGGCAAGCGGCGCGAACTGCTCGGGCACTTCGACGCCCGGCATCGCGAGGAGACCGTCGTCGAACTGACGCGGTCGTTCGAGGCCGGTGAGACGATCATCATCGCGCCCTACCGGATGTCGAAGGTGCGGCTCGACGCGGGCTACAGCGTCTACCTGCCCGACAAGGAGGAAAAGATTCCCAAGGGCTGGCACTTCATCAACAACCCCAATCCGCCGATCGCGACGGTGGGGCCGGCCATCGTCGTGAAGCCCGTGGAGATCACGGGCCCGCTGATCGACTCCTGGCCGCCACCGGGACACCGCCTGCTCTACGGTGATGCAGCGGAATTGGCTCCGGCGGCCGAGGTCGCCAAAACCGCGCGCGTGCCTGGCACCATCCTGCGGCCGGTGCGGGCTCATCGCCCCATCCCCGATCCTTTGACGGTCCGCCTGCCCGCCGACCAGGCGGAGGCCGCCATCCATGCCGCACTCACTCACTTCATCGAACGCGCCTTCCGCAGGCCGGCAGCACCGGAGGAGGTGGAGCGGTATCACGCGGCCGTGCGCGACCGTCTCGCCGGCGGCGAGTGCCTCGAGGTCGCGATGAATGCGGCCCATCGAGCGGTGCTCTGTGCCCCGGAGTTTCTCTTCCTCGTCGAGCGCGCACCCACGCTCGATGCCCACGAACTCGCTGCGCGGCTCTCCTATTTTTTGTGGCGGACGGCCCCCGACGAGGGGCTGCGCGCCCGGGCGGACCGTGGCGAACTGACGCGCCCCGAGATCCTGCGGGCAGAGGCGGAGCGCCTCGTCGGGGCACCGCGTTTCCGGGCGTTCGTCGACGACTTCCTCGCCCACTGGCTCGAGCTGCGGGAGATCGACGCCACCACGCCGGATCGCGATCTCTTCCCGGAATACTTCGAGAGCCTGCACGACGGTCGCCAGGACGTGCTCCTGCACGCCTCGCTCGTCGGCGAAACCAGAGCGTTCTTCGCCGACCTCGTGGAGCGCGACCTCGGCATCACGACGCTCGTGTCCGCCCGCCACGCCTTTCTCAACCAGCGGCTCGCGGAGCACTACGATCTGCCTCCCGTGAAGGGGGCCGCGATCCGCCGCGTGGAACTTCCGGCAGACAGCGTCCGGGGCGGCGTGCTGACCCAGGCCAGCATCTTGAAGGTCACGGCCAACGGGGCGAACACGTCTCCCGTGCTGCGGGGCGCCTGGCTGCTCGAACGCATCCTGGGCACGCCCGCTCCGCCACCGCCACCGGACGCAGGCAGCATCGAGCCGGACACGCGGGGGGCCACCACGATTCGCGAGCAGCTCGCGGCGCACCAGGCGGACAGGACGTGCGCCGGGTGCCATCGCAGGATCGATCCGCCGGGGTTCGTTCTGGAGGCGTTCGATCCGATCGGTCGATATCGCGAGGTGTATCGGACCACCGAAACGGGCACGAAGCTCGCCGACGTGCGCGTCTTCTTCGGAAGCCACTACGGCCAGCCGCGTTACCTCGAGGGTCCCGCCGTCGACACCCGTGCGAAACTTCCCGGGGGCGAGGAGATCGCGGACATCCGCGCCTACAAGGCCGCCCTCGCCTCGCGGCCCGAGCAGCTCGCCCGCAGCCTCGTGCGGACGCTCGTGACGTTCGCGACGGGCGCCCACGTGGAGGTCGGGGACGAGCTCGTCATCGACTCGATTCTGGAGCGGTCGCGGGCCTCCGGATTCGGGGTCCGCACCCTGATTCACGAGGTCGTGCAGAGCGATCTCTTCCGTCGAAAATGATCCTGTATCCCGAACGCCCCCCCGCACCCCCGGACGTGCCATCATGAAACCGCTCCCCCGCAGGCTCCTGCTGAAGCATGCCGGCATCGCGATCGGCCTGCCGATGCTCGACGGCATGCGACCCTCGGCCCGCGCCGCCTCGGCTGCCGCGCCCCCGCGTCGCATGGTGTGCATCGGGGTGCCGTTCGGCTTCGATCCGACGGCGTTCGTGCCCGTGACCGCAGGCCGGGACTATGCACTGCCCTCGCACCTCGCGCACCTGGCCGCCCATCGCGACCATTTCACCGTCATCAGCGGCCTGAGCCATCCCAACACCGGCGGCGGAGGGCACAAGGCCGAGGCCGTGATGCTCACGGGTGCGCCCTACCCCGACTATTCCCACAACCTCAAGAACACCATTTCGGTCGATCAGGCGTTCGCGAGCCGGTTCCGCGGAGAGACCCGTTACGAGAGCTTCACGCTGACCACGCAGGGGCCATCGCTTTCGGTCACTTCGAATGGCGTCTCGATTCCGGCCATCAGTCAGCCATCGGCCGTCTTCAAGAAGCTCTTCCTCGTCGCCAACCCCGCGGAGATGGAGGCGGAGTTGCGGCGGATCGACGAGGGACGCAGCATGCTCGATTTCGTGGGCGAGAGCGCCGCGAGCCTGTCCCGCCGCATCGGCAGCGACGACCGACAGCGGGTCGACGAATACCTCGAGTCCGTCCGCGACGTCGAGCGGCAGCTCGCCATGGCGCGGGAGTGGGTGAACCGACCGAAGCCAGCGGCCGTCGGCGGAGAGCCGCGGGACGTCGCCGACGCCCAGCAACAGAAAGCCCGCTTCCAGCTCATGATCGACATGATCCATCTGGCGCTCGTGACCGACTCCACGCGGGCCGTCAGCCTCATGACCTTCGGCATGCATCACGACCTCTCCCACCACGGCAAGGAGCCGAAGAAGCTCGCGGCCTGCCGTGAGGTGGAGGTGGAGCTGATCCAGGCCTTCGGCGGCCTGCTCGACAAGCTCGCCGGCGTGCGGGAGGGGGAGACGTCGCTGCTCGACTCGACCATGGTGCTGATGACGAGCAATCTCCGCGACGGCAACACCCACTGGACCTACAACCTGCCGGTCATTCTCGCCGGTGGCGGATTCCGTCACGGGCAGCACCTCGCCTTCAACCGGCCGTATCTGGAGGAGGTGAAGCAGGAGCTGGCGGCCGCACCGGGAGACAAGGCCGCGCCCGGCAAGCTGATTCCGCTGATGGGCCAGAACCAGCAGCCGCTGTGCAACCTCTTCACCTCGATGCTGCAACGCGGGGGAGTGGCCGTCGATCGATTCAGCTCGGCGACCGGACCACTCGACGGACTCTCGTGAGCCGCGCCCGACCCGAATCACGCGGCACGGGATCGAGCGCCACCGCCGTTCACGCCGGCCAGTGCTGGGCGATCTTCCGTTTCAGGAACGCCACGCTGCGGCGCAACTCGTCGATGCCGTCGACGCCGTCCTCGATGCTGATCCAGCCGTGGAATCCGTGGCCGGCGAGAATCGAGAAGATTGCGTCGTAGTCGTTGAGCCCCTTGCCAATTTCGCCGTGCTTCAGCCGCCGAGCGTAGCCCTCCACGCCCCCTTCCTCGCGACGCAGGTCGTCGAGCGTGCCCTCCACGAGTGAGCGGTCGCTGGCGTGCATCGTCACGACACGGTGTGCCACGCGCCGCAGGAGTTCGAGCGGATCGTCACCGGCGAGAAAGGCGTTGCTCGGATCGTAGTTGACGCCGAAGTGAGGATCGTCGATCGCCGCCACGAGCGCACAGAAGACATCGAGCTTCTGAGCGAACTCGGGATACTGCCAGAAGTCGTCCTTGTAGTGGTTTTCGAGGATGAGCGTGACGCCCCTCGCGGCGGCATGCGGGAGGCATGCCCGGATCGACTCGGCCGCCAGCCTCACCCCCTCGTCGATCGACAGTTCCGGCCGCCGCTGTCCCGAGAGGACACGGCAGTAGGAGCCGCCGAGCGTCGCCGTCATGTCGATCCAATGGATCTGCTTGGCAATCTCGGCGGCGCGGAACGCGGGGTCCGGGTGGGTGAAATCGGGGGAGCAGCACATCATCGGGATCGTCATCCCGTGGGCCTCGACGGCGACGCGAAACCGCGGCCAGGCCGCCTCGTCGGCCATCTCGAGAAAGCCCGCATACCACTCCACGCCATCGACGCCGAGCGTGGCCGCCAGGTCGATCCACTGCGCGACGGTCATCGAGCCGTCACGACACAGCGCCCGCATGTAGGCCTTCGGGAAGGCGGCGAGCCGGGGCCGGCGCGGAGCGGATGGTGGAGTCGCAGTCATGCGGGCTTGCCTCCGGGCACGCGGTCGATCGTCTTGGCCGGGTTGCGGCCGATGAAGGGGTGCTGCTCGAGGTCGACCACCTGCCCGCTGATCGGCCCGCACTCGTCGGCGAGCCAGTAGACGGCCGCTGCCGCGATCTCCGCCGGCTCGATCAGCCTGCCGGCCGGGCAGAACTCGCGGGGCAGGTGCCGGTGCCAGTCGTCGGCCAGGCCATGCGACCGCTTCCGCAGGACCTCGTTCTCGGTGAGCACCCAGCCGGGATTGATCTGATTGACCCGCACGCCCTCCTCGCGGAAGAGCACGTCGCCGAGGTTTCGCGTCATCGTCATGAGCGCGCCCTTCGACATCGAGTAGGGCAGCAGGATCGACTCGCCGCAGTAGGCGTTGACGCTGCCGATGTTGAGCACGCTGCCGCGGGCCGACTTCAGGTGCGGCAGCGCCGCCTGGATGAGCCGCAGGGGCGCGAGCGAGTTGACGGCGAACATTTTCTCGAAGAACGCCGTGTCGGTGCTGTGGATGTCGCCCGCGGCCACGAGCGCCGCGTTGTTGACGACCCCGTCGAGTCGGCCGAACGTGTCGACGGCCAGCCGCACGAGCCGCTCCGGGCAGGCCGCCGCGGTCAGGTCCTCGACGTGGCCCACCGCCGCCGGGCGGCCCACCGGGCCTGCGGTGCAGAGCTCCGCCACGACCTGCGGCACGAGGTCGGCCTCGAGGCCGTGGACGACGACGCGGGCGCCCTCCGCCACGCACCGCGCGGCGATCGCCCGGCCGATGCCTGTGGCGCTGCCCGTCACGATCACCACCTTGTCACGCAAACGCATCGGTTGCCTCTCCCTGGTCTTTGTCACGTGTCGGCACGTTGTCCTGATCATGGATCGCCCGGCAGATGAGTCGTAGCGACCCCTCGAGATCGCCGTCGGCCGTGCGGAAGGCATCGGCATCGACCGTGAGGGGCGCACCGAGCACGACCAGCGGCGCACCGTAGGCCGGGCAGCGGATCGCCTGCTCGAGCGTGAGGCCGCCCACGGCCTGCACCGGCACCCGCACCGCCGCCACCACCTCCCGGAGCTGGTCGAGCGGGCTGGGCATCCGGCGGCCGGCCGCGGCGATCCCGCGCCGCTCGTCGTAGCCGATGTGGTGGATCACGTAGTCGCAGCCGAGGTCCTCGATGAGCCGCGCGCCGGCCACCATGTCGGGGCAGCCGAGGTTATCGCCCATGACGCGGCAGCCGAAGTCACGCCCCGCCTTCACGACACACCGGATCGTCTCCTCGTGGGCCCGGGCCATCACGACCACATGCGTCGCCCCGGCCTTGGCCATCATCTCCGCCTCGAGGTAGCCGCCGTCCATCGTCTTGAGATCGGCGACGATCGGCACCTCAGGGAAGGCTCCGCGGAGCCGCCGCACGCCGTGGAGCCCCTCGGCGAGGATGAGCGGCGTACCCGCCTCGAGCCAGTCGACCCCGGCACGCAGTGCGAGGGCCGCTGTTTCCAACGCCTCGTCGATGTCCACGAGGTCGAGCGATATCTGCACGATCGGCCGCATCGAGGCCTCCCGAGTCCACACACGCCCGCCGGATCGCCGCGGCGTCGCGACGGCGGCGGCGCGACGACGTGCCCAATGTCGCGGGCCGGCCACCTCATCGCAAGCGGCTTGACGTGCGATGTTCCCGTCGAAGCCGAACTCGCGCCGCCATGAGAACACCCGGATTCCTGTCCATCAGGAGTCAACGCGAGGGTCTCGAGCGTGTTTTTCAACCGGCAACCGCTGCCACGGATGGGCGGGTAGAATCCGGCAGGACTTCCGGAGGTCGACGCCATGGTGGCTTTGCGTCCCCTGCACTCGCTCGTCGAATCTGATCGGCGGACGATCGACGAAATCGCGGCGTCCTTGCCGGCCGGCTGGCCCGTCGACGCGATCGTGCTCTACGGATCGAAGGCGCGAGGCGACGACACGCCCGATTCCGATATCGACCTTCTCGTGCTCACCGGCCGCCCGCTCACTCCTGAGGAAACAGGCCGCATGCGCGAATTGGTCCGCCGCGTCGGCCTGCGGCTCGGCACATGGCCGGAGCTCTACGTCCGGACGAGCGACGAATGGTGGCACGGTGTCTATCAGGCCGCGCCCATCCGCAAAGAAATCGATGCGGAAGGCATCGACGTCTTCCGAGCCGCATCCGGAGGACGAACATGACCGAACAGGAGGCACGCGACCGGATCGTGGCCCAACAGATGCTTCTGGCCCGCGAGTGTCTTGACGACGCCGCCGCGGCGGCGAGCCGTGGCAGCAGCCGCTTGGCGTGGAACCGGGCCTACTACGCATGCTTTCATGGAGCGACGGCCGTATTCGTGGCCCGTGGCCGACGATTCAAAAAGCATCGCGGGATCATCAAAGCGGTCCACGAAGAGCTCGTTCCCCAGGGTTTTGTCGGCCCCGAGCAGGCTGTGGCTTTCGAGGGGCTCTACGCACAGCGGCTCGACGCCGATTACGGCGACTTTCTGGACATCCCACGCGAGCAGGTGGCAAACACCCTGGAAACGGCCCGTCGCTTCGTCGCGGCGATGCAGGCGGCGATCGATTCATCCGGCGGTGGCTGACGTGCGTGCGAACGCCATCGGCGAGGCGAGGCCGAGTGTTTCTTCGGCGGCCTCAGAAGGGATAGTCCGGCCAATGGGTGCCGGGGCCGCACGCCGCCATCACGGACACGTCAGGGCTGCGCCGTCCGTGAAGTCATCGAGCCTCGGGCCCACGATCGGCGAGTCTACGGAACCGCCGCGACTTCGCCGCCTGCCCGGCTGGTCAGCGATTGCAGCAACTCAACCGTTATGCCCTCAGACACGGGCCGCACGCCGCCGTCACCCGACAGGACCAGGAACACGCCCCCCGGCAGTCGCGACCGCGGCTTGAGCGAGGTCTCGAGCGGGGAGACCCCGACGCCCGCTCCCTGGCCGGTGTAGCGGCCCACGTCGGAGATGTAGGGCCATGAGTACCGCGGCTGCGTCCACGTGCCGCCGCCATCGACCGTGTAGTCGCTGCATTCTGCGAGGACGAGGGTTTTGGACAGGCCGTCGGTGATGTCTGCCATCCGAATCGGCTTGGTGCGGATCGGTGTCGCATAGGCGCCGTTCACGTCGCTCCAGCCGAGGCCCTCGGGGACAAGGACGCCGCTAAACTCGGTCTTCGGCGGACTCGCGCTGTAGAACCATCCCTCGAGTCGCCGGGCCGGATCAGGCGACGCGGGTCCCGGGCCAAGCAGTGCCGCAAAGTCGACGGCGCCTTTCATCTTCGAGGCGGAGTTATAGACCGCGATCCGAGCCCCCACGATGTCCTCCTCCTGGGTTTCGGGAGGACAGGCGAGGCAATATTGTTCATACATGCTCGCCAACGCCCCTTCCTCGATGTAGGGCAGGATGGTAATGGCCCACGGGTTCTTCCGAGATTTTAGTGGCAGGGTAGCCGCGGGCTGAGGTCGAGTCTGCCGCAGTAGAAGAGGATCCGCGTCCTGTAGTTCTGGAATGACCGGAAGCCACGGGCTGCGTACTTGAGTGCCTGG
>JAUMAF010000207.1:0-5415 GCA_032117045.1 Pirellulales bacterium | reverse complement strand
GGGAGCGTCACTGCGATTTGCTCGACGGGCAGGGCCTTGTTGTCGCCGATGAGGAGGCTCGCAATCCTGGCGGTGATGACCGCCGAGCCACCAAACCCCGCGAGCATGAGCCCCACGGCAAGCCCCTTGCGATCGGGAAACCAGCGGGCGCCCATCGCGACCGGACAGCCGTAGGCAAGCCCGACGCCCGATCCAGCCACCACGCCGTAGGTCAGCACGAGCATCCAGATGGAAGTGGCCTGGCTCGACAGGATCCACCCCAAGGACGCGACCAGGCCGCCGCACAACGCGAGCCAGCGGGGCCCGATCCTCTCCATGATCCGGCCGCCAAAGAACATCATGCCGGCAAAGCAAAAGAGGAAGGTCATGAAGGGCAGATTGCCCTGGAAGGCGGTGACGCCGTAGACCTTCTCAACGGCCGGCTTGAAGATGCTGTAGGCGTAGACCGAGCCCAGGCAGAGGTTCATCGTCAGGCCGACCAGGATAAAACCCCAGCAGCCGATTTCCGGCGTCATGCCAAACGCTCGTTCTTCGCGCATGGCGGCAGGATAGACTTGCCCGCTGCTTTTCACAAACCAACAGGGGAATCTGCCCGCTGCAGCCGTCGAGCGACCGGCAGACAACCGACCGGTGCCGCGCATCCATTGCGGGCATCAGTTCGAACTGCGGTTGGCGATCGTCCCGAACCGCGTGGAGCGGCCCGCGGGGGCCAAGCAGGCTGACTGCCTTCTCCCTACGGGCGTTGCCTTACTTTTCGCGGTCGCCTGCCCCGAACGCGAAGGCATAGAGCTTCGCTGAACGCATCACGAACCGCAGCCGCACCGGCCGGCCGGCCAGCGCCGAGACGTCGGGCCCCTGCTTCCACCAGACCTCCTGCGCCGTGCCATTGCGGTCGATCGACACGGCGTCGGCCCGTGCGAAGCCGGGGAACGGCCGGCCCGCCTCGTCGAGGATCTCCACCCAGATCTCGCCGAGCCCGTGGCAGGCCGCGTTGAGCACGAGCCGGTTGCCGGCGAACACGAGCGGCGGCGTCGTGAACTCGCCGCCCCGCGAACCGGCGTCGATCGACATGAAGCCGTCGAGCCGCTGCACGAGCCGCATGATCGCCTCCCCCTTCCGCCCCTGCTTCTCGGCCTGTTCCTTGGCTTCGTGGGTCCTCCGGCCGCCGAAGGAATACTGCCAGATCTCGTCGCCGCGGCGCAGCATGCCGATCCCCATCATCGTCAGCCCGCAGTCGACATCCCCCTCGCTACCGGAGCGGTTGCGTACGAGGCCGGCGTGCAGGTAGGGCGTGCGGTGTCGCGTGAAACGCACCCCGTCGCGGCTCACCGCCAGTTGCGTCTCGAAGATGCCGTCGTTGAAGAAGGTGCCACGATGGTCGCGGCCGGCGGAACTGTTCCCGCCGCCGTAGCCCCAGCAGCGATACATCGACGGGAAAGCGAGATAGACGTCCTCGGCCTCCGGGTAGACGTGCATGCAGGGGTTGTAGAGGTCGGTCATCGGCGGATCGTCGGCATCGGGCCCCATGACGAGGTCCAATTCATCGTTGATGTAGGGGAAGTCATGCTTGTCCGGCCGCTTGTTGGCCGGATTCGTCCTGTGCGGCCAGGGTAGCGCGAGCATGTCGGCCGTCTCCACGCGGGCCACGCACCGTTTGTTTTTCCAGGGCCCGCTCACTTCCGGAAACGCCCGCACGTAGGCGGCGTAGCGGTCGCGCCACGGGTCGTAGAGCATCTGGTTGTGCGTGTCGCAGAGGAATGGAATGGCCACCGTGGGAAGATAGTCCCAGGTGATCCCGTCCCGCGAGCGGCAGAGGAAGAGACCGCCCGGCACCGGCGGCGTGTGCGTGCGGTTGGCGGTCGGCTCGACGATCGTCTTCGGAATCCGTTCATAGAGCCCCTTGAAGGGATACTCGGCGTCCTTGGGGTCGAGAAAAACACTGTTGATGCTCGTCCACTGCGGGCCGTCGTCGTCGATTCCCTTGATCGGGCCGCGGGCCTTCCATTGGAGGCCGTCGACCGAGGTCCAGAGCGACGTCTGCCCGTTGAGCCCCTGGTAGAGATGGCAGACGCCGCCATGCTCGACGACGCAGGGCGCGGTGATCGCCTCCACGTCGATGGGGCCGGCCTTCACCGGCGGATTGACGACCAGCGCGACGTCGTGTTTCTCGGCGACGAACCGCTCGTCGATGAAGAGCTGCTTCCGCGAGCCGATCTGCCGCACGGCGGGGCGGGCGGTGGCATCCTCGGCCTGAGAGGCCGCAGCCGCGAGAAGGGCCGCCGCCAGGCAGGCCGCCAGCAGGGGAATCAATGATCTCGTCGATCTCGTCATGCCATGCCTCTTCAGTCGCGAAATCACGTAGAATAAATCGTTTCAGATCGTCGTGCAATCCGCCGCGAGTCGCTGCCGTACGCGGATTTGCTCGAGGAACGCTTCCGGGTCGGGCTCCGACTGCTTCGCTTTGCAGCGTCAGCTGCCTCGCTCATTTCGTGACCGGTTGCGAGCGTCTCAGAAACTGGAAGAGATCGCGGATCTGCTGGTCGCTTAGATCGTCGAGCAGCCCATCGGGCATCAGGCTCCGCCCCACAGGGGCGAGTTCCTCGATCTCCTCCTGCTCGAGCACGACGTTTTCACCGTCGAGCCCCCGCATCACCACGATCTGCGGGTCACGGTCCACGACGAACCCGCCGACGCTGCGACCGTCGGCGGTGATCGCCATCTGGTATTCGTACCCCTCGCGGATCTCGGCGTTGGGATTCACGATGCTCGTGAGCATCGTACCGAGATTGTCGCGCTGGTAGGAGGTGAGGTTCGGCCCCACGTTGCCCCCCTTGTGGAAGAGCCTGTGGCAGGCCGCACACTTTGCCGTGAAGATCTTCTCCCCTTGGTAGGCGTCGCCAGTGCCAGTCTCGACGATCCGTCGGATCAGATCGATCTTGGCGTTGGCCGCCGCGGCCGCCACGACGCGGGCCGGCGGAAAGAGCTTCGCCGCCAGCTTGCGAACCTCTTCATCCAGATGCAGCCGCAAACGGTCGGCCATCTCCGCCGGAACGAGCGCCAACGGAACGTCACCACGCTCGACGGCATGAAGCAGCATCCGCGCCGACTCGCCGCGGGCCGATAGCAGCGCAATCCCGCTGGCACGCACCCCCGAGTCTAGAGCCGGCAGTGTCGCGATCACCTCGGCCGCGATCGCCGGATCATCGAACTGCGCCATCGCCGCCATCGCCGCCTTGCCGATGTCCGGCTTCGCCGTCAGTGCCAGCTTCCGTAACACTGGCAGCGCCGCGACCGACTTGAGTTCTCCAAGGGCTCGAATGAGCGTGAGCCGCTCGCTGGCATCGAGCCTCTCGTCGACGATCCGCGAAACCGCCTCGTCGATGGCAGCCGTCTCTCCCTGTCGCACCTGCAGCAGGAGCGGCGCGGCGCCCGACGCCGCCAGCGACGAGACGAGTTCGTCGGGGAGTCCCACCATTGCCCGGCCGCGCCAGGCCTCGGTGAACCCTGATAGCAGCTTCTCCGCATGAGGCTTGCCGGGTGCCATCCCGAGCAGCCTCGCGCAGACGACAAGGTCCTCTCGCCGCCCGGTCGCGGCAAAGCGCCGCATGAGCCTCGGCAGCAGCGTGTCGCGAACGAGCGGCTCGTCCCACACGGCCGTGTCGGCGAAGAGCCCGATCACAGCATCGGTCGCGGAACGCACCTGCGCTTCGATCGCCCACCAGACGAGAAGCGGCAGGCATGGGTCGTCCGCATCCTCGTCGCGTCGCATGAGGGCCGCGGCGATCGGCAGACCCTGCTCGGGGGGCAGCCGCCGGGCCGTGCAGGCCAACTGCGCCCGCACGCCCGCATCGCGTTCTTCGGCCGCGAGCGTCGCGAGCCGTGGCGCGAGTGCCGGCGCCACACGCCGCTCATCACCGAGAAGCCGGACGGTCCACTCTCTCACCGCATTGGAGGGATGAGCGAGGCCGATGCGGGCGAGCCCCTCGTCGAGGCCTGCGATTTGATGGTGCGCCCAGAGCGCCTCGAGGGCCGCCTGCCCAGGCTGCCCCTCGATCAGCGCCCGAAGCATCGGCAGCACCGTCTTGTCTTTCCGCTCGCCGAGCAACTGCACGGCCATGCGACGGTGCCACTTGTTGGGGTGCGCAAGGATCGCCACGAGTGCCGCCGAATCCTTGGCGGCGAGATCGAGATCGGTCTCCAGCCGCGAGCTCTGGCCGCGGAGCCGGTAGATGCGGCCGGTGCTCTTGTCGATCTGGCTTTGATAGTGCTGGCCGTGCGCGATGTAAAAGTCGTAGAAGTCGGCGATCAAGAGGCTGCCGTCGGGGGCATTGGCGATGAACACCGGACGGAAGGCCTCGTCGGTGCTGGTCACAGCGTCGGCACGATCGGCCGTCTTGAACGAGCTGCCCAAGGGCAGCCGGCGCGAGTCGATCACCTTGCCATGCAGCGGGTCGAGGCAGAAAAAGTCGCCGGCATAGGCGGCCGGCACGCCCGTGCCCTCGACCACGGCCGCGATGTGGGAAAACCGCGGAACCGGATTGGCACTGGGCATCTTCTGGATTTCGCCGAACAGGTAGGGGTGTGGCGAGGGGCCGTACTTTCCTGCATCCGCGCCGGCCACGACCGCCGTCGCTCCCTGCAGGTAATGGAAGCCGCGGGTGTCGCCGCCGTTGTCGCCGGAGAAGAGCCTGCCCTGTGAGTCGAACTCGATGCCCCAGGTGTTGCCGCCCCCCTCGGAGAAGATCTCGTAGCGGCGAGTCTCCGGGTGATACCGCCAGACCATCGGCCCCTCGAAGGCGATGGCCGCGGCATCGGGCCCGTCCAGACCGGGCCGCGTGATGCGGCTGGATGTCGTGCTGCCCTGGCCGCCATAGAGCCAGCCATCGGGGCCGAACGTGAGCGCATTGGCGGTGGCATGCGTGTCTTCGAGGCCGAAACCCGCCAGGTGCACCGCGGGATCGCCATCGGGCACGTCGTCGGCGTCGGCATCCTCGTAGAAGAGCAGATAGGGAGGGTTGAGCACCCACACGCCACCCCGGCCGCGGACCGCCGAGGTCACCATGTTCATGCCCTCGAGAAACACCTTGTGGCGGTCGTAGCGGCCGTCGCCATCGGTGTCTTCGTGGATCGTGACTGAATCGCGGCCCTTGTCGTGATGCGGAGGCGCCGGGGGCACCTTGTCGAAGACATTGCGGTAATACTGGTCGCGACCGAGCACCTTCACGCCCGCCGGATACGGGTACTGCCGGTAGTTGGCCACCCAAAGACGCCCGCGGCCATCGAAACTGAAGTGCACGGGCTGGGCGACGAGGGGTTCGTGGAGGAGTTGCTTTCGTGCCGCCGCCGCGGAAGCACCGGCATCGCTATCACGGGGTGTTCGCCCCGAATCACAAGCTCAGGTCCGCCGTCACGGCG